>NZ_JBSHNP010000141.1:0-358694 GCF_053604675.1 Lacinutrix salivirga
ACTATTAGTGGTTTACCAAATGTAGATACACTTACAGACCAAACAGCATGTGATAGTTATACACTGCCTACTCTTACAAATGGTAATTATTTTTCTGAAACCGATGGTTCAGGAACCGCATTTAGTGCTGGAGATTTAATATCTAGCTCGCAAACCATTTTTATCTACAATCAAGTAGGAACTCCACCAAATAGCTGTGCTAACGAATCTAGTTTTAATGTTACTATTTTAAGTGCGCCAGCAAATCTTACTTTAACTCCAAATACAAGTAATACTATTTGCGAAGGAGAGACTATTAATTTTGAAGCAACTGCCGATAATACAGATAGCTATACCTTTTATTTAGATGGTAATTTAGTTAGCTCTTCAAACAGCTATACAACAGGTATCAATCTAGAAGAAGGCACCTACCAATTAGAAGTTATTGCACTAAATAACAATGGCTGCTCTACATCTTTAACTACAACATTTCAAATTATTGAAGGTTTAGTTATTACAGATATAAATGTTACCAATACTAATGGAATTGAGACTCTTAATTTTTGTGAAAATGAAGATATAATAATCTCTACTACTTCAATTAATTCAACTAACGCTACCCAATTTACCTTATTTGCAAATACTGAACAAATAGAGAGCAATAGCACAGGATTTTTTACTTACACACCTAACGATATTACAGATGTAAGCTCAATAAGCTTTACTGTACAGGCTTTAGATACTACTTTAGGCAACTGTGGCACTACGCAAGGAGAAGTTTTAATAAACATTAATCCTCTACCAGAAATAAATACAGCCTTTATTAATGATTTACCAAATCAATTAGAATTTTTAACAGGCGAAACCATTATTTTAAGTTGGGATGCTATTGGCCAAGAAGCCTATAGAATTTTAAAAGACAATGTTCAAATCTTTCCAACAGGATCAAGTTTTGAAACCGGAATTGCAGATACTTACATTATTGCTAATAATAATGCTACAGATAATTTACATAGTGGAGTTTACACAATTGAAATTATGAATTCTTGCGGAACAACCTCAATAAATAGACCCATTATTATTGTCGATCAATATCTAGAAATATTTCATACCAAACCAGAAAATGAAGTCACAGAAATTAATGATCTTGGCGAAGAGGTTACTTATATAGAACTAGAACAAGATGAGTTTTTAGGGTTTTATACAGGAATAGTTAACCCAATATACCAACACATTTGGGATTTTGGAGATGGACATACAAATACTGGCGAAACAGTTTATCATTACTTTAATGAAGAAGGCTTTTATACTGTTAGCGTAGATGTAACTACTGTAATTACTGGTATAACTAGAACCGAAACACTTACAAAATTAATAAAAGTAAAACCTTATGATGGTATTGCTGTTGTAGATGCAATTAATCCTCCTGCTAACGATGAGTTTAGTTTTTTTCCTAATCCTGTTCAACAACAATTAAATTTAAAATTAACTGTATCTAATACAACACAAGTGGTATTTAGAATTCAAAATTTAAATGGAATAGTCCTTTTTGTTGAAGAGTTTACTGCTACTGAAGGGGAAAACACGTATTCATGGTATAATCCTTTATTTAATGCAGAAGGTGCTGGTGCTGTATATATGGCAATACTAACCTATAATGGAGAAAGTAAAACATATAAATTAATAAAAAATTAAACTATGAAACTATTCTCAAAATATTTCTGTCTAATTTTTTTCATAATTGTAATGAGTTGTGATGATAAAGATGCATCATTATCAGAATTAAATGTTAGTCCAAATTTAGAATATTTCACTAACGATAGTAATGGTTGGAATAATATAAACGGAAGTATCATCCAAGGTCATGCTAAAGTATGGACACCTGCTAATAACTTAAATTATCCTGTTGCTTTTAGAGCTAGAGATTTTAATAATAATTTTGGAACATTAAGTATCAATTCTTTATCAGAAGAACTTATATTTTTTATTAATGATACTCCTTATGTAAATACAGCTACTGTAAACCTTAATTCCCTATCGTTAGCAGTAAGAAATAATCAACCTACAATTAAAACCTTTAATGTAACTGTTGAAGATACTTGGGGCGCACAAGAATCTGCCTATTTTGAAATTAAATTTCATGAAAACTTAAGTCCAATTTCAGGATTATCATTAGAATTAGTTGAAGAAATTGCAGATAACGAATATTTGCTAGATGCTTCAAGTAGTTTTGATCAAGACAACTATTTAGGCGGATTTATAGTAGAATATGAATATATTATAGATGATGTGGTTATTACAATTCCTATTAATCAAATCTATCATGTGTTTAGTCAAGGTCAACACACTATAAAATTAAGATGTAAAGACAATGATGATGTTTGGTCAGATCAAATTACAACGACACTTACAATTCCTTAAAAAACGTTATAAAATTAATACCCAGCAAAATTAAAGTTGAGCATCTCTTTTACTTTAGCATATATTCTTGGAAATTTAGATCGAAATTGCTCAGGTGTTTCTATAAAGTTTTCGACTATTACAGAGATAAATTCAAATTGATTTTCAAAAGCATAATCCCTTAAATATTCCGAGTTAATAAGGTTTTGTTTTAACAATGCATTATCATCTAGCATTTTTGTTAGCTCATAAAACGAATCTAAAAAAATTGCTGAACTGGTACTGTATTTTCTTGATTTTAAAAATGAAAAATGCATAGCGTGAATACATTCATGAACACCAAGATTAATGTTATCGTTAGTAATTTTATACCCTTTCAAAAAATCTTCCCAAGAAAAAATTAAGGCTTTATATGCCATATTAAATTCACCTTTGTGCATTTCCTTGTTAATTGTAGAGAAGTATATTTTTGGATAAATAATTACTTTATTTATAGTTTCTATTTTATAGTCTCTATATCCAAAAGTAAGTTTAGCAGCAGTAGCTGCAACCAAAACTTTCATAGTAGTTGTAATTTCAATATCTTTTCCTATAAATTCCCAATTTGTAATATAAAACTGGACTCTATGGTCAAAATTAGTTTTCTGCTTTGGAGTTAATCGATTGTAAAAATTAAAGTCTTGATTCAAGATTTCTTTAAACTCATCAGGCAATTGATTCTTTTTAAAATAAATGTGATTAAAAAATTGCTTTTTCCTAAATAATTCTACTTGTGCCATTTCAAAAAAATTAAAAACACCTCGAAAAAGAACTACGATTACAAGTATAGTTGTTACTAAAGTTAATAATAGAATTATAATCCTAAAAACAAGTGGCGACTCTTTTTCTTGTAATAGTATTAAAACATTTAGCGTATTACTACTCATGCATTTTAAAATTGGCTATTGTGGGTAAAGTAATTAATCTATTTCTTTTAGTAACTTTTCTCTTAATTTAATGGCTTTTGGATATCCTTTTTCAATGCTTCTTTTAAAATCCTCTTCAGCCATTTTTCTGTTTTTTAATCGCACATAACATAGAGCTCTATTATACTCTGGCTGGCCATTAGACATAAAGTTAGAATCAATAACCTTAGTTAAATTAGGTATGGCATCTTCATACTTTTTAAGTTTAATTTGTACTAAACTCAAGTTTATTAATATGGCATTATTGTTAGGCTCAACTTCCTTTACTTTAAGAAACTCGGCTAATGCCTTTTTGTATTCCTTATTTGTAAAATATTGCATTCCCAAATCATAATATTTTTTGACAAAACGTTGGTCTTCGGTTCTTGCAGGTTTTAGCTTTGTTACTTTGTTTTTATTAGTAAATTGAAAACGTTTTTTTCTATGCTCTATTAATTGTTGATTTCCTGGATTTAAACTAATTGCAGTATCTATAATTTTAAGTGCTTCCTTACTGTTACTGGTATAATGCACTCTGGCAATCCATTCATCTGTATCATTTGGTACTTTTTTTAAATAGGCATCTGCTAATTCTAGTATTTTTGTCGTATCCTTTTTTTCTTTATAATATTTTCTAGCTATAATATAATTTGCTTTAACCGATGGTTGCATTTTAAAGGTCTTTTCAGCATAATACCTTGCACTATCTATATTTTTAAATTTATCTACTTGATAAAATAATATGGCTTTAAATCCATAATGCTCGTGTAAGTTAGGCGTTAATTCTATTGCTTTATTAATGTGGTCCATCGCCAAGTCATACTTCCCTTCTGAATAAGCAAACATAGCTTTTGGATGCTCTAAAGACCTACCTATAGTACCTATAAGAGGGTATTTTGGTAAGTCATTTGCCATTTTGTTATATGGTATATCGTAAGTCGTCGTTAATAAGTCCTTTCCAATAAAACTATCATATACTATTTTTTGTACAAGTGAAGACTTAAATGCCTGAAGATTAGCGATAAAAGACGCTAACCCAACTACAAATAAAAGTATAAACGTTGGTTTAAACTTAATTTTATAAGTTGTCCCATTTAATGCATAAAAACTTAACAAAACTGCAACAAGAGTGTAATATTGTATTTGTATTGGTGCACGCTCTTGAGGAAAATTAAAAAAGGCATCAACCATATAGGCAATAACAGACAAAAATAAAATCAAATAAATTAGTCGATCTTCCCTATTGGCTTTATTAAAAAATAATTTAAAAACTATTACAAGAATAATTATTAGACCTACACTATAAAAAGTGAAGCCAACAATACCAGTTTCTGCTAGTATTTGTAAAAAATCATTATGAACTCTTTTTGGATATTTATATTGGTCAACCGAGTAAACCTGTAAGATATTCTGTTTAGATTGTAATTTCCAATTTCCTATTCCAACTCCTATAAATGGTGATGTTTTAAAATCATTTAAAGCAGTATTCCAATACACACTCCTATTACTATCGCTTGTTAAAGAACTATCAAAATCATATTGGTAAAGCTTATCCACTTTTTTTGGAAAAAACAAATCTTCGAAACTATTAAACGCACTACTCTTAATTCTATTGGTATTTAATGAAAGAAAAATGGCAACTAAAGTGAAAAGCACTAAAGGCACAATTTTTTTTAATAATGAATTTATAAATTGTGTTTTATTAGACAGTAAATAGACAATCGAAAACAGGGTTAAAATAAGAGCTAAACTTAAAGAAGATGTTCTGGCACTAGTAAAAAATACTGCTGTAATAGTTAAAACTATTATAACTGCTGAAAAATATTTCCAAAATTTATTAAAATAAATAAATGCATAGATTGCAAAAGGAAACTTTATAGCTAGACTAGTTGCTAAAATATTAAAACTACCATAATTATGTTTTAAAGACTTAATTAAATCTAAACTTCTGGGAACATTACTTTGTGAAAAAAAATGACTACAAACAGTATATACTTCAAATGCTAAAAATATAATCGCAGTTTTTACTAAAACATTAAAATAGGCTTTAGGGTTGTGTTTTATTATAAAAAACAAGATTAGAAATCCAATAATAATAGTAGATAATCTAGAGATTTCGAAAACACTTTCTGAAATTATATCTGCTTTAAAAACCGAAATCCAGGCAGCAATAAAAAACAACACTATAGAGCTAAAGAATAGGAGTACTAATTTATTTTTAAATTCTAACTGAAAATCTTTGCGCTTAATATAAATATAAATTAAACCTATAATATTTAATATAGAAATATATAACCACTGTGAATATGCTGGCTCAATTGAGCCAAAACTTGGTATAATTCCTGTACAAAAATATAATACAATTAATATGATGCTTAAAACTTTAGACTCGCCCATAAAATATTTTTTACTACTTTAAATACTATTGTTAGCCATGCTTTGATAATGAAAAAAAATTACTTACAAATTCAAGCAAGCTTGATTTCACCTTTTTGTTTTTAGGATTACTTCGCTGCGCTTCGTGATCCTCAAAGCTACGCTTTGATAATGAAAAAAAATTACTTACAAATTCAAGCAAGCTTGATTTGACTTAATTTTTTTTCATTCATTCGTGACCGCGATGGGACAAAGTTCGAACTTTTTGAACGACGATGTGAATCTAATCCTATCTAAATTAACTTAATTTGAAATTAGACATGTAGGTTTTGCTATTTATGGTAAGCCTTAAAAGCGCAATACTATCAATAGGTTTTTAATGGTCCAGGCTTTAATATTATTGATTGTATGAAGCCAAGTTATTTTAAGAGATATGATTTACGTTCATTAATAGTTTTTATGCTATTTAAATGTTTTTGAATAAGATGCTTTAGGTTATTTCTTGAATCTAGGTACTAAACTTGTAATACCCTTACATCAAGGTTGCAAATTACGTTTCAATAAGAAGTAATTATAGACAAATGATACTAAAAGTTCGAAAAAGTTTCATTCTGTAAATACGGAAAGCCTACAATTGAGTTAGAAATAATACTTTTTACTATAAGACTGATTTCAACCCATAAGTGTTTAAGTTTCCCTTAATTAGAACTGCTTAGTTTTTCAAGATTATTTTTTTTATTTTGTTTTTAATTCCTCTGAGGCTAGCCCCAGAGTTATTAAGCTTGGCGGATTTTACTGGTGATATTTCCCCTAAACTGTTGTGTAGTCTTTTAATTGTTATAATCATTCATCCAAATTTGAATTTGCTTTCCTGATTAAATATACTTAAATCTATTTCGTGCATTTGACACCAATCATTTGGTTACAAAGTCTATACTCCATGTATTTTTAAGCTCATTTATTACTTCTTTCAGCATATTAGCGCCCATCAATATTCTGGTATTATACACGATTACAAGAATTTTGAACTTACCGAAATAGCCTACCCTTGATTTAAAGGTAAGGACGTAAAATTCCATACTATTGCTTTTGACCAAATCCATTATTGTGTCAATCCGATTGCACCAAGGTATTTTCCCAATGAGGAAAGTGTCAATGAATTATCCAAAGTTCTTATCGAGAATCTTCTGGAATTTAATGAGTCCAGCTCAAACAGTACCTTAAAATTCTTTAACGATGCCGTTGAAGGCTTATTGGACGGAATGATATGGAAACTTGAACAAAACACCCACAATTTTCCATCTTACCTCAATTGATTGCTATTTTTCAATCAATAATCACCAAATAATTGGTTTCCTTTTTAAGTTCCAATCTTACTTCAAAAAGTATGTTAAGTGCTTTTATTAACGGAATGGATTCCGATAAACAAACCGCTGGTGTAAAAAGCACATTGGTCAATGCTTTAAAAAATAAGTTCACAGCAATTGTTTATGGCACTATCGAAAGATGAAGTGCCGCTGAACATAAACAGCAAGGAAAATCCAGCTGTAATTTCCATAGTAAATCATCCGAAATATGAATCAGCCTATTCGCCAATCATTGCAGCAATTATGCACACGGTTATCAAACAAATGAGCGTTAGAGGGCAACAATCTTCATTTTTAATGATGGAAGAAGCACCTACCATTAAATTACTCAATATGCACCGAGTTCCGGCTACGCTTAGAAGTTATGATATAGCCACCATCTATGTGATGCAGGACAAAGTTCAAAATGATATTATGTATGGTAACAATATGAGCAAAGCCATTTTGAGCAATTTGTCCTATCAATTTTTTGGAAAGGTCAACGATCCAGATACCGCCAAGTATTACGAGCGTTTTTTTGAAATCATCAAAACACCTACGCACAGCATCAGCAAAAGCACCGGATTAAGTTGGGAAAGCCGTGTAACCAAAGGCGAAAAAGAAGTTTCCAAACGACGAGCCGATGTTTTCTTTAGATTGAAACAAGGCGAGTTTATTGCCTTTGCAGATGGTAAGGATAAAAAGGTTCAATTCAAATTGCAAGCCATCCAAAAAGAAGTACCCAAAAACGTTAAATTATATTCTAAGGATATTTTGAAGTTGAATTATGAAAGGATTTATCGGGAAGCGATATCAATATGTAAATAACAGATATTTGAATACCTAAATAGACTACCAACAAGGTATAATTCTGCCTAAAGAGACAAATAAATGAAAAATCTATAAGTAGTTTAGGATTGTGATTTTAAGGCTAAAACATTACTTAACTTAAGTGAACGTTTTTTGTCGAATACTAATTTATATTAGCACACGATCAACATAAAAAATCAAATTTTAAATGATAAATTTTAAACAAATCTATTTATTGTCTTTATTGTCAGTGTCTTTGCTAACGACAATAGAAACACAAGCTCAATTCGCATTGGTAATATAGCATTTGCTAAGGTAGGTTGCTTAACCAATTTAAAAAATAATAAGACCCAAAATAGTAAAGAATTAACTGAATCTTGCAACAACTCTAAAAATTGGAGCGTCTATAACATATAAAAATAATATTTAAGACAAGCTAAAATTAAATAAGCTAATATGAAAAACCTAATTTTAAAAACCCTTGTTTTATTTGTTTTAGGACAAACAATAGTATTTTCTCAAACAAATAAAAATTTAAATCTTGATTTTGAGGTAATCAATAGTAATAGGTTTCCTGAAAATTGGAAAAATAATGCTCAAGGCAGCTATACAACTCAATTAGATTCAACTACAGTTCAAAAGGGTAATTATTCACTAGTTATAGAGGGTAATAATGAGGCTGACAATGTTAATGTTTTGGTATCTAGCTTATCTGAAAATTACAAGGGGAAAACCATTGTCTTTTCAGGTTATATAAAAACTGAAAATATCACAGAAGGGTATGCTGGTTTATGGATGCGAATAGATCCTCAAATTGCATTTGATAATATGATGCATAATGGAGTAAAAGGAACTACTGATTGGCAGAAGTATGAGATAGAGTTACAGATGAACCCCGAAAAAACAGATAATATTGTTTTTGGTGCTTTGTTAGTGGGAACAGGAAAGATGTGGATAGACAATCTTAAAATTACAGTAGATGGTAAAAGTGTTGAAGATGGCAATCTAGAGATAATTAAAAGAGAATTAAAACCTGCTGAAGAGGACAAAGCTTTCGATAAAGGGTCGGATATTTCGTTTTCAGATTTAGATAAGGAAACAATTAATAACCTAGATTTACTAGGAAAGGTTTGGGGGTTTGTCAAATATCATCACCCTACTATTGCTGCTGGAGAATACAATTGGGATTATGAACTTTTTAGGATGTTACCAAACTACCTTAAAGTTAGTAACACCAATGAAAGGGATAAGCTACTAACAGATTGGATAAAAAAATATTCGTCAGTGCCTATTTGCGAAAATTGTAGTAAAAGTATTGAGGGTATTGATCCTAAAACAGAATTCGCTTGGATAGAAAACTACGATGTTTCATCAGAGTTGAAGGCTTCAATTAACCATATATTTAATAATAGAAATCAAAGAGATAATTTTTATGTTTCTCTAAAGGAAGGAGTTCAAAATCCAGATTTTTCTAATGAGAATACATATCTTAATATGCCTTTTCCTGATAAGGGGTTTAGGTTACTGTCTTTGTATCGATATTGGAACATTATTAACTACTTTTTTCCTAATAAGCATATAACAGATAAAGACTGGGATACAGTTCTTAAAGAGTATATTCCTAAATTTTTAAATGCAGAATCAGAGCTGGATTATGAGCTGGCTGCTTTGCAAATAATTGGAGATGTAAAAGACACCCATGCTAATTTATGGGGAGGCGGAGATAAAATTCAAGAATTAAGAGGTAGTTTTTATGCACCTTTTAAAGCTGAATTTGTAGAAAATAAATTTGTTGTTACAGATTATTACAATCCTGAATTGGCAAGTGTCTCAAAACTCAAAATAGGCGATGTAATTACTAAAATTAAGGGTAAGTCAATAAAGCATTTAGTGGATAGTTTAAGTATTTATTATCCAGCTTCAAATAAGCCTACTAGATTAAGAAATATTTCTGAAGATTTGTTGCGTTCTAATGATAAGATCATTGAGGTAGAATATATCACTAGTAATAAGAAAAGTATACATCATTTAAAACTATATAAAGGGAATGAACTTAATATGTATTATTGGTTTAAGGTTAATGAAAATGAAAAATGCTTCAAAATACTAGACAATAATATTGGCTATATAACCTTGGCAAATATTAAAGATGAAGATGTTCTGGAAATAAAAAAACAGTTAAAAGATACCAAAGGAATCATAATCGATATACGTAACTATCCATCAGCTTTTGTCCCATTCTCATTAGGGAGTTTTTTCATGGATGAACCTACAGACTTTGTAAAATTCAGTAAAGGAAATGTCAATAATCCAGGGCAGTTTACTATTAATGAAAATACAAAGATTCCTGCAAGTGAAGATTATTACAGAGGTAAGCTAGTTATTTTAGTTAATGAAAAAACGCAAAGTAGTGCCGAGTATCATGCCATGGCCTTTAGAGCTAGTAAAAATGCAACCGTAATTGGCAGTACGACAGCTGGTGCAGATGGCAATGTTTCTCAAATATTCTTACCTGGTGGTTTAAGAACAATGATTTCTGGAATAGGTGTTTACTACCCTGATGGAACTAATACACAACGAGTGGGCATTGTCCCTGACATAATCATAAAACCTACTATAAATGGAATTAAAAGTGGCAAAGATGAAGTACTTGAAAAAGCTATTCAAATTATCAACGAATAATTATTATTTATATGCTTTATGGTTTCTGAAACAAACACGACAGTAAGTCCTTGGAGTACAATAAAAAAGATAACATTTAGATTCTTTTTTGCATATTTTCTGTTATTTATTTTAATAAATAATAATTCTGCTTATCCAGAGTTTAACCGTATTTCAACACTTTATCAAAACTTTCTTTATGAGTTTATTCCATGGGTAGGAAAAACGATTTTAGGGATTACTTATACAATACGAACAGGCTCTAATGGAAGCGGGGACACAACTTATGATTATGTATTGTTTTTTACCATATTTCTATTCGCAATTTTAACGACTCTTATTTGGTCTATAATAGATAGAAAATCATCCAATTACAATAAATTATATTATTGGTTGACAGTGGCCATACGATTCTATGTTGGGTTTATGCTTATGAATTATGGCTTTGCCAAATTATTTAAAACACAATTTCCTAACCCATCATTATTCAGGCTTACAGAAATCTATGGTGACTCTTCACCTATGGGATTAGCATGGACAATTATGGGGTTTTCTAAAGGATACAATATTTTCATGGGTATTGCGGAAGTTGCTGCGGTATTACTACTATTCAGAAAAACGGTTACAATAGGTGCTATTATTTCTTTAATGACCGCATTAAATGTAATGGCAGTTAATTATTTTTTTGATATACCAGTGAAAATTATTTCAACACATTTAGTACTATTGCTTTTATTTTTATTGGCAGAAAATTATCATGTGCTGATCAAGTTTTTCTTTACCAATCGAACAGCACTTTTATCACACTCTAAAAGGCCTTATTTTAAAAATAAGGGGATAAATAAAGCTCTAAAAGTTTTTAAAGTACTTATTATAGGGATTTCTCTTTATAACGTTTACAATTACACCTTTAAAATTTATCCAAATTTTAAGGGGAAACCTCTATTATACGGACTATTTGAAATGGATAATTTTCAAAAAAACGGTGAAGAACTAATTCATTTTAAAGATACAGTCCGTTGGGAAAACATGCAGATATACAATACTAGATGGCTATCTGTTAAAAAACTTAATGAAACACTATACTTCAAACATGATATAGACACAATTGAGAGAAAAATAACTTTAACAAAGTTTAGTGACTCAACAAAATCATACATAGTTGATTATAAACAATAAGATTCTATATATAACTTTAAAGTAATTATGGACAACGATACTTTAACAGGCAATTTTATTCGTAAAACAGAAAAGGACTTCTTGTTAATGAATAGAGGTTTTAATTGGATAAACGAAATACCTTTAAATCGATAAATCTAATAATTGAATAGTTTTTAAATGAAAAAATTAATTTTTACATATATTTTTTTAGCTGGTACTTTTCTTATCTATGGACAATCAAATCAACTACATAATTTTTATAATTATGACCCGGTTATTGAACACAAGGTAGATGGAATTTTCAATTCATTAAACGATACCACGCGTGTAGCTCAAATGATTATAACTTCGGCAGGAGAATTGGGAAAACCCAATGATGTGGTTTTAAATATAGTTAAGGAAAATAAAGTTGGAGGCGTTGTATTTCTTAAAGGTACAAAAGAAAACCACAAGAAACTAATAGGTAGCCTCAACACCATTTCTAATAAAAAGAATCAAATTCCATTACTTTTTTCAATAGATGCAGAGCCCAGTCTATTCAATGGTAGGTTAAAAGGCACTGAACCGATTACGAATACAATTGATATTAAAACAGTTAAGCAATCTGATTCTATTGCTAGAACAATAAATAATCATTTACTTCAAATTGGTTTTCATCAAAATTTTGCACCTGTGGTTGATGTAAGCCCGAACAATGAGGCTATTAAGAATAGAAGTTTTGGAAGTGATAAACATCAAGTCATTACCTTAAGTAAGAAATTTATAGAAACTAGCCAATCACAAGGTATAGTAGCTACCGCCAAGCATTTTCCGGGTCATGGATTGGTAAAAGGAGACACACATAAAAAATCGGTCTATATTGATGGTGCTTTACAAGAGTTAGACGTATATCCGCCACTCATTGAAGCTGGAGTATTATCTATCATGATGGCACATATTACCATAAAAAACAACCCGGTTTATAACACGAATGGACTTCCTGCTAGTTGCTCAAGAAATATAGTAACAGGGTTATTGAAAGAGAAATTAGGCTTCAAAGGTATTATCATTACAGATGCACTAAATATTATGAAGGCGGTTACCAATATTGACAATGCACCATTGTTAGCCTCAAAAGCAGGCAATGATATGTTGCTGATGCCGATTGATGAAACCGAAACCATTAACTCTATTTTAGATGAAATGAATAAGGATGAGGCCTATAAACAACAAGTGTATACATCTGTAAAGAAGATTATTCGTCTGAAAATTTGTTTGGGATTAATTAAAATATAAAGATAATGAAAACAATTCGACTTATAGCTATTTGTACTTTTATGCTAAACCTGTCTTATGGGCAAGTTAAAGTGCAAAGAAACTTCAATTTAGAATTAGCGGAAAAAGACAGTATAAAATCATCAGTTTTAGAAAAATCTTTAAATGGATTTTTAACAGAAGCTTTAAACAATTCTTTTTCCCAGAAATATGTGGATAGATTACATCTAAAACAATACAATTTTTTCTTTAGAAAGTTAGCAGGAATAGGTCATGATAATGAATCCATAAAATTTAATGACCCAAGTATATTAAAGTCGTTTACCCCAAATGGTGAAGATTATAAAATTACCGTTGCATTTACTGGCATACAGGATGGAACACCTTTCGTATTTCAAATTACAGAATTGAAAGCTATTCCTTATAAAGGTTACTATCGTTTTTATTGTCCTTTTGAAGAAAATACAGCAAACTTTAAATCAAAGACGTTTAAGAATGTAACCTATCATTTTAGTAGTTCAATCAATGAAGAAAATGCTGAAGATTTTGCAGATTTTAAAGATAAATTATCAGCCTTAACAAAAACACAAACTACCCAACTAGACTATTATTGTTTTGAAAGCTTGGACGAACTATTAAAATCATATGGTTTTTTATATAGTGCTAGACAGTGCAATTTCTTATGCTACGATTTAGGCTTTACTGATAATGGTGGCAATATATATATGACGGGTACAGGTAATGAAAATTATGTTTTTGGTTACATAGGAGATTATTTATATTACAATCTTCCAAATCAAGAAAACATATATTGGCCATTTGTTCAAGGTCTATCAACGTATTACGGAGGCTATGGATTGAGTTATGAAGGTATAGATGAGTTAAAACAACAATTCAAGGATGAACTTCGCAAGAATCCAAACATTAATTTTTTGGAAGAATTTAAAAAAGGTAGAAAATCATCCATAAATCGTCATTTTACTTATTATGTAATCAGTGCCTTTTTAACGAATGAAGTGTTGGATAAAAAAAGTTTTGATGAGCTTTTATTACTGGTTTATTCTGGAAAAGACGGAGAGCGATTTTTTGAAAACCTTGATAATGCTATAGGAATTAACGAACATAATTTTCATGAAAATATTTTGAGTCTAATAAATAACAGATAAAAGCAAAGTATGAAACAAAATTTTAATATCAATAGTAAATATTAGATAAGGCAAAACGTTATGAATAATCAAAATATCTTCAAAATTATTAAAATAGCCTTTTTAGTATGTATTTGCCAGATTGGATATGGACAAGAAATTATAAAAAGTAAAAAAGAAAGTGATGTTGATTCTATACCTTTTCAAATAACTAGTCATAACAACATAGTTGTATCTGTAGTTTTGAATAAAACGGATACATTAAATTTAATGTTGCATACAGCAGCTAATTCAGTAATATTAACTAAAAAAACTACTAAAAATCTAAAGAATATTCATTGGGGTTCTCAAATTGAATTAGGAAGCTGGGGAGGAAGAGCTACATCAAGATATAGTAAGAATAACACAATAGAAATAGGAAATATAAAAAGAGATAATGTTACTGTATGGGAAGATGAAAACTCGGGCCCAACTACAGACGGTAAATTTGGTCTCAACTTTTTTGAGGGTTATGTAATTGAGATAGATTTTGATAATAGTATAATTATTCTAAATAAAGAGCTTCCTAAAAAAATAGAAGAATATGTAAAAATGCCTTTGCTTATTAAAAATGACAGGTTTTATATTGAAGCTATAAGTAGCATTAGCGGAGTGGAATATAGAAATCAATTTCTCATTCATTCCGGTTATGGTGGAGCGATTTTGTATGATGATAAATTTGTTGCTGATAATAAAATAGGCGAGAAAATTAAAATAATAGACGAAAAGGAGTTGAAAGATTCATTTGGTAATACACTAAAAATTAAAAGAGGTGTATTACCAGAATTGAGATTAGGAACTTTAAAGCTGATAGATGTTCCCGTAGGCTTTTTTGAAGGAAAAATAGGGAAGCAACAAATGAGCGTATTAGGTGCAGATGTGCTTAAGCGTTTTAATGTGATTATTGACTCTAAAAGAGAACATATTTATCTTAAAAAGAATCAGTTAATAAATATGGATTACACCAAATTTTAATAAGCAAAAGCGAGTTGTGGTGAATTTGATGAAAATAGTGACTGAACTTAAATTTATATAAAAAAATTGAAATGGATTATTCTTTAAAAGTTCGAAAAAAAATTGAAATTGAAGCTAATATTAGTGATATATGGAGAATGTTAACATCGAATGAAAAATTATCTGATGTTTTAAAAATGTCTGTAAAATGTAAATCCTGGAAAAAAGGGGAGACAATAAGTTTTAGTGGACTAAAAAATAATTTGAAATTTACAGACAAAGCAATAATAACAGAATTTCATCTGAATGAACGATTAACTTATACTTATTATAAATCAGGTTCTGATGATTATACCGAATTGAGTTTTTTAATAAAACAAAAAGGAAAAGACACTTCCGAACTTATTCTAAATGGAAAAGGGTTTTTAGATTCTAACGACAAAGCTCATTCAGAAAATGCTTGGAAAGAAATGTTGAAAATATTTAAAAATGGAATTGAAGAAAAATAAAGCCTCTAAACGACAAACAAAAAGAATATTAATGAAAACCATATCATTAATTGGAATATTACTCTTTTCGATTACACTTTTCGGACAAGAAGAACTTGACCCCGACAAATATTATGCGGAATCAAAAACTGTATTTATCGAATCAAAGGTTTATAAGAAAAAAAGAGAGTTACAAATATTCATTCCTGACGAATATGTTTGGGAAAAAGATAAAAATTTCAAAGTTCTCTATCTTTTTGACGCTCAAAACACGAGGATTTTTAACTACATATGTGGAAATATTCAACTTCTGTCAATGAACACAATAGAGCCAGTAATTATTGTTGGAGTTGTAACAGAAGATAGATGGGATGAGTTTTTACCAACTAACAATCACGAAGAGACATTGGAGAGATATGAACCACCAATGGGGCATGCGGATAAATTAATCGAACACATTCAAACCGAAATAGAACCATATCTGAAAAAAAATTATCGAGTTCAAGATTACCGATTGGCAATCGGACATTCTTTAGGAGCAACTTTTATAACATACGCTTCGATGAGAACAGACAACCTGTTCGACTACAACATACTTTTGAGTCCTAATTACAATTACGACAAAAAACAATTTGTGGACAGATTTAAACAGTTTGTGAAAACTGATTTGTCAAAAAATAAGGAGTTCTACTTTGAAAATGGTTATGGCGACAATTACGAAAAGGAATTTGACGGACCATTACAAGAAATCATCAAGATTCTTGAGAGTTCAGATAATGAAAAGATAAAATGGAATTATAAAAAATTGGACATAGATAATCACGGACTGATTTGGTTAGGAGTTTACAATGGGCTTTTAAACTGGAAAAAATAACTGCACATAACAATGCTAAAAACAATTAGAGTGAAAGTGATAAACTAAATTATAAACATAAAACAAAGGTCAATGCAAAGCCGAAAGGTTTGAGAGTAGAAATCCGCTACTACTCATACACCTAAACCGTTTACTAAAAATTATGAAAAGAATACTCTATATTACAATATTCACTACTTTTTTGTTTGGCTTAAATTCATACGGGCAAGCTTGTGGAAGTGGCACTTATTACTGTCAATTTATTAGTTCTGACTACAAAATATTGACCAATTTAAAATATGAATTTTTACCGCTGAAAAAAGACGTTTTAACAGATAGTGAATTTGAAAACAAGTATAGAAGTATTTATTATGGAATACCTTTAAGCAAGGATGAAGCCAAAGGGTTGGTTTCAAATTCACAAGATTTATCAAAATTGAAGGGGTTGACAACTTGCTTAAAAAAAAGCGGTTTAGATTCAATAGGTATGCACAATTCAAACTTTGAATTTCACACGTTTGAACTTCTTTATCATCCATTAATTTTAAAAATCACATCCGATAATGAAAATTATTATTTTTTAGGCAATTTTTTTGGAGGGTGCAATCGGCAAAATGTATTCGTTCTCAACCATACTAGTTTGGATATAAGATCCGATGTGAATTTAGATGGTTATTACGATATTGTTAATTTAACAGGAGTTGAACAACTAGGAGGAAAAACATTTGATGTTTACCTGTATGACCCTTTAAAAAAAACATACCAATATGCTAAAGAATATTCTGAAAGTACTCTAGAAAAATCAGAAGCGTTTTACGAAGATTGGAATATTTCGCACATAGTAAATAAAATATATGCTCTGTATGATTCTACTTTCCTAGTTATACAAAATTTTGTTAGTGGAAATGGGAATCATTATTACGACAACATCCTTGTCAGTCATATATCCTTTTCTAATCAAAAAATAGAATATTTGCCTTTCTATATTCAAGATGAAGAATTAAAAAGTCTTAAAAGTAAAAATGGAAGCATAGAAATAGCCCAACATCAAGGTTTCAACTATCAAGATAAAATGGTTTTAGCTTATAATGAAAAAACTAAAATAATAGAAATTCAATTCACTAAATTTAATGCTACAACCAATACCAATACAGGAAAGAAAATCAATATGAAATTTGAACTTATAGATAATAGGTTTCAAACTATATTAGAAAGTGTAAAAAAAATAATGGATTAACAATGCTTAATAAATAAAACTGTAAAAATCTCGAATTCAAATTATTAATATAAAATCAATCAAAAAAATGAACATTAAAAACATAATACTATTACTTACAATTCTTTTTTCATCTTCAACATATGCTCAGGATATGACCGAGTATACAAGTGGTTGGGAAGGGAAAATTGAAAATACAAAAACATTCAATTTAAAAGTTGAAATAGAAAATTTAGGACTTGAAAATGCGAAATTCAAAATTTCGAATAATAAGAATATTATTGACTATCCATATGCTTCAAACAGCTCTTCAATATTAAAAATACCGTTTGCAGAAAACTATTTCTTTGAAGGTATACTTTCTAAACACGGTCAAGAAATTAATGGGTTTATAAAATCTGGAATGCTTTTGTATCATTTAAAACTAAAAAGGTCAACAAACAACGTCTACACAGGAACTTGGAATCTACTAATGGTAGATGAATTAAAATCAGATGATTTTTATTTAAGTGTTGAAAATGGAGAAGGAAATGATTATCAAGCTTACCCTGTTTTTGGCGATAATCGATTTACAGGAACTTGGTGCGATAATTTTCAAAAAGAAAATGACATTATTTCCTTTACTGATTTTAAAACAGGATTGCAGTTTAAAGGAAAATTAATGAAGAATAAAATACAATTAGGCATCTATTTGGGCAAATATGAAATTTCACAAGTAATATTAAAGAAATCTACAACCGATTGGAAAATTGGTGGATTCCACAGTGATAATAAAACGTCAATTATCAAACTTTCCGAAATGGAAAGGCTTATTTCAAAGGATTCATTAATTAACACGCATTCTGTTTTAATTTCAAAAAAAGGAAAAGTTATTTATGAAAAATATTTTGATGGCTATAACCCAAACATTCCACACGATATGAAATCAGCATCAAAAAGTATTTCATCTGCTATTGTTGGTATTGCAAAAGACAAATCATTATTAACAAGTGTTGAGCAATACATATTTGATTTTCTACCAAATAAATATCAAACACATAAAGACAGTATAAAAACTAAAATTGATATTAAAAGTCTATTAACAATGAGTTCAGGATTAGATGCCGACGATTATACGAGAGAAAGGAAATCACTTGCATCAGAGAACAGTTACCAACCCACACGAGATTGGACAGAAACGGTTTTAAAAGCAGAAATGATAAATGAACCAAATACAGAGGCAAATTATGGTTCAGCAAATCCATATTTGCTTGGTATTGCAATGGATTCTATTGTTTCTAAACCATTGGAATTGTTTATGGATGAAAACCTGTTTCAAAAACTTGAAATTTCAAATTATATTATACAGACAGATAATACAGGGAAACCTTATTTTGGTGGCGGTATGTATCTAACGCCAAGAGATATGCTAAAATTTGGAGAGCTATATCTTAATAAAGGAAAATGGAAAACCAAACGTATTTTATCTAAAAAGTGGGTTAAAAACTCATTTAAAAACTACCGTAATCTAGAGAATGTACCTAAAAAAAACGGATATGGTTATTTGTGGTGGCACAATACCTATCGAGTTAACGGAAAGAATTTTGAGGCTGTTGAAGCCAGAGGAGCTGGAGGTCAATATATTTTTGTTATTCCTTGTTTAAAAACGGTTACTGTAATTACATCTGGAAATTATAGAAATGGAAAAACACAACAACCTGAATTAATTTTTGAAAAATACATTTTACCTAAACTTAAAAATTAAATTGAAACAAAAAAAATGAAAAAAACAATTATAATACTATTAGCAGTTTGTGGAATGCTTTCTTGTTCTAATTCCGATTCAGAGCCTAAAATCTTAAATGGAATTTTAACGGGAGAATTTATCGAGGTGACACCAATAAGCAATAGAACCACATTAATTTTTAGCTCTAAAAGTAATCAACTTCAAGAAAATAGAGTTTTGGATGGAGAGAATCTGATTTCTAGAACATTCTCAATTCAACTAGTAGGTGATGGAATGATTGAGTTAAGTAGTAACGAAGCTGACGAAACAACGTCAAAAGTTTTTCATTATCAAATTATTAATGATGAAACTTTCGAAATTGGGAATATCAATTCCGGTGATGATGAAGATACTATTATGACATTTAAACGAATTTAAAATTACTCTGTAAGAAATGACCAAAATGCACTTTGAAATGAACAAAGAATATTATCAGGACGAAGGAATTACAAAACCTAAATTGTATGAACACACGTATTGAAATTAAAAAAGTTTTAAACTCAAAAGATGGTTGATTTAAAGAAAAAAAAAAGCAATGTATTTACCCAAATATTTGTCATTTACACACGATATTTAATTGGTGGAACATTTGTTTTTGCAAGTTTGATTAAAATTAAAGGAAATCGCTTTACAAGTGAAAGTGGCGAACTAAACCCAATAAATAGTGCGTGGCATTTTTTTGAAACGATGTACCAATCTGGTTTGTATTGGAAATTTATTGGATTTGCACAATTAATGGCAGGGTTTTTATTAATGACCCAAAGATATTCCAAGTTGGGGGCTTTGTTTAATCTTCCAATTATAACAAACATTTTTATAATAACGCTTTCCTACTATTTCGCCTTCACGCCAGTAATAACAGGGTTAATGCTGTTGGCAAACATTATGTTAATAGTTTGGGATTGGAACGAACTAAAAGTGTTGGTAAACTTACCCCAAGATATTTATAACGACAATACATTAGAAAAAGACATCTTATGGCAATTTGTTGGGCTCACTTTATTTTTGTTCACATTTATTTATCGCCTGTTTATTGACAAATACAATATTGTTTTTTGGTTTTTAGTTTGCTTTTCTTTAGGAACAATTGGATTGATTTTAGGCTTGTATAGAAATTGGAAACAAAAAAATAATAATGAAGAAATTAATAAAGACATTTAAATTAATTTAAAATTACTCTATATGAAATACATTATTCTTGGTTTTACTACCTTATTCATTTTTAATTGCTATTCGCAAGTAAATACAGTCAATAAAGAAGAAATAAGAGAAGACTTAAATGAAATTATTAATGATATTTCACAAAACTATGTGTATCTCAATGAAAAAAATGTAAGTCTAGAATGTATTAAAGCGTATTATTCTAGCCAGATTAAAAACATACAAACAGAAGAAGATACTGTACTTTTTTTTGAATATTTATTAGACGAATTTTACGACAACCACCTTACGCTTCACACAAACAGGAATTCTTCATATCGCCTTTTTGCACCAATTTATGCAACAATTGAAAATGAAAAACCAATTATCACGAATATTTGGCAAACCCAAATAGAAAATTTAAATCAGAATGTAATCGGAGCAGAAATTCTAAAATTTAACGGAAAAAACTTTGAGCAAGCAATTAATGATTTTCCAACACATTGCAACGACAAAACTAATCCCGAAGTAAAAGAATGGATTGCCAATAAAATACTCGCAGGTCGGTATAATGAACCTAGAAATTTAACTTTAAGATTATCCGATAATGAAGAAATTGAATTGGATATTGACGCTATTAAATTAAAAGAAAATACTGATTTACTTACTGTTAAAACTGTAGATGATATTGGTATAATAAGAATTAATAATTCTTTAGGTAATGATAATTTGGTAACCGAATTTGATAAAGCTTTAGACAATTTATTTGAGTCAAAAGGTATTGTCATTGATTTAAGAAATACAATCTTTGGTGGAGATTCTTATGAAGCCCGTGGAATCATGAGCAGATTTATTGTCGATAAAAGACCATATCAGCAACACGTATTTATTGAAAAATCGGAAGGTAATCCAGGTGTTGAGAGAAACTGGGTTGAATATGTAATACCAAGAGGGAATACGTATAAAAACCCTGTTGTGGTATTGGCTGGACGTTGGACAGGCAGTATGGGCGAAGGACTCGCTATTGGTTTTGAAGGTATGGAAAGAGGTAAAATTGTCGGCACCGAAATGCGTAGGTTAGCCGGTGAAGTGTTCGATTTTGGTTTTGAACATCAAAAGTATGGTTACAAGCTTTCAGGAGCAAAAATATACCATATAAATGGTACAATCAGAGAAGAATATATACCTACAAACTATGTAAAACAAACGACCATTTTTAAAGACGAAATCCTAAAACAAGGACTTGATATTATTAAACATCAAGTAAATAAAACGGATAGTATTTTAAAAAAAGAGCTTGAAAGTATAAAGGTTGAAGACCAAACCTTACGACTTTTATTGCCTAACGTTATTGAAAAATTTGGTCGTGAATCTGAAGAATATAAATATATCTGGTCTCAAATTCAAAGGCAAGATAGTATAAGTTCCAACAAATTATTTGAAATATTAGATAACTATGGTTGGGTTGGCCAAAGCCGAGTTGGAAGTACTGCAAACCAAGCCATTTGGCTTACCATCCAGCATTCAGATTTAGAAACACAAGAAAAATATCTTCCGTTATTACGTGAATCTGTAAAAAATGGAGAGTCTGAAGGCTGGCATCTTGCCTTTCTTGAAGACCGTATTTTAATGAGAAAAAAGCAGAAACAAATTTTTGGTACGCAAGCAGTTTGGGATAATGATTTAAAAAAGAACAAAATATACCCTATTCAAGATGTGAAAAATGTTAATATAAAAAGAAAGCAACTTGGGTTAGAACCCATAGAGGATTACGCAAAAAAAAATGAATATATTTTTAATAAAAAAGAAAATTAAGGGTGAGTTACAAGGCAATTTCCCTTTAAACTAAGTATTACTGTTGGTATTAATTTAAACAAAAGATGGGGCACAATATTTCAGCAATTATTGGAGAAAACAATGTGAATAAAGAAAAAATTAAAGAATTAGGACTTGCTGCTGCATTTGAAAGTAACTATGTAATCATAATATTAGATTTTGATGCAATGATTGAACTTGAAGAAACACTAAATAAATCTTCTGATTCCGAAAGTATAAATCTCAGTTGGGATTGCAAATTAACTAAATTTATTGCTAAAGAAATTGGTCTCGAAAAGTTCGCATTAATCCAAACAGATTATTTTGGCGGAATAGGAGAACAATATGCCTCATACTTTGAGGATGAACGAAAAATTTTGAGTGAAGTAGGTATAAATGAAGCATTAAAAAGTCTTGGTGTCAAAACAAAAGACAACCAAGATGAATTCGACGCTCTAAATTTAGGAGAGTATCGAGAGAGCGAATATTATTATTGGGACATTGGTAATTGGGCTGAAAAGAAAGAAAATATGATTGCAGGCCGCATATTAAATAAGTAATGACCAACACCATTTACAAAAACCTTGACTATAATTAAAAATGGCGCAGAATATATCATTGATTATAACAAAAGAAAAAATTAATTTGGATAAACAAGTCCATCATTTTAATGAAAATGGATTTCTTATTATTCCAGTTAATGAAGATAGTTTTAATTCAATAGAAAGTCATGCAAAGAAGTTTAAAAGTTTTCAAGAGATATTTGACAATGAAGTAGTAGGTTTTTTTAAAGATGCTAATGAATCTGACTATAATGACATTGAAGACTACGAGGGATTAATTTTAGTAGAATTAATTGCAAGGTTGAAACTAAAAGATTTTTTGCTTTACCATCTTTCAGAAGTTTATTTAACAGGAGTATTTACAAATGCTATAAATTTTAAAAATGGAAAGGTTTATGGAAATGGTTATGAAGAATTTGAGAAAACAGGAATTGATATAAATAACTATTGGAAATATTACTCTTGTAAAGAAAAGTATAATAATCCTAATTCTTATAAGGAAAGGCAAACTAATATAAAATCATTCTCTCAGAAAAAATGGTTTAAATTTTGGAAATAACGACACCCAAATATGATTATAATTAATTGCTTGTTCTCGCCTACTTCTGAAATTCCTCACGGATTTTCAGATTGGTGTGTACTTACTAAGCTTGTTAAAAATCAAGCGACTACTCATACCGATACAATAACAGACTGTGATATGGGACCGATATATTTGACTTCTTGTAGCCAGTCTTGTCAATCAGTAAAGTACTTTTTATTTTAACTAAAGGGATGTTGTGCATTTAACAAAATAGCAATGAGGTAACATAGTATTTATTTTGAAATAACGAGTTAGTTGTAATTTGAAAAATCAAATCGAAAATGTAACAAAACTATTCATAGAAGCTCATTCTGAATTTGTAAAAACAAAGAAGTCAGAAAAGAGTGTCGAATCTTTATTTGACTTAGTTTATTTAATGATGGAAAAAGAAACAACTGAGGAAGATAACTATATTCTTTCGAAACTTTATTTTTATTAGGAAAAAAAGAGTTGGAATTTGGAAATACTATTTTGAAAATGGTCAATTAGAAAAAGCTGAAAGTTATGAAACCGGAATACTAATTAATAAAAAGGAATACTTTATAAATGGTCAGCTAAAACTTTCAGTACAATTTGACAAAAATGAAAAAACAATTAAAGACAGAAAAGAGTTTTATTCTAACGGTCAATTAAAATATATTGAAAGATTTGAAAATGGATTAAGAACTGGAAGAACTAAATATTATTTTGATAATGGAAGCTTACACACTCATTAGCCAAAAATAAAGAAGGAAAAGAAATTGGTAAATGGAAGTATTACCATTTAAATGGAGTGTTAAGAGAGTTTTGGATTTTTATGCCTAGTAAATGGCGAAAAAAGTCTTATTACAATAGCGGACAATTGAAAGAAGTTGGGAAATACAAAAAAGGCAAAAAAAATGGCGAATGGAAATATTTCGATAAAAATAGTGAATTAATCAGAACAAAAACATTTGCTAACAAAAGAGGGGTATAAAACATAGCTAATAAGCGCTGAATCGAAAGATTTGTGTTATTTTCGAAGACCGCCAAATTTTTAATTTGGCTTTAAAATGAAAAGTTAAAACAAAATATAAAAATTAGCTCAGTGCTAAACCGAAACATAGTGTGTTTTTATACGCTACGTTTCATACACTGAACGTTGGATACAAACTAAAAAATGATGAAAACATTAATAATATTGATATTCTTTGGAATGAGTATTTTATCTTTTGGGCAAAGTGATAAGCTTATACTGACTTTTAATGAATTTACTGTTCTTAAAGATACAGTTAGAAATACATTTAAAATTAAAGACCAAAATAATAAAATAGTGAAAAAAGAACTGAAGTATGTAAATTATGCTGGATACAGTAATTCTTTGCAAATATTAGATGGCAATTATAATCTTATGTATTTCGATGAAAATTTAAAACAAATAGAGCATCCAGAAAATGAAATAATCGAAGTCTGTGGTACAGTCGCATACTTTAAAATGAAAATTATTGAGAATAACGAAAACTATTTAATCGAATTTACAGAGGATAAATCAGTCTATAGTGAAGGCATAAAAAAGACAATAATTGATACAATAGCGAAAGTTAATATTAAAGATATTTATTTTGCTAATTCAAAAAAGGAAATTAATTATGATGAAAACTTTGATTTTCCGACTTATTTAATTTTAGATTTAGGTAATAAGTTTGGAATAAAACAAAATGACACTATAGAATATTATGATTCAGTAGATTTGAAAAATCCTTTTGCAATAAAAGTACAAAGGAAAAATCTTTTTGGCTATTATGGTATAACAGAAATTAAATTCAAAGAGTTAAATGAGTTCAAATATAATCTCGCCAAATTTAAATCAGAATTAGGAAAAAAAGGATTTATTGATAATAACGGAAATGAATACTAAAGCCAGTTGACAATATAGTAAAAGAGAGAGGATTATCAATGTTGTCGAAGTCTGAAGCTTCACCGTATATTATAACCTTAATTCTCTCTTTTGTTCTTTCTTATTATTATATAAATTTATAGAGAATCAAACTTTAGATGTATAAACGCAATTACGGCAGATTCGACTACGTCCGAATCCAATTGGAATTGTTAAAGTCAGTGTCAAACCAAAAATAAACGCATATTAACCCGTAACTGACGGTTATACGAGACCGTTAGATTTAATTTAAGAAAAAATGGAATTTTGGAAAACTATTGAGGAATGTCTTTGGGATGAGGGTTTTGATGTTATGAACGAAAATGGCTCAATCTCTTGGGAAAGTGAAAAAGGAAATCATACTATCAAATCTAAAGATGTCGCTATTGCTGGAAACAAACTCGCTTGGTATCAAGACGAAGAATATGGAAGATGCTGGGTTAGAATAAAAAAATCAAATGGAATTGTTATTAATTGGAAACCAATTAGCAATCATTCTGACTTTGGGTTTAGACTTTCATACATCAAATGGTTTGTAGATAAATTAATTATAATTTATTGTGATAAACATTCAACTTATGTTGTTAAAATTGAAAACCTTACTATAACTGTATTGTATATCGGAAATATCAATAAGATTCAAATAAAGGAGAATGAGATATATATTCAAGATTCTCAAAACACAGAATTTATTCAGAGAATAAAACTTTATTCTGAATCTACTACTATTAATTGCGTACCCATAGCTAATCTTAAAAACCTGACCATAAATGTTGAATGGGATTCTTTTGACTATTATTTTATGAAACTTAATGAAGATTATAATAAGAACTAAAGCTAACAATGACTATAAATAATTGCTTTTTCTAGCCTATATCTGAAAACCCTCGCGGATTTTCAGCTTGGTGTGTACTTGCAAAGTTTAGTGTTAAAACCACGCAACTACTCAAAGCCGAGACCGATGGACACTTAACAAAATAGCAATGGAATAACATTGTTTTGATATTGAAATAACAAGTTAGCCATAATTAAATAAAAATGAATAAAGATATTTTAGACATTATTGAGGAGGAATTGTTCAAAGACAATATTGACACCGAATTAAAAGATGACTGTATTTTTTGGAAAGATAATTTTGGCACAGAAAATGAAATCCATATTAATCAGATCGCAGTTAATGGACATCTTATTGCTTGGTGGCAAAAAAATGAAGTGGGAAAAGAATTAGTGCGTATTAAAGTCAAAGATGGAATCATTATTAATTGGAGACCACCAATTAACACAATGGAATTAGGGTCTTTAGGCTGTGATTATATCAAATTTTATTTTCAATTTCTCATAGTAAAATATAAAGATAAGCATAGGCATAGAATTTTTATAATTGATACTAAACATATTCAAGTAGAGGAAATAGAAACAAGTGGTTATACACAAAATGTAAAATTGAATGGAGATAAATTGTTGATAAGAGATATGGGATATGATATAATAATTACAACAGTTCAAGCCAAGATATAATAAGGCTTTGTTTGAACTAACCGACTATCTATTGATAATATGATTGATAAAAACTACGACTAATACCGTATAAGATTAGTTGCATAAACAACGAAACTAATCTTACACAAACACGCACCACAAATATGAAGAAACTCATCATAATTATACTAATATCATTTTTAGCTTCCTGTCAAAGTACCAAGTCTATAAGCGGAACTTGGGTTGGAATATCAAGTTATTCGAGTAAGCAACCTACATTGAAATTTGGCTTAAACGGAAACATAGTTTCATTTAATGATGGGAAATATAACACATTTTGTTTTGAATGTATTCCACAGAAAAGAAATGGCACTTATAAAGTAGAATCAGATAAAATTTTCTACAATAATGATTTGAAAAACTATGAAACAATTAAAAAATACTCTAAAGACAGTGTCTCTATTAATGGAAATTTCCATTTAAATAAAGTTGGAGCTTTTGGAGCTATTAGTAAATCGAATAACTTAATATACTATAAAATACCTGAAAAGCTTAAAAATCAATATAATTACGTAAATCTTTCAGGAAGTAAGTTTAGCATTAATTATTCAAAGAACAGGGGTTTTCAAAAAATTTTAGAATTTAAGAATGATTCAATTCTATATGAGTATACGAATAACGAACGGAATATCAGAAAACTGAATTATAAGACTATTAGTTTTGAAGGATACTCAGTAATATTTATAGGGTTAAGTAGCCCTTTTGTTATAAAAAGCGTTGACGATAGTAAAATTAATGCAGTATTATTCACTAAAGAACCACAAGAAATCCAACTGGTCAAAATTGAATAAATACGTGTGTTGCCAGTAATTTGAAAAAATGACTAACATCCATTTCATATTAATTGTTTTAATTTCCCTAAACACGTATGGGCAATCTGAAGAACTTGATACTATAAGGTTCAAACCAATAGAAACGACATCTATTGAATCAATAGAATATTTAGAAATGAAGATTATAGATACTTTGAATAAACCTAAAGCTTTTATCCTATCTCAAGGTACTTTTCCAGAACTTATTGCACTTAAAAAAAAGAACAAATACATAACATTTAATTTATTGCCTGAACCTTCGTACGGAACTGTTACCAAAATTGAAAAAAAACAAGTGAATGGAAAAAATTATAAAGAACTTGTAGTTTATTCCGAAACTACATATGGTCATTCTGGTCTTGGTGGAGGTTTGAGAGAAACTCACAAAGCAATTATTATTTATGATTTAAAAAAATTAGAAAAAATATTTGACCAAGAATATTTTTTTTCGACTTATAGTTGGGATAATGATGTTTCAGACAATTTAACTGTGTCTTCAACAACTGAATATTTTGAATGTAACAACTGTAAAATTAAGGTAATGAACAAAAAAATATTGTTTGAACTAAAAGAAAATGAAGAATGTGATGAAATTGATTTATCTGACTTTATTGAAACAAAATGGATATACGAATTAAAAAAGAATATGTTTATCAAACATACTGAAAAATAAAAAATAAACGGTAAAATTTAAAAGTCCGGCTTGTGGCTAAACCAAAAATAATTGCTAATCTACACACTACATGCCATATACAAGACTGTTGGATTTAATGCTAAAAACAACTTATAATATGAGAAAGATTTTTATTTTGACATTTACATTTTTACTTGTTCTTATGCAGCCTGGAAGAAGTCAAGAAAATGATACTAGACTTTACAAATTTCAACAGAGCACTGCTGAAGGTAGATTCTACGGTTTGATTAATGCTAATGGAGATATAGTAGCCGAACCCATTTTTAAAGAAATTGCTTCCTTTAGTGAAGGCTTAGCTTATGTGAGAGTTAGAGAAGAAAAAGATTCTAAAGCAGGCTATATTGATACATCGGGAAATATGGTAATAGAAGCAAAATATCAACCATCCTATGGCAAGTCCCGAGATTTTTCTGAAGGTCTAGCTTCTGTAAGGATTAATGGTGAGTTTGGATTTATTAACAGGAAAGGAGAATTAGTAATAGCAGCACAATACGCTAAAGCTCATCCTTTTAATGAAGGATATGCAGTTGTTGAACCAATTTTTGGGGAAAGAATTATAATTGACAAAAGTGCCAATGTTATACTTGACCCAGTCTCTGTTTACAAGAAAAATGCTTATCAAACATCAATAGGTGAAACTGTAAACATCGGTGAACGTGTAAAGAATGGGATTATAACAATGTGGGTACACCGTTATAATCACCTAACAAGAAGCACAGTGGTAAATATGAATGGTGATTTTTTATTTTCATTAAAGCCATATATAGTCCACGAGATGAGCGAAGGTTTGATAAGAGTTCGAACAAACGATTGGAAAAATAAAGGTTATATAAATAAAAATGGTAAAACTGTTATACCATTTGATTATTCATCAGCTACTGATTTTAAGAATGGTCATGCCAAAGTAAAAGATAAGAACACAAAAATGTATGGAATAATAGACCTTAACGGAAATTATGTTGTACCACCTGAATATAGCTACATTTCGGACGATTTTTATAAATCTGATTATATTTTTGCCAGAAAACCCAAGGGTAATTTTGGCTATATAAATTACAAGGGTAATCAGGTAATTGATTTTAAATATACTTATGGCGGTTTCTTTTCAGAAGGCTTAGCAGTTGTAAGTACACCTCTAAATGAGAATATGTATATCGACAAAAATGGAAATAAAGCTTTCGAACTAGATTTCGATATTTCGCAATATGATAATGAAAATTTTAAAGGTGGAATTGCCAAAGTACATCTAAAAGATGGGCATTCTGCATATATCAACAAAAATGGAGAGGTAATATTTAAATTTAAGTAACAAAAGAAGCCCTTCTAATTAAAAATAAATATTTTTATTATAATTTTAAAAATAATAGATACAAACTTAGGATGGCTATACATAATACGGGTAAAAGTGCTAATATGAAAATAAGTACATAAAATAAGCTAAGTGCTAAATTGAAAGGTAACTGCCTTGAAATCCCGCACTACACATAGCCGAGACCGTTACCACCAATTAGACCACGATTGCTGAAAAAACAATAATTTGATAAATGAATTTTGAAAACCAACTCATCTTTTTCTTTAGTGCTTTAGGAGCGTTTAATGGTTTTTTACTTTCATTTTTCTTTGCATTTATTGCTCAAAAGAAAAAGTTTTCGAATTTTTTTTTGGCATTATTGTTACTGACTTTGAGTATCAGAATTATTAAATCGGTTTTCTTTTATTTTAATCCAAATCTATCTGGTGTTTTCATTCAAATTGGAATTTCTGCTTGCATCCTAATAGGTCCATTTCTTTACTTGTACTTTGCATCTTTTATAAAAAACGAAGTAAGCAGATGGAAACTTAATATTTTACCATTTATAGTTGGAATAACTATTCTAGGTATTGCTTATCCTTATATGGAGTATAGAACTATTTGGAGTAAATGGATTTTAAAAGGAATTTACATTCAATGGCTTATTTATATAATTTTGTCATTTAAAGTTATAAGACCCGTTTTCCAAAGACTTTTTCAAAAAAAAGAAAAACTTTCTAGTATAGATATTTGGTTCTTAAGTGTTTTTATTGGTGTAACTGTTATTTGGCTCGCTTATAATATTGGTTCTTATACATCCTACATTGTAGGAGCTTTATCATTTTCTTTCGTACTTTACTTAATTATTTTGTTATTCATCTTTAAAAATAATAAGAAAACGTCATTTTTCGAAGAAAAAGAAAAATACAAAAACAAGGAAATAGATACAGAAACTTTGGGACTAATTGAAAGCAAACTATCAATTGTTAAAGACAAAGAGCTTTACTGCAATCCAAATATAACTCTCACAAGTATCGCAAAAGAACTAAATATACCAGCACATACTTTATCTCAATTCTTAAACGATAACTTTAGTAAATCTTTTTCATTGTTCATAAATGAATTAAGAATTATAAAAGCAAAAGAATTACTTTCAGTTCCTAATCAATATACTATCGAAGCTATTGGTTATGAAAGTGGTTTCAACTCAAAATCTACATTCTATACAACTTTTAAAAAAATGACAGGACAAACACCTTCGGAATATCAAAAATCATTAAAAAAATAAGTTCAGATTTATAATTCTGAACTTATTTATTAGTATCGTTTTGCATATTTGCATAGAATATTAACAGAAAATTAAAAATATATGAAAAAATTACTTCTACTGTCATTTGTTATTCTTTTTGGACTAAAATCAATTGCTCAAGAAACTGGAAATGATAGTTATACCATTCAACGACTTATTATTTTCAATGAAAAAGGAGAAATTTTATTGCAGAAACACGAAAACGGATGGATGACACCAGCTTTAAGGCACAATACTGAAGTTACAACGAATAAGGGTTTATTAAATTTAGCAACTGACTTTGGCTTGCAAGTTTCTACGCCTCAACTTCAAGGAATTTTTATGTATTTCCACAGCGACAACAAAAAACCATCTTTCCGACAGCATTATAGCTGTAAATTAATAACTGGAGAATTAAAAATCCCTGAAAGTATGTTAAACGTAAAATGGTTTTCAACAAGCGAAGCGATTGAAAAAATATTAAGTCCAGAAGCAAAAATAGTTTCATCTGTAGGCGAAGCAACAAAGCAGATTTTAGACTATCCAAATATTATTTGGGGAGGTTCTTATATGCTTATTAAGGGAGGTCGTAAAACTAAATCAGAAATGATTGAGAATTTTTATCCAATTGGAAAAATAGTTGGAAGTTGAAAAAATAACTGGTGGTAACACCGTATATAATTTATTGCTAGTTCTAGCCTACTTACGAAAATCCTAGCGGATTTTCTATTCTGTATTATTTGCTAAATTGGGTGCTTAAACCACGCAACAAACCACATACAAACACGTCGTGCATAAGTTTAAACAAAAAATAATCTATGAAATTAATCTTTTACATTTTTAGTTTTTTACTTATCTCTCAATTATCATTCGGTCAGATTAAAACCGATAAAAGTATATTAGAATATGATGTTATTGAACTGGAATCTGAATTTTTTCCAGACCAAAAAAGAATGATTAAAATAATGCTTCCTAAAGACTATGATAACTTTAAGAAATACCCTGTTATATATACGTTGGATGGAAATGGCCTATTTGATTTAACTTCAAATTATGTTACACAGCTTAGTAAACTTACAATCGAAGATGACATTGATTACGCAACAGATGCAATACCGCAATCCATTGTGGTTGGAATATTTCATAATGACAGAGGCTATGAGACAAGACCAAATTTTAGTCAATATCCAAGTGGAGATGAAACTATTTATTTGGAAGGTTCAGAAAAACTAAAAAACTTCTTGATTGCCGATGTTATTCCATACATCAATTCAAACTATAGCACATCTGGATATAATTCAATAATCGGACATTCAAATACTGCTCACTTTGTTATGTGTTTGCCATTTCAAAACAATAACCCCTTTAATGGTATTATTTCTCTCTCAATAAGCGGAGAGTCAATAAACTTTAAAAGAAAAGTAGCATCTTATTTAGCAAAAAATGAAAAGATAAATGTATTTATTGGTTATGGCACAAAAGACTTTGGCTTTAATGAATTTGCAAAATACATAAAGAATAAAGTTTCCAAAGACAATTTGAGAATACTTGAATTTAATGCTAATCACAATGAAATGCCACCAATTTCATTAATACAAGGATTGAAATTTTTATTTAAAGATTACAGAAATATAGATGACTTTTATACAGCATCTAAAAAAGAAGATTTTGACATAGAAGAATATCTTGAGCATTATCAAACAAAGAATAAAAAAGAATATGGTATCGATACAAGAATAAAAGAGGATGATTTTTACTCTTTAATAGAAATGAGTATAGACACCAAAAATGAAAATGCTTTAAATCAGTTACTTGAATACGATTCAAAAGTAAATGGCTATTCAACTCAAACTCATATGCTTTTTGTTTACAACAAAAAAATCGGCAATTTAAAAAAGGCAAATTATTTTGCGAATAAAATGCTGAACAGCACGGATAATTTTGAGAATAGAGTTTTAAAAGCAAACTTGGATATATATTATGATTTTTATATCAACTACCTTAAAGATGTTGAAATGGGAATTGCCTTTTTTGAAAAAGGGAAAAAAAGATTTAAAGACAGTCAACTCGAATTTAGTTATTTCATAGCAAGGGCTTCTATTGAAAACGACACTGCAAGAAAAGTAGGAAAAGCAAATTTAAGGTACTGCGTTAAAAATTATAGACAGAACAGATATTTTAAGGAAATTGATTTGAAAAATTTAAGTAAGAAATGAAAAAAATAGCATATGTATTAAGTTTTGTTTTATTATCAAGCTGTGGTAATAAAATATATAAGAGTAACAAGGAAGAAAGAATCCTGAAAACAGGAACTATTATGGAAATGAATTCTGAAGAATTTCTTATTCAAAATAATACTTGGAATTTAAAATCATCAGATAATTTTAAATTCTACTTTGACAAATCTATTGACTCAAAACTGACTGAAGAAATATCAGATACACAAGAAGAGAATTTTACACACATTGTTAGGTTAATGGGAATAGAAAAGAAAGAATATCCTAAAGTAATCTATTTTCTTTTTAAAGACAAGAATCAAAAGATAGCACTAACTCAAGTTAATAGCGATGCTCACGTAATTGCCCCAAATGTATATTACTTACCAAAAAATGCCAAAGGTGGGCAAGAGGTTGGACATGTTATAACACAGACAGTTTGGGGATTTATCCCAAATGATTCTGAATATGCACTTCTAATAGATGAAGGCTTCAATTATTACATTGATAATGACAAGTTTTATAGTGGCAAACTAGATGAGTATGCCTTAGAATACATTAATGCTAATCAAGCTTTTGAAATTACTGATTTGACTAAAAATGGAAATGGTAAAAGAAACAATGGAGGTCATAGCTTAAATGAAAGCTATGTAGCTGGTTCATTTGTTAAATATCTAATTGAAAAATATGGAACAGAAAAATTTGGAGATATATGGAAGTCCGCTGTTACGCATTCTGAACCTGATTTTGAAAAAAATTATGGTAAGGGATTAGCTCAAATTGGGAATGAATACAAAATTAATTTAAAATAAACTTTTGCAACAATGCTATAGGTAATTGCTTGTTCTCACCTACATATGAAAATCTGCGAGGATTTTCAGTTTGGTGTGTGCTAGCCTAGGAGCAGGAAGGCTTAATAAGTTCGTGCTAAACATGCAACTACTTATAGTCTAAACCGTGACCATATATATGAAGAAACTTATCATAATTATACTAATATCATTTTTAATTTCCTGTCAAAGTACTAAAACTATAAGTGGAACTTGGATAGGAACATCAAGCTATTCCACTAAGCAACCTACATTAAAATTTGGCTTAAATGGAAACATAGTTTCATTTAATAATGGAGAATACAACGCATTTTGTTTTGAGTGTATTCCACAAAATACAACTGGCACTTATAAAGTAGAATCAGACAAAATTGTCTATAATAAAGAATTGAAAAACTACGAAACAATTAAAAAGTACTCTAAAGATAGCATCTCTATTATTGGAAATTCCAATTTAAATAAGATTGGAGCTTTTGGAGCTATAAGTGAATCGAATAACGTGACCTATTATAAAATACCCGAAAAGCTTAAAAATCAAGATAATTACGTAACCCTTTCAGGAAGTAAGTTTAGCATTAATTATTCAAAAAAAAATAAGGATTTTCAAAAAATTTTAGAATTCAAAAACGATTCAATTTTATATGAGTATACAGATAACGGAAAATATATCAGAAAACTGAGTTATAAGACTATTAGTTTTGAAGGATACTCGGTAATATTTATAGGCTTGAGTAGTCCTTTTATTATAAAAAGCGTTGACGATAGTAAAATAAATGCAGTACTGTTTAATAGAGAACCACAAGAAATTGAACTTGTGAAATTGAATAAATACGTGTACCAACAATACTGTATGAAAAATTTGAATAAGAAATGAAAAGATTATAATATGAGAAAAAAACTTCTTCTTGCCCTAATCATAATTACAACTATTAGTTGCAAAAAATCAGAAAAACAAGGGATTGAAATACCTAAAGCCGAACTTAATGCATCCTCTAAAAAAGACCATAAGTCTGTTTCTGAAACGAATTCTAAACTTCAAAAAGAAAACGAAAATCTAAGGAAACTTATTTCTGTTTTAGATTTTTCTTCTAAAAGCATTATATCCGATACGCTAGCAAACACCATCTACCACAGTTTAGTTTTTGAAAACGGTAACGATACAAACGCAACAGATTATCAATTTTTATATTATTTGAGTGATTTAGTCAATCCAAACAGAAATAATAGTCAATCAAAATTAAATACTGAATATTTAATAAAATCGCCGAGCTTAAATAGTTATTTGCATTATCTATGGCGTACTGTAGATAGAAGTCCAGAAAACATAAAGTATTTATTTGACCAAAACAAAGCGTACGCCTATGTTTTATTAAAAACTAGAAACTCTTATAAAGCCTCTGGCTTTGAAAGAACCGTTAAAATCTTACTTAAAAGCTATGAAGAAATAGCTAACGACAAAGAATTGTTAAAAGAATTAAATGCTCGAAGTAATTCAGTTGGCGTGCTATCAGATACTATTTACAGTAAAATAGAAAGCCAGGAAATGAAAGCATTAATTTCGGGATTCAGAGATTCAGATTTTGTAAGTTATACTCATTGGGTCTATTCGTTTTGGGCAAGAAGACACAAAGAAAACAATGCAGAGATAGTATATCGAATAATTAAAGAATTTGATAACGAAATGAGTACATATAGCTATACTGAAGAACTATTAGAAGAAGAAGATTTTTATGAAGACGGTTTTTAAAATAATCCCTATCGTACTTTTTCTATGTTCCTGTAAAAGTTACAAGAATAAAAAAGCTGATGCGTTTTTTAATGCTTGGGAAGTTGAAACGGAGAACATTGTAAAACAAGAAACTGAAAATCAATTAGAAAAAGATATCGCGGAAATTAGCAAACTCGTATTTTGTTTAGAAACAAAACAAAACATCCGATACACTAATCTAAAATACAAAATTGTAAATAAAGAAATAAAAGTTAGCTTAGTAGAAGATTTAGATTCACCTGATTTTAAGACGTTTCCTGCACCTTATTCATTAAAAACACCAAAATATATTTTTAAAGACTCAATTTTTTTAAATCGCCCTAATTGTAATGAGGCTTCACTAAAACTACTAATCTTGACGGACTACTATCGGAAGAAGATTAATGGTAAATTAAAATTCGGGTTTGGTTCTTTCAATCAAGGAAAAAGACTTGAAAATGCAAGAGCAATATTAGAACGTGAATATTCAAAAAAATATAAAATACCAAAAGAATTAAGTAAAATTACGTTTAACAAAAATCGAGATTCTGCTGTTGTTGGTATATCTGTAATTTTCGGTTATAGGTTAAAGCGATTTATTAAGGTTAATAATAATTGGCAATTTGATAAAACATTGCTAGAATTAGATGAATAAAACACTACTGTAATACAGTTCAATTACACTACGTATAAATTTTACTTTTAAATATTTATTGATAATAACAGTATCATTATTCAATGTAAGAATAGATCATCATATTTAATGATTAGAAATTTCTTAATTTTGTTTGTTGAAAATTAACCGACAATGGTTACATAAATAACTAGTAAAAAAGATTTTGGAGGAAAAACTTTTTAACTTTATATCAAAATATATAAGTTTAACTAATGAAGAAAAACAGGCGATTTTAGATTTAGATATTTTTAGACAGATAAACAAAGGAACTATATTACTTAAAGAAGGTCAAAAATCAAACTTGGGCTATTTTGTTCTAAATGGATGTATAAGGACTTATTATGTAATTAAGGGCGTTGAAAAAACTACAGCATTTTATACAGAAATGGAGGGAATTACACCACATTGTGTCCTTACTAAAAAACCCTCTGAATATTATATCACCGCAACAGAAGATTCCATAATTACAATTTCTAACCCAGATATGGAAACTGAAATTTTTAAAAAATTTCCAAAATTTGAATCGCTTTGCAGAATATTATCAGAAGAACTTTTAGCAAAAGAACAGATAAAATTTGATAACTTTAAGACATCTTCACCAGAACAACGCTACTTAAAATTGTTAGAAAAAAGACCGGATTTAATACAACGAGTGCCTCAACATCAATTGGCAAGTTATTTAGGAATTAAACCTCAGTCTCTAAGTAGACTGAGATCAAGAATTATTAAAAAAGAGAAGAAATAAACCTCTCTTCTTAACTTAGGTGAACGTTTTTTAGCTTAAGGATGTTGTAGTTTAGCAGTATGACTCATGAGAAAATCTTACAAGTTATATTAAAGAAAAAAAGAATTGCAATTGCATATTCATATTTTTAGTGAAGAGGTTTATATACAGATACTCATACGTTATGCAACATTTCAGGAGAACCAGAAGAATTTTTGATATAGTTATTTATAAATAATTTTAATCAATTTAAAACAATAAAGAATGAGACCGCAAGTAGTTATTTTAGGATTAATCGGTCTATCTTTTTAATTCTTGTTCAGATAACAATAAGTCTGACAAAAAAATTATTACGGAAGACAATTTACAAACTATTACGGAACAAAATAAAGAATAAAAAAGTTGTACAACATTGTATAAAATAATTGCGGTTTGTTGCCAAATCAAAGACAGTTGGGATTTTGTTAGGTCTGATTATTCTTCAGAAAATCTTCGCATACAAAACCCTAACTATTCTAATACATAAATTAAAAGGCAACGTATGTCTAAGCATCGACTAAATTCTGTTATTATAATTTAGGTCAACGAGTAGGCTTACAAAACGCACCAATAACAATGTCTATACATCATAGATGCGTAGCCATAGCCTATCCTGTGTATGCTACGCATCCGAAAGGAATAGATGTTGACCGTTGTAGGTAATGCGACCAAAACTATGAAGAAAATTAAATGATAAAATTAAGAAGTCCACTTTTATTACTAATTCTATTTGTAACAATGATTAGTTGCAATAAATCAATAGAACAAAAAAAGACGATGCCTGTTCAAGGAAAAGCTGAATCGAATGATTTTATAAAAACAGAAAATGTAACTTTTGAAAGTGAAGGAGTCAAATTGGTTGGTACAATTTATAGTCCTAATCATCCACATTCAGCAGTTGTCATTGTTCACGGTTCTGACCAAGTACCTCGAATGACCAAATTCGCTGAATTGTTAGCCAAGAATGATATTTTAGTATTGACATATGATAAACGTGGAGTTGGAGAATCTGGTGGAGTTTATGCAGGACCTGAAGTAGGAACGAATAACATTAGTGTTGAGAATCTTAATTTATTAGCAAAAGATGTAAATTCTGCTGTTTATGTAATTCATAAGAAAGAAAAAGATTTACCTATTGGACTTATTGGTGCGAGTCAAGCTGGTTGGATAATCCCAATTGCAGCAAATGAAAATCCATTAGTGAAATTTATGGTCTTAATGAGTAGCCCTACAATAACTACCCTTGAACAATTGAGATTTCAATTTTACACAAATGGGAGAACCGATTTTTGGGATAATCACACAGAAAAAAATGCACGTGAACACATTAAAAACGACCCTGATAAATATCAATTTGAAGCTACTGACCCAAAAGAGATTTTAAAAAAACTATCGATTCCTGGTCTTTGGATTTTTGGAGAAAAAGACATTCAAATTCCTGTGAAAATGTGTATTGAGCATCTAAATACTTTAAAATTAGAGAACAAACCATTTGAGTATATTTTGTTTCCATCATTAGGACATAATACCAATATGACAGAACCAATTAGTATTTCTGTTAATTGGATAAAACAAAAGTCACTAGAAATTAAGAACAAATAGAAATAAAGCACTGCCTACAACAATGGCTATAAGTAATTGCTTGTTATCGCCTACTTTTTAAATTCCTGTGGAATTTACAACTTGTTGCGTACTTGCAAAGTTAAGTGATAAACCACGCGAATACTCATAGTCAAGAACGTTGAGCAACATTTTTAAAAAAACAACTAAATAATGAACTTATGAAAACACTTAAATCAATATTGGCAATAACATTTATCAGTGGAATTCTTACTAGTTGTTCCTCAACAAAACAAACTTCAACCTTTAAAAAAGACTTTAAATTAGAAACAATAGAATTTGATGTTAAGGATCATAAAGTTAAAGATTTACTAATTACTCATATTAATAAAACAAAGTTTAAAAGGGGGCAACCAATAAAAAAATCAACTTTTCACAAAGAGAGAATAAGGATTGTAAAATTAATTCGTGAAAATAATAATCCTGATTTTTCTATTGACAAGATAAGTTTTGAAATCGATACGACTTTATCAAAAAATAAATTTTCTGTAAAGACGATTATTCAAAATTGACTAGAATAGTCCATCTAAAAACAAAACTTTGCACGACAATGTGTATAATTAATTGCAGCTGAATTGCATATCGGACATTCAATCTTGTTAACTATCTTTCGGTTACGGCAGAAAAATCGAGCAGGTTTTCCCGCAACTATTCATACACAAATACGATGTCCGTTTGGCAAAGTTTTAACGAATGAACATTAAATAATCTCAATTCTTTTTTGGTGAGCCTAAGTTGCATTTAGGGTATAATTTTTAAAATTTAAATATGGGTATAAAAACTAAACTATCAATGTTATGGCTTCTAGTGATACTTAATATCATAATTGCTGATATTCTTTCAATAATAGTGGAGTTAGTAAATAAAAATACGCTTGATATTTTTGGAGAAGTAAAAACTACCATGGGAATAGCGGCTCTACTTCTAAATATACCAGTATTGATGGTGTTTTTTTCTAAAACATTAAACTATAAAACCAATAGAATTATGAATATTATTGCTAGTCTAGTAACACTACTATTTGTAATTGGTGGTGGTAGCTTACTTCCACATTACATTATTTGTGTCAGTATAGAAGTGATTGTTTTGATAGTAATAATTTGGACTGCTTGTAAATGGGAATGAGTAATTAATCGCTAAAATCAGTCGTTTGAATGCGTTGTAAGTAAAATTCAATGTAACTTTTTTAAGGAATCGAACATTTATGTAATATAACTTAAACTTAAAAAAATGAAAAAGCAAATATTTTTTTATTGAGTATCGGATCATTAATCTCAGGCAGTTATGATGACCAAAAGAATTTCGAAACCGGATTAATAGGAAATTGGAAATTAATCGAAGTTTTAGTTGACCCAGAAGATGGAAGTGGAACTTTTCAATCTATCGAGAGTAATAAAACTATTGAGTTTAAAGTTAATGGGATTGTAAAAATAAATGGCTGATTATGCTATCCATATTCAGAAGAAATGATAAGTTCTGAGACGTTTAATGATAATACAATAAATACCAATTGTCAAAATTCAAATATTACAACAATTAATTATGAATTGGAGAATCATTTTTTAATTTTAACTTTCATTTCTAACGAAGGATACTCCCAAAAGTTCGAAAAAACAAATTATAAACTGCGCACAATCGAGTAGACGGCCGTGAGCAATAAGTTCAAGGTGCGCCTCTCACACCACCCAGCGTACGGGTTTCGTATTGAGCGGTTTGTTGACTTGACGGTAGTTGCAATTGTATAAACCTGTCCTGTAAATAAACCTTATTATTTAATGAATTGGAGGTAAAACATTTGTATTTACGTGACAAAACAACCTATTCTCTAAATAATAAAAAAAGCAACTAACTGAAATTTAATTAGTTGCTACTTTTTATAGTGCACTCAACGAAACAAAGTTCGTTTTTAGATGAGGATATTAACCTAATCATCTCTAAAACAATCCATATTCATCAGTAAACAAAGTACCTTTTAGCTAAAGTTATTGAATAATAAATTTAGAAGGTCTAGAGAGGTCTTCAACGATTTGTAGGACCTCATTTATATCTTTAGGAATTAAGTCAATATCAATTTTGAGAGCGATAGTTTGAGCAAACAATACTTTATCAAATGTCGCCTTCTTTTTAATGAATAATATCTTTTTAATGTTTGATAGAAAATCCTTGGAAGGATCAAAATCTGAAACTAAAATGTCAGTCCCTTCAGGATATAGGTAGTTAAGAATATCAACTGAATACGCTAAATCAAATAGGTCTTCAAACGTTCCGTTTTCAATGAATACCATCCTGTATTTATCCTGTTGGTCATTTATAACTCTATTAATATCTTCTCTCTCTTTGATAGCGTCAGTATCTAAAAAGCAGACTATTTTTCGCTTAGGATATTTACTCCGAAAATTGAAGAAGTCGTCTTTCAGTTTTTGCTTGGATTTAGCATTATAGACTTGTATATCGCTGTGAGATAATACGAATCGTTTTCTGAAAGCTATAATTGGAATAGCAATTTCTTCACTTTCGCCTTCAACTAAAATGATAATTTTAGGATTATTAACTCTATTGAGATTAGGTATAAAGTTTCCAAATCTATCAGCCATAGATTTTTTGTAATCATCGATAAACTCATCAAAATACACTAACCCAATTTTTTCAGCTAAAGTTGTATTCTCTAATAATAACTTATATTGAAGTAGTTCTTCTGGTAAAGTAATAGTTTGTTTTTTGCCACAACAAGGACAAATCATATCATCATTCAACTCATCTTTTCCGGAATGTGCTTTAGCTCGAATATCTTCTAGTTCTTTAGTAAAATTTTTAAGCTCAGGATGTGCAGAAAAACCTTTTAAACCGTGTTTTTTGAAAACTTCGTGATCTATTTGGAAATATGAATAATGAAGAGCTTCGCTCATACCAATTTTTGGCATTTCTACTTCTGCAATGGTTGTAAAACCTACACTTAATTCCTTATGCTCCCTATTTACTTTTTCTACATATCGTCTATAAAAAAGAGTTAGTTCCTGCAATGGTGGAAAATTCATTAATCGAAAAAGAAGCTCTAATTTCTTTTTGTTATTTAATGGTAGAATTGCATCACTGAATCTTTTTTCTAGGTGTCCGTCAAGATTCATTTTTTTTAGTCCTAAATCTTTAACAAGCTTGGAAAAATTGTCCTCTATGTCGCGATCATCAAGTTTAGCCAATTTCATAAGATGCTTTACTTCATTATCCTCAAAATGAGCTTCTGTAAGTTTACAGATTGTAAGGGTATATGGTGTTGCTTCTATTGTCCAATTAAACTTATAGTCAATTGCTGGTAGATATTTTTCATAAAGAATTTCCAGAGTTGCCTTCCACATATTTTTAAATATGGAAAACTTATCTGAAGCGATTAAAACTTCATCTGCATTTTGATTTTCCTTTTCTACTCCTGTATTTACATTAACAACTAATCTTATGATATTGTTTAAAATTGTATCGTGACCAAAAACAGCTATTCTATTCAAGGAACCTTGTATGATACCCATATAGGCTTGTTCAACTATTTTCCTCCAATCGACGTCTTTATTTTCTGTTTTTATTTCTTTGTTCATTTTAATTAATCTATTATATTTTAGTAAGTAATAGTTGCTCGCTATACTATGGATTGTAAATGACATCTTCTTTACAAATCAGCCAGAATAAACTTTTATAATTATCTACTAATATGAATCAACATCTTTAAGAATTTGACGAGCAGATGAATCGCGATAGTTCTCATTGCTAAGCATATCATCAAATGTGTCCATCGCTTTCTCTAAAATGAGACTTGTTTTATCATATTCTCTAATAGAGTTGTATGAATTAATTATTACTCTCAATGGTTCATTACGCAATCCTCTTTGCGTAATATCCGGCCCGTAATGGTTTTTATAGGTACTGGCTAATAGTATACAATCATTGAAATATTCATTTGAGCATTTTAATAAATAATCATAAAAAGGATGTTCTCTCCATTTACCTACAGGTGCTTTGACATATTCAAATAAAAAACTCCTTAATTGGATAAACTGTTTCGATTTTAGGTGGAAAAACGACCTGTTATATATTTCTCCTATCTCTTTAGTATTGAAATCAAGAAAACGCATTACGAGTATGAGTGCTTGGTCAATTTTATGCTCATTCTGGATAAACTCAAAAGCAGTTTTAATAATGCTATTTGGTTCGTTATTTTTTAAGAATAGTTCTAAAAGATTGCTTGCACCTTTATAATCGTTACAATAACCTACTGTGATAAGTTTTCCTATTTCTTTATTTGCATCTTTTACTGTGAGAGCTTTTTCAAAAAATGGGATGAGACGTTCAAATTTATAATGTACTAAGTACTGCAAAGGATTTATAGATGTTTTAAGAAGACTAGAATCATAGTCATCGGAAAGCTTTAAGAATAAGTTTAAAATACGCTCTTTACCGTGTTGTAAAAGATATTGCATTTTATAAATAGCAGCTGTTCTTGTTGATGGTTTAGAGTTTCCTATCAAAACTTCTAATGACTCACTTATAAATTCAAAAGTTTTTTTTGAAAAACTATAATCTACAAGACTACTTGCAGCTGCGCCTCTCACAGAATTGATTCCTGCAGATAGTGCATCACTTGGGTTTTCTCGTCCTTCATCCCCATTAATGAGATGTTCTTTTAAAAAGTCTAGTACTTCTGGATATACTTTTTTGTTTTCTGTAAAGTATCTAGTTAACCAAATAAGATAGAGTGTATTCTCTTTTTCAAAGTGCCTTTGTTGAATTGTTCTTACAAATAAATCTTTAAGAATGTCAACGTCTACCTTTCCTTCTTTTAAACCTTCAAGAGCTTTAACAACATACGTATTTGATATTTCCTTATCCTCTATAATCTGATTTATAAAAGTTATAAAATCGTGAGGGTTTTGAGAAACTACTTCGACAAATTTTCTTCCGTGTTCGTATTCTGAAGGTTGCTTCCAGCTATCAAATTTTTTATTAGAATAGGTATATGTTTTAAAACTATTTTTCCAATCTTCAAGCGTAAATTTGTCGTATTGAGGTTTACCTAGTGGATCTCTGTTTACAAATACGACTGTTCCTTCAGGTTCTTTATTTTCGATCTTTCCAAATTTCCTAAAAAGCTCCAAATATTCTTTATTTAGGTTTGCAGGTATTTTTCCGTTTTCCTTAATAGACGCCAATAATTCATATTTACCAATGCCGAAGTACCTATTTTTCCGTTTGGAACCATCATCATTTGTAAAAACTCGAAGCTCAATACTTTTTCTGAAATTTGAAATTAAACTGTTCTCTATATTTTGTCTTTCTTTCGCTTTAAGCGAATGGTACATTTTACCGAAAACATCTAACATCATATAGTTGAGATATTGATTAATACTATACAACATCTCTAACTTGTTTACATCTGAGAAAAAAGCATAAGCCTCACTAACAAATTGGCTGGGGTACTTGAATACGATGCTAAAGCCGATGATAATGTCTGTAATGTTTTTAGAATCTAAAAACTCTCGCACTTCATCTCTAACGAATTTTTCATCTGTTTTAAATCTGTCCTCAAGATATTTCTGAAACCTGTCTAGCTGTGCGTAGTGATCATACAAGTCGATATTTTTTCTATCATACAATAAAAACGCAGCATCTTGATGTAATATCGTCTCACTTTCAAACCTCCTATTATCTATTATTTTCTTAAGGATAGATTTTATGAGACTATATGCTGTTTCAGGATGCTTTTCCCATAATTTCTCATAAATCTGACTTCCTAAATTTTTAGAATAAAAATAATCTTTATCGTCATTTACATCAGTTCCTTTGGCAATATTAATGTGGTTTAATAATTGAGCTGAAACCCATTGAGGGAAATGTTCAGTAGTATTTTCTAAGACTCTATAAAACCAGTATTCCTTTGAAAAATCTTTTTTTCTGGAGAAAACAGTTTCAGCTAGGTTAATAGCAAGTTCACTTTTTACTTCGTTTACTTGCCATAAGTAATCTAAAATGAGTTCATCCTTGATATGTGAATCTTTTAAAGTCTTATAATACTCTAAAAGTCTTTCTCTGTTCTCTGCTAGAGTAAACCGTCTAAAAGCACTAGTTATTTGACCTTGGAGTGCTTCATTATTATCTTCTATATCTTTTCTAAAAACATCTCTCTCAATATAGAAGGATAGCCATCCTTGTCCCATAAGAGATGAATTGAAAGCACTTTTTAATTCATCGTCTTTGAAAATAATATGCTCAACTGTATTTTGTTCTAAAACAGACGGTATCTCTTGAAAAGCAATTTGTTGAATAATGAGTAACTTAATATGAAAGCGAACTTTGCTATGTGATAATGTTTTGTTTATATCATCAATATATTCTGTATGTGATACGCTACTCTTATAATTTAAAACTTGCTTTATTTTAGACCTTATAAATAAACCTTGATGTCTCTTCAAAATATCAGATAAGAAATCTTTATCGTGACCAACAAAATTTCTAGCGTAAGCATAGTCAAAGAATGATTGATGAAAAAATTCAATGCTATTATTATCTACAAGTATACCTTCAGATTTTAGAAATTTTATCTGGTTAAAATATTTGTCTTCAAATAATCTTTCGTCTAAGCTTATCTCTTGCAACTCATACATCTTAGAAGCTACTTTGAAAATAAATTCAGAACGTTTTTTTTGTTCTTTAGCATTAGATTTTAGACTTTTTGTCTCTAATATTTTCTGTTGCCATAATTGCGAGTACAAGTCTTGAAGACTTTTAATTTCATCTATTTTAAGGGTCTTACTGTATACTTTCAAAAAGACATCAAGATGAAGAGGAACTGCTATTAAGTCTAAGAAAGATTCTGTAAATTGATGTAGATTTCGAACATCAGATTTTTTGAGTAAATCCATTAACACATCTCTACTGAGTGCTCTTATTACAAAGCTCTTCTTTCCTTTGTAGTTAGATATTATAGGGTCATAATTAAGATCATAGATACGTGTAGACAGTACAATTTTTACTTTAGGATGATTAGAAAATCGCCTGATGAGACCATCGTAAAATTTAAGCGGTTTTAAATCTGAAGATAGTGCTTGCGATAGCGCGTCAATCTGATCTATAAGCAAAACACCTCTTTTATCTGTGTCAATGATTTTATCAAATAGTTTATCAAAACTTACATCTAGATCATATTCCGTTTCAAATTCTTTTATAGATTCAAAAATTAGTCTATCTGCTTTAAGTGAAATAACTGGAATAGTTTCTGATATCAGTTTACTATAAAGTTGGGATAAAATTACAGATTTACCCATTCCCGCATTTCCAGCAACAACCGCTATGTTGGAATCATTCTCTTTCGGTGTTTGTTGAATCCATTTTAAAATATCATTAGTTTCATTACGAGTTACTTGTAAAGTATGATTATTACCAAAAAAGAATTTTACTCGAGTGATATCTTCAGAAATAAGTTTTGTTTTTTGAACAGCTGTTTCTTTTGTTATTATTGGCTCCTCAACAAAAGTGCTCAGTTTTTTTAATACGGATTTTTCTTCATCTCCAATTAGCGATGGTATTGAGAAAAATCGATTTCTCAAATAAGGGTTAACTCGTATCACAGGATCGAGATCTACAGGTGTTATAGGTGTTACATTTAAGGCATTCAATAATACCCATAATTGTTTTTCTGCATTATTCTTATCTAAATTCTTAAAGGATTTTGTAGAAGTAATCCTGGCAATGATAGAAGAAACATTTTTGGAAGACCATTTTTTATTAAAACTTGCTAAAAGAAGCTTTGTAGGTTGTGTAAAGTCTTTAGAGACTACAAAATAATATGTAAAATCTTCTACATCATATACTAATGAAGATGCTTTTTTACCTGAAACTTGAGTTTCTAAAATGTGATACAATAAAAACTTGATGATTTCACTCAAGACTAAATCAATAGTAAGGTTTGAACTGTATTTTTTACATTGAATAACGCCCTTTATTGTTCCTCTAAAAAACAGCATAGCATCGGCGCCTTTCTCTGCGACTCCAGAAGAAAGTTCTACATTATCGTACTGTCCTTTATAAAGACCTCTATCTATTTGGTCCTTAAAATAATGATACACTACTTGCTCAAACTCTCTAGGATCGAGCTTGTTAAAATCTAATGCGCGGTTTGCATATATATCTTGTTTCATATAATACGTCTATTTAAAATGGATGCCATCCTCTATTAGCCATCTATTTATATCTTCTTTATCTATTCTTGTTTTATCTGCTGAGCATTCCGAACCTTTTTCATAAAATAAGTTTGCGACAGCTTTATGGTTTCCTAATGCTGTAAACCTATGTTCAATTAGCTTTTTAATCTCAAATAGCGGAATGCTACGCATTTTGACTTTTCTGGCAAGTGCCAATAGTTTAAAGTCATCATATCCAAAAGTATCTATTGCTTCGTACCAAAAATCTATGCAACGCTTAGATTGTAACGCCTTTTCTATATCAACAGGTGTTCTTGCATTCTTTGCTCTATGAAAAACTTCGGTGAACAGATAACAATTACATTCTGAAACAAATACTATTTGTGCGTTTTCATCTGCTTCGTGTTGTTCTTTAAAATGCCTTACTATAGACTGTGTGTTTAACTGGCTTTGGTTCCAATGTAAATTATTTGCTGGAGACCTATGTTTAACGTTGAAATAGGTAGTTTGCCTCTCGTGTACAATTTTAATGTCATCGATTATATTCACTTCATCTGTAAACGCTTCAGGAAAAATAATTCTGTTAGTCTCAAAAAAGCTGTATGCAATCTGTAATGCCAAAAACCAATTTTGATACCGTATGCCTGTCGTAGTGGCACTACCTCCAGGATAGGGCATTACAAATTAGGGTTTATAAAGATGAATACATTTAGCATTTCTTTTGAAACATCATAGTTTCTCACAAAATAACAATATTATCTCGCCAAAGTATGTCGTTTAATTATTATTTTTAGAACGACATACTTTGGCGAAGTACATTTATATATTTGAAACATAAACAGATGGCAAATTATAAACTATTGAAACGATTGTCTTGCATAATGCATTTGCTGACTCATAAACGTGGGATTTCAAAGACAGAAATGCTTGAAAGGTTATTTATGGATTTTGATATAGACACTACTTCCAGAACGTTAGAAAGGGATTTGAAAAATCTCAAGGATGATTTCGGGATTGAGGTAAACTACATTCGTTCTATCCGTGGATATCTTATAGAAGAAAATGATGAGTATGTAAATCGTTTCTTAAAGTTTACCGAGTTTTCTTCGTTAGCAGAAATGTATGAAGAAGGTTTTAAAGATTACAAATCCTTTAATAAATATGTGCTTACCGATGACAGTTCAGAATTTACTGGGCTGCACAATATGACACGAATTCTAAAGGGAATTACGCTTTCGCGAAAGCTGAAATTTACAAAAGAAAATTATTCAGAAGAAACTATAAAGACCTATACAGTCTCTCCATTACGTTTAAAGGAATATTTGAATAGATGGTATTTAATCGCCGTTCCTAATGATATTGATGAGATTAGAAGTTTTGGTTTAGATAGAATGACAGATTTGAAGCTTTTAGATGAAAGGGCAGAAATAAAAGATAGTTTTGAAGTACAAATAAAACAATATGATGATGTTGTAGGCTTAAACTTCAACGAAACAAAGCGTGTAGAAAAGATAATTTTGCACGTCGATGACAAGCAGTTAAAGTATCTAAAAAGCCTACCACTTCACAAGTCTCAAGTTTGTATAGTTGGTCAAAACAATGCGCCATCCAAAGCGATTTATAGGCTCAAACCTAATTATGAATTTGAAACTCAAATATTGAAAATGGGAACTGCCGTAGAAGTGATTGAGCCATTATGGCTACGGGAGAAGATTAAAGAAACCTTATCTAAAACCATCGAGCGATATAGCTAAAATATAATCAAATGGAAGTACAGAATTATATCAATATTATAAAAGAATCGCCCAGTCTGGAATTGCTTGAAACAAAACATCGAGGATTGACTATTCCTTTTTTGGTTCACGCATTTATGCGCAATGAAAAAACACACTCACAAAAAATACTTGAGAGCATTCTTATAGATTATTTACAATACATAAATTACATCGAAGATTCTGAAGATAGCATTATTAATACTGAATCCTTGGAAATAAAAGCCAGAAGAAAGATAGCAGAATGGAGAATTGCAGGTTTCCTCTATCAGAACATAACAGAAGAAGGTACAATTTATGAACTCTCACAATACAGTCTGCGCACCTTGGACTGGATAGCAGACCAAAAAAGAACAGAATTTGTTGGTACCGAATCTAAGTTTAAAAGTGTCTACGATAAGATTAAAGATTTATTAGAATACACTGATGAAGATATACTTAAAAGGAAACAAATTCTTGAAAAACGTAAATTAGAAATCCAGCATCAAATAGATAAACTCGAAGCTGGTGAAGCTGTTCCTGTTTATGATAAAACTCAAATTACAGAACGTTTCCAGGATGTACTAAGAACTGCAAAAGACTTGTTAATTGATTTTAATGAAGTAGAATATAATTTCAAAAAAATATCAAAGGATGTTTCTTCAAAATATGCGACAAATGAGATGCTTAAAAAGGAAGCACTTGACTTAACCTTTACAGCGCTTAATGAATTAGAAAACAGCAACCAAGGAAAGAGTTTTTATGCCTTCTGGAAATTTCTGATAGATACTGATTATCAAGAGGACTGGACTAAACTTATTGATGAACTCTATTCAAGACTCGAAAAAAATGAAATCTCGCATCAGGATACATTCCTTAAAAATTTAAAGCGTAATCTCAACCAAGCTGCACTTAAAGTTACGGATGCAAATTCTAAAATGGCATCAAAAGTTGCTAAAATTATTAAAGATACTGGTATCAATCAAAAGATGACTCAGCAGCTCATTTTTGATATAAAGAAGATTCTTGTAGAAATAAGTAAGCAAAGTAAAGAACCTGAAATAGGTATTGAAATAGAATCAAAGACGCATTTTATTCTACCCTTGGAGCCTAAGCTTAATTACACCTTGAAAGATGAAGTAATATTCACAAAAAAGCCTGAAAGAGCTGTAGATGTTCCAATTGAGGCAAAAAGTCTAAAAAAGTTATTTGAACATTCTGGAGTAGATTTATTTGCTATTAGAAACCGCATTGAAACCGCTTTAGAAGAAAAAGGACAAACAACATTAGAAGAAATCATTCAAAAAAATGGCGGAATAACCGAAGGACTTTCAGAATTATTCGGCTATATAGGTGAGCTTAGAAAATTTAAGCACCAATATAATGTTGAAAAAGAGGTTATTGTGGCTTTTGATAAAGATGAAGGTAAGAGTATTAAAATCCCAGAAATAATATTAGTAAAATGATAGAAACAAACAACGGTATAAAAAACTATTCAAAAGCTGTGGTGGCTTTGCTCAAGGGTATTGTAGAATCCAGTAACAAAACGATATGGGAAGACATACTCTTTTTAGAAGACGATATAAGAGCTTACATTAAAATTATGGGCTTAGAGTTAGTTATTAAAAAAGAAGATGGCTACGCTTTTTTAAAACAAATAGACTTAGATGGAGAAGGCCAAACGATAGGTCTTGTAAGTAGACGCAGATTGAGTTTTGGAACGTCGGTCATTTTAGTGATTTTAAGACAAATTTTAGATGAATTTGAAAAAGATATCGACTCTTATGACACTATCGAAAAGTTTATTTCTGAAGAAGAACTTAAATCTGAAATTGAAGATTTTCTACCCAAGGGATATGACCTTGTTGGTTTCTATAAGAACTTAGAAAACAACATTGGTAGAATCGAAGAATTAGGCTTTTTAAAAAAGAAGGTATCTGATAATGGGGAAACATTTTATATAATCCATAAGGTGATAAAAGAGAAAATAAATATTGATACGCTTTTACAATTTAAACAGAATTTAGAAAACTATGGAGTATAGATTATTCTCTACAAATACGGACACTGCTGGATATCGTCTCGATTATATGGAAGTTTATAATTGGGGAACTTTTAATGAAAAAGTCTGGCACATAAACCCAGAAGGACATACCACTTTACTTACCGGAGGTAATGGTTCTGGTAAGACTACTTTCATTGATGCGTTACTGACGCTTATCGTACCTTTTAAAAAAGATAGATTTTACAATCAGTCCTCTGGCGAAGAGCAAAAAGGTGCTAGAAGCGAAGAAAGCTATGTATTAGGACATTATGGAAACAAGCAAGAAGAAGGTGATTTAAGTGCAACAAAACAAATGTTGAGGGATGAGACTGCTGTATCAATTTTATTGGCCAGTTTCAAAAATGAGAATGAAAAAGTTTGCACCATATTTCAATGCAGATGGTTTTCAAATGGGGATTTAAAAACACAGTTTGGATTGGCGCATAAACCCATTAAAATAGAGAATGATTTTTTCCCTTTTGATACAAAAAGAAAATGGAAAGAACGTTTATCAAATAAATACCCTGATTTAGGTCGCGGCAATCCCATTGAGTTCTTTAACGGACCTGGAGAATATGGAGAGAGAATTTCAAGATTATTCGGGATGCGTTCCATCAAAGCATTGTCATTATTCAATCAAGTCGTGGGAATAAAATATGTTGAAGATTTAAATCTCTTTTTCAGAAAATATCTGCTGGAAGACAAAGATTCCTTAGCAAAAAGTGAGTATCAAACATTAGCAAATAGCTTTAATGACCTGACTTCGGCAAGAAATGATATTGAGAAAGCAGAAGAGCAAATGGAGCGCTTAAGCCCGATTAATACTCAAGCGGAAAAACTTGAAGAGAACACAATCAAACTACAAGAGCTTATACAATCCCGTGCAACTTCTGTGTATTGGTTTGCAAACAGAGAAAAGGAGTTATGCGAAGATGAACAGAATAGACTAAAAATACTGATTGATAATTATGATACAAAGATTGATTCTGTAAAAAAAGAAATAGATGCACAAAAAGACAAAGAGGCAGAACTCAAGGTAGATTATAATAATATTGAGCCAGCAAGACAGATTAAGGCCTTAGAGTCTGAAATAGATACTCTTAAGGGACAACGACAAGAAAGGGTCAAAAATAATGAAGAATATAACCATTTGGCAAAAGACTTGGATTTTAAAGAAAATCCAACTGAAAAATTGTTTACAACGCAACGTACAACTGCGGCTGATAAGATGAAGAACTGTGATTTATTGGAGAAAGAAATAAGTAAGAAAATTGGTCAAAACACAAGTGATAGTGACAAATTAAGAGAGGAAATTGAACAAACAAAAGAAAATATCGCCAACCTTCGTAAAAACAACAACAATATACCAAGAAATGTATCTCGTATTAGGGAAGATATCATCAAAGCTGTAGGTGCAACCAAAAAAGAAATCCCGTTTATTGGAGAATTAATCACAGTTAATGAAGCTCATTTAGATTGGGAAAAAGGGATAGAAAAGCTCTTGCACAGTTTTGCTTTAAGAATTATAGTTCCGGAAAGATATTATAGAGAAGTAAACAAGTATGTAAACAAAACAAATCTCAGAGGTAAGATTTTCTATCAAAGATACAAGGAGACTGACACTTTATTGGATGTTTTATCTGCGGATAATCCAAAAGGTGTTTTTCAAAAAATAGATTTTAAAATGGACTCTGTTTACGTGAGTTGGTTAAAAGAACAGATATATGAGAAATTTAATTTTTATTGCGCAGATGATTTGCAAGACTTTGACAATTCAAAAAGAGCACTCACAAAAGAGGGACTCATAAAATTTGGAGGTGGACGCCATCAAAAAGATGATAGTAGAAATTCAACAGACCGCTCAAATTATGTTTTGGGATGGGACAATTCTGCAAAAATTGGCTTATTACGAGAACAACTCAGATTGCTAAGTAAATCAGAGACTGATATTCTGGAATACATTGGACAGTTAGAAACGCAGTATGAAAATAATAAAACACAAAGAGATAACTTTTTTACCTTTTCAACAATATACCAAAATTTTGATGGTATCAATTGGCAGAAGTATGCTGAAAATATTCAGGCCAAAACTAATAAAATTGAGGAAATTGCAAATTCTAACGATACGCTCAAAACATTAAAATCCCAATTAGAAAGAATCAAGAAAACCATTGATGAAAAAGAAGATGCCTTGGATGAAATCAAAGAAGAAAAAGGTACTGCCAAACGCGATAAAATAAGTGCAGAAAGAAGAGATACTGAGAATGGTAAAATTCTTAGAACTTTTGAAAACATAAACATTGATACTTCTCAGTTTGAAAAACTGCATCCACAAATTTTAGATGCTACTTACAATACTATTCAAAAGTTTCAAAGCGAAATTCAAAAGGAAGTCAACGAGACTATTAGCAAATTGGAATCATCCAAGAATGACTTAGAAAAAGACATTAGAGGTCTAATGCAAGACTTTATTTTACCTGGAGTCGAAGTAGAATCAAAATTCCCATCTTGGCGAGCTGATACGAATGGGCTCAAAGTAAAAATAGAGCTTGTTAATGCTTACATCGAAAGATATAAGGATTTAAAAGATGAAAATCTTCCTCAATTTAAAACTGAATTTGATAGCTTACTTAAGCAGACCATTTTTCAAAACGTTGAAAAATTTAAAGCATTTTTCAATACTTGGAAGGAAGAAATCGAAAGTACTATTGAGTCCTTGAATAAAGCCTTAGAAGGAATAGTCTTCAAAACAATTCCAAGTGAGACCTACCTTCAGCTAAAAGCTGATTATAAGACTACAAAATCTATTGATGAGTTCAAGTTATTACTGAGAAATGCTACACCAAATTTTAGAGAACACGACACATTGGAAAGGAAGAAAAAACACTTTGATGAAAATATAAATCCTCTTGTTGAAAGATTGAACGATGAGACTTGGAGAAGTGGTGTTATGGATGTGAGGAAATGGTTTGAATATAAGACAACTGAATATTACAAATCCTCAAATAAGCAAACCAATACCGTGACAAGTATGGCAGGACTCTCAGGTGGTGAGAAAGCTTCTTTAACCTATACGGTTTTAGGGTCTGCCATTGCCTATCAGTTTGGATTAACTTCAAATAACTATAATAATAATTCATTTAGGTTTATTGCTATTGACGAGGCATTTAAGGGTCAAGACCCAGACCACGCAGAGTTTTTAATGAAATTGTGCAAGCAATTAAAACTTCAACTGCTTGTGGTTACACCAAGTGATAAAATGAAAATTGTGCAGCCCTATATATCCTATATTCATCTTATTGAAAAACAAAAGGAGCGTGACTCAGTAATTCGTAATATGCCAATTTACACTTATCAGGAACTTGAAAAGAACAGCAAAAACTTATGATTAGTCCTTCTGAAATAAAGAAAAAAGCAGAGCGAAATTTCAAAAGGTATCTTTCCAGCTTAATTGAAGAAATCAATTTTTTTCCACTAGAGATTTCTGGAAATAAAAGACCTAATAAAAACATTGCTGTATTTCAAAAAGAGATAACAGCATTAGTAAATGGCTCTAAAGAAAAAAAAGGATATGGATATACGGTTGAATATAAAAGAGTAAATACTCGCGTTAGTGCTACTCAAGATTTACCTCAAAAAATATACTTTGACACTTCTCAGGACTATCTGAAATTTATAACTAAAGAAAAAGAAGTTACCCAATTCAAGATTGATTCTTCTATGTTACTCAATGAATTTCCCGAGTTGAGAAACTTTGTAATCAATAAACCATTAAGGATTGTCAAAAAAGCTGGTAATTGGAAAGGTATAATTAAGGTATTAAACTATTTCGTAGCAAATCCAAAGCCTAACCTATATATTCGTGAACTACCTATTAAAATTCACACCAAATTTATTGAAAGAAATAAAGGAATTCTAAGAGAACTTTTAGATTTAATACTTAGCTACGAAGCTATTAATGACAAAGAAAAGTTTGAACTTCGTTTTGGTTTGAAATTGGCAGAACCTATGATTAGATTCAAGGTTCTCGATAAGAGTTTGGCTGATGAGCACTTTGCAGGCTTAGACGACTTAGCATTGCCACTCAATCTATTCAGGAACCTAAATCTCAAATTATCAAGAGTGGTAATTCTTGAAAATAAAGTTTCAATGTACAATGCTTTAACAATACCGAACAGAACAAACACTATTGCCATTTTCGGTAAAGGATACTCAGTTTCTAACATAAAAAATATAGATTGGTTGAAAGAAACCAGCATTATTTATTGGGGAGATTTTGACGCTCACGGTTTTGATATTTTATCTCAGATTAGAGAATTCTATGATAATGTACAAAGCATTCTTATGGATAGAGAGACATTTGAAAAATTCTATGAAGGAGAAAGAGGAAAGTACTTGAGCAAAGAAGAACTACCTAACTTACTTAAAGAAGAACAGTATTTATATAAATATATTCGGGATAATAACTTGAGGCTGGAGCAAGAAAAAATTCCAAGAGATTATTTCATTGAAGCTTTCAACAAACTTTAAGTTTCCATAATTCAAACAAAAGGATTAACCGCCGCAGGTGTTCCATTAGGATAACCCCAAGCCACATATTGCGACTTATCATCATCCACATCAAGGTGGACAAAAGTGTTCCCAACGCCGATGCGCTTAAACCCAACATCACGCGCAGCCATCACTAAGTTATTTCGAATTCTTTTTGAAGAAGCCTTAATATCAACAGCTTCGCAGTTAGGTACTTTGTGGGAAGAATTACGCACGCCGCCTACTTTGCGGTTATGAGCTTCACTGCGTGCGCCAGAATTAATCCAACTGAATATAGGATAACCAGTTTTTACAGAGAGATTATACAGCATTGCTATCAATCTTCTATCCATACAGTTTCCAGAACCAGGCGCATCTGGACTATCAAACACTGAGAGATCCACGGCAATACCCTTACGTCGATATACCTCAGATCTAGAACTGGACTTGCTAAATTTATAAGCCAAAAAAGCGCCACCTAAAAGTAGCGCCATTGTACCTAAGCCTATATAGATATGTCCATCATCCTTAAATGCCATTAACTTTTGTCTTAACAATTGCAAGGTTTCTTTTTCTGCTGACTTTCCTTATAACGCAAATATAAATCCGAACCTATTTTAATAGCACTCAACACCGTGAATGCAGCAAAAATATAGTTAAGTGTTTTACTTCCTTTATCTATGCCCATCACATATTCTTTTTATTGTAAAACTGGATTTCAGCTTCCAGTTGTTCTATATATTTTTCAAGCTCAGTAATACGATCACGCTGTTTAGTTATCGTTCTGGACATCGTGGTATTCTTATTTTCCAGTTGGCTGATGCGCTTTTCCATCTTTTCAGACCATTGCACCCAGTTAGTAACCACACTATCGTTTGCTTGAGCATTTAAGTGGCGTATCTCTGCATTTTTCAGTTTGCGCTGCACATTGTAATGCATAAGGATCTCTACCAACTTCCAAAAGCCGGTAGCGCCTAAAACAATCGCAACGATTTCATAAACATTCATAAGTTTGGTTTTTACGCTTTACCGCTTCGCTCTCCCGATGGTCGTGAATCTCGCGAGCTCGATTTCGCGAAAGCGTATTTCATTTAAAATTCATCTGCTGGTTTTGGTTCATCTCGTGGGAACTTCTCCTCTTCAGAAACGCGTCCTCTAAAAGTTGTGTAGCGTAATGGAAGTTCAGCCAAGTAAGGATTCACGTTGAGCACCACGTGATCTTCACTATCGACAAAAGTTCCATATAAGAACAATCTACCATTAGCATCTATCGCGTAATTAAAAGTGTTTCCTTTTTCTGTCTGGCACAATCCATAATAATCAGACTGATCTACCACGAGTGGTGCTGGCATACTTACCTGCCATCCAGCAATCTCAAGTTGCTTTTCACTTCTTGCACGCAATCGTATATCTTTTCCTACTACGAGATTGCTATTGATTACCGAGTATCGATTGCGCACAGGCGAGTGCAGTAAACTCGGCCCAAGATGCTCGGGACGAACTTCTAAAATCTCTTGAGTATTTTCTACTGGCGCATTGTTTCGTTTTGCAACACTATCGCTTTGATATCCCATAATTAATTAGCTATTAAGATTCCTGAAAGTATGAGAAGTCCACCACCCAAAAGGATCTTGTGGAACCTGCCTTGTTTCAGTTTTTTATTTTTAAATTTTAGTTGATTTTCCAAGAACAGAATTTGCTCGCTTCCATTTTCTGATACCATCATTAGGTTGGTATTCTGTAATTTTATTCTAGATAGCACAGAATCTTTTTTGACCAGTAAACTATCTTTCAGTTTAATTGAAAAGTCAAGCTTTCTAATAATTGAATCTTGAAACTGAGCGCGCTCTAATCTTACGGCTATCTCACGAGATTGGTTTAAATCAAAACAGAAATACTTCTCAGTTTTTATGAGCTGTACTATCGGTTTTAAATCTTGCGAAATACAGAAACAGCTCTGCATCGCTATAACCAGAAATAGTAGTAATCTTTTCATTGAGACTTGTTTTTAGGTGGGTAATGGTAATCTTATTCTTGCTCAGTAAATTTGTCAAACTATCGACCTGTTTCTCTAAATCTGCAATTTCCAGATCTAGCGATTTGTTCTCTTTGAGCAAAGTGCCATTTTTCTCCTTCCAATCACTTGGTGTTCTGAGTTCATAGCCATCCTCCAATGGAATTATCACTTGAGTAAGCACAACTACAAGAACCACAAAAAAGAAAATGGCAAAAATGACTTTCCACTTATTCATCTTTTTCTGTCTTTTCAGGTTTAAAAAGTCGATTCAGTATGCTTTCTAAAATAAGCTTGTGGAATACCAGTGCAAACACAAAAGATTGTAACAGCATCTCCACCTTATGCAGCATCGTATCTCTAATAAAGTAGATGATAACGCCGTAGATGAATCCTACGATAAGTACTCGATAGCGTGTTTTGATTTTTATGCCGGTCACGTCTGCAAGCCAATCGGTCACAGGTTTCTGGTTAAGGCCAAAAGCAATAATGATAAAAGTAAAAATGTACTCCCAATCTAGGCTGGATAAATAGTGAACTAAGTGTTTTAAGATGTCTGTCATTTCAATTGTTTTTTAAGGGTTTCTTTAATAGTTTTTATGTCTGCAGTAAGCAGGGATAATTGATGATTTGGGAACATATTCTTGGTCAAATGCGCAACCAAAACAATGGTTGCTCCAGACGCCAGTAATGCGATAATAATTTTCGTCAGTGTTTGGTTCGTCATTGTGAGCGTAACCTCGGTTTTAATACCGTCATCATCTACAAGACTTGACACAATGTCTTTAATACTTTTTCCCATTAGGATTGCTGGCTAGTAATAGGTTCATTCATATCTAAAGAATTAAAAAGCGCTTCACTTACTGATGTTACTTTCAGGTATTTCATCACGCGCTCTTGAACATTTTCATCATAAATTCCTGTCACGATTCCAGCCCAACCGTAATTGCGTAACAAATAAATTTGAAGTCGCTCTACGTTTTTTCCTTTGCTTCCCAGTTGCAAAGGGAACTCATCTGCTACTGGTTTTTTAGGTTTTGTTTGGGGCTTTGGTGCGCTTGGCTTTACTGCTGGAACAGGCTTTTTGGTTTTAACCACTTTCATTTGTGGTTTTGGTGTAGCTGGTTTTGCTTTTAAAATTTCGGTTTTTAAAACTGTGGCGACGGCTTGCTTCTGTTCTTCAGCATCTTCTCGTTTACCTTTAACTATTTGATGTGCGATGATGCCTATGCCTAGTAAACCACCTGCAATACAAACTATTTTTACGACATTCTCCTTTTTCATTTGCCCATCATTTTCAGCGCTTTGCGCATTCCCGAAATATCTTTTTCTGTAAATTCAGATTTACCCAGGCGCTTTCTTGCAGCCTTTAATGTGAGTGGTCCAAAAACACCATCCACACCATCACGTTTTGCTCCAGATTTTCCGAGATTCTCTTTATAAATCTTTAGATACCTCTGCAAGATTTTTACATCTTGATGACGCGTTTTATACTTTAATGGATAGCCGGTCTTCACATATTTTATTTGTGGCTTTGATGTAGCACTAGATGATGATCCAGAGCTGCTAGGTACTGGAATAGTTGTATGAACAGGGATAATTTGCGGCGAGCTGTCCTTATTCTGAGCCAGATCAACTTCTTTGGTCTCCTTCTTTTTCTTATAATACATATATGCGACCGCGCCGCCGGCTAGGACAACGATTACGCCACCTACAACAATGAGATCTTTGTTCTGTTCAAAAAATGTCTTTTTGGGTTTTGTTATAATTTTCTTCATAGTTATTGAGTTTGATAATTAGGTAATTGGCGAACTGGATTATGCACGTATTTTTTCATTTCTGACGCGCTTAGAAAGCTTGAAAGATGTTTCCATAAGTCTTGTTTGTATAGCTTCCAATATGCTTGTGATAGACTTGCCACTTGTGTTTTATCACGTAATCGCTTGGAAAAAATATCTTTTACAACAGCCTCATCATCATTAAAAGTTCCTTTGGCATTTTTCAATTTTTTTGCAAAAGATTGAGCCGTACCTTCATCCAGAATTTTAATCTTTCGTGGTGCGATCCATCGCTGTACGTTGGTCAGGTAATTCATATCAAATGGCTTGTTCCAGTTAGGCTCTCGCTTAATGGTTGCTTGATTATCTGTGGATACTTGTATTCCAGATCCTATGTCTTTGCCAATGGCTTGTTGCGATGTTTGCTTTTCCTTTTTCCGCTTTCGCGAAAGCGTAACAAATACACCTACCGTTACTGCCGCCATTGCAGCGCCACCTATCATCCACCATCCTGTTTTAGTAATTTTCATTCTTTAATATTTAAGCTGTTCTATAATTGGGTATTTGCCCGATGATGTTCAGTATTATTTTAATTTCATCTTCTGAAAGTCTGTTTTTAATGGTATCAATCAAGTTTTTTGAATACGTGCTTTGATAGGCTTTTGCCACCTGTGATACCTGAACTTTATCTTTCAATTTTCTGAAAACCGCATACACCGCATCTTCATCATCGCCGCCTTCGTACCAAGCGCCCCAAGCTTTATGAATCTGTTTTGCATAGCTGGTCGCACTGCTCTCGCTCATCGCAATCACTTGACCGTTGACATTTTGTAAAACCTTTGTGAGATAGTAAATGTCAAAGGCATTTTCTGCGTCCAGATTATTTGCGGTGGTTGCCAGCTGTTTCTTTATTTGGTTCAATAGTTTACTTGTTTTATGATCGCGTTTCCGCTGGCGTATGGATAGAAATGAGCTTCCTACAATTAAAAGTCCCACAGCGCCACCACTTAATTTATAGATGAGCTGTCTGTTCATTTGCCTAACAGTTTAGTAGCACGTCCAGCTGGTATGAGCATTGCGAGATCTGTGATATCTGCATCTTTAGCCGAGTTTCTTAAAACAACCACAATGAGAATGAGCGTAATCGTGAGAATGACAGGAACACCAATGGATAAAATCTTCGTCAAGCTCTTGCCTAGACCAAAAATATTACCACCTATTTCAGAAATATCTGCAATGGATCTGGTTGCCATATTGCTTACATCCAGCTCATTTTTAAGCAACCATTTATTGAATGATGGACTCGTTGTACAAAGTGCTGATCCATTCGTTTTCCAAGTGACCAGCCATAACATCTTGGCATTATCTTGACCTACTTCCTTTTTCAGTTTTGCGTAATAGCTTGTCCAGAAGTCACACGGATCGTCTGCTTCTGGAATCAAAAAGGATGTGTTTTGTATGGTTACTTGTTTTGCCATTTAATTGCTCAATAGTTGATCGGCTTGCTTTTGTGCATTTTTTAGATCTAAATCTTTTTCTTTTAAGAATGAGACCAGACGTTGTTTTAAGCGCGTTTCCTTTGCTCGTGCGACTCGCTTATCGTGATTGATATAGAGCTGTCTACCTAGCCAAAATCCAACACCTAGTGTGATGATTGTTCTCATTGATATCCTTGATAAATATTACACTTTGGAATGTCCAGCGCTTCTAGCCATTCCTTGACGCTAAATCCAGGTTTATCACTATCTTTTTTGGTCGCAATCTCATTAAAACCGACGATGATAATTTCTGGAAACCTAATAGTATAGAACTTTACCAAGGCTTCTAACGTGGCGGTTTGTTCTTCGGTACGTGTGTCTTTCCACCAAGCTTCTTTAAGCGTTCTACCACCTACGTACGCTAGGTTTTTGATATTGCCTGAAATACCAAAACGACCTTGAGAGATGCCCCAAAGATCTACTTCGGTCGGACTGTGCTCTGGGATGATGGTTTCTAAAGTGCCATCCTGCAACACCAGATAATCAAAGCCAGGACGGTTCCAACCGAATCCACCGCTACGTGTATCGGTCGTGTGTTTATCAATGACTGTTTTAGCCTTAAGATCTAATGCTTCACTGGTATCGGTGCTGTGTATAATTAAAAAATCTACGTCTTTCATTGTGTGGGTTTTTGAGTGATTAAATTATTGAGCTGCCTAAAACCGAGCAGTCTGTAGACAGGATATGCCTTGATATTAACTTGGTTGTTTTGGTTGCCACCGAGACAATAGATGTATTTTTTATCTTCAGAATAGCCTATGAAAAATGCAACGTGACCCTTCCAACTATTTTTTTTACTACGCCAGAAAACCACAATATCGCCTATGGCTGGTTTCTCGATTTCTATTCCAACTTTAAGCCAAGAGCGTGCGGTCAACTGGTGGCTCATCTCTTTATCGCATTCCAAGGCAACCCAGTTTGTAAATGCCGAACACCAAGCTGTTTCATCTGTCGCGACCCAAGTGTGCCCAATCTTATCAAAGTAATTTAGGATGATAGGATTATGCTTTTGACCAACCAGTTCCGTCACACCATACTGGCTCAAAGCCGTGTTGATTATTGTTTTCATAGGTTGGACTTAAATGGATTTTTAGGAACTCGCTTCGGAATCCCTTTACTCATTTGCACGCCGTAGGCAAGCGGTGCTTTTTCTGGAAGTAGGTTGTACATTTCCATCTTCTTGTAGTACAAGATGAACGTGATGGTTTGTAAGCCACCTATCTTAAAACACCAACTATTCTGGCCATCGAGCATCGAACCATCTACACCAAAAACTTCAGAAACATTCTGAAAACTCTGCGGACTTTGATAATTACCCAGTGATAGCGTTTTACAAATTTCTTTCCCTGCAATACTTTTCTGTAGCAGTTGCAAGGCATTGACACGTCGCTCTCCAGAAGCTACAATTTTGAGATGTTTGAGCATTCCAGGACTAAATTTGAAATCTTCTCGCTCTTCGTGGTACTCATCATTGATTGTGACCGTAGGGCTTTTGGAAGAATTAAATATGGTAAGCAGGTTTTTTCGTGTAAATACCTTTGCAAGATTTGGTGTAACATCAGGTTCATCAACTCTTCTAAACTGATTGGGAATTCCCCAAGGTGTTTCCGTTTGTGCTTGTGTTTGGGCATTGATGCGCGTAGTACTTTTTGAAACTACATTCTTTATCACTAATTCATTAGTGGCATTATCGAATCTAATTTCCGTAGGTCGTTTTCCAGTTCCGTTGACATCTACGACTTTATGGTTCAAGTCAAGATGATAAATATTGTTGCTTACCGAGCCTATGACATAGACCATTCCGTAGAAATAACCTCGATTGGTATTGACAGCAAGCGCAACTGGCGAAACTGTTCCGGGCATTGTATTCTCTGTTAGTGGAATGGTTGCCACAACATTTCCGTTACGCTCAACTACCGAAACGGAATCTGATAACTGATTTGCCACATACAACAAATTATTGACAGGATTAAGAACTACTTGCTGTGGATGCGTACCCACCAAAACCACTATGCTTTCATCATTTTCTATAAACAATGGATCAGCTATCGGCTTATCACTATTGCCACCCCAAATACATACGTCTCTTATTTCAGACGTATGGTTTTTGACCACAACTTGCATTACATCAAACTCCTTGTGCAAGTACCTTTGATAGTCTTTAAAGGCTTCCTTTTGCTTCTGATCTTTAATAAGATTACGCTTTCGCGAAAGCGGAACAGCGCTACAATCTGAGATTTCCATCACGCCTTCATCTGTTGCGTAGAATTGAGAATCTCTTGTGGTGTCGCAAATGGGCTTTTTAGTTTCAGGTAACGCAACGTGCATCACGCCAGATCGTGTACCCCATTTTTTGAGTTGGTTGCGATATTTTGCAGAATTATTATTCATATAAGCATCTTCATTTGAATGGATCGTTCTTTTGATAACCGAAGGGTCATCGCAGCTTTCACAGGCTATATCGTCCGTTTTGTTTGGTGCAAGTTTTATTGTCGCACCCATTGTAAATACTGCCATTGTGATAAAAAGTAGTTTATGCATTTGCTCTATAATTTTCTATGAACGCTACCACATCTTTGGTGCGTTGTAACTGTGATGCGCCCACGTGATGCGGATTGTTCCCAAAAACCTTGGTCACGGCATAAATGGCTTCAATGGTTGGAAAACCGTAGTCCAGATATTTCTTGATTCCGCAGAGATCCGCTGTTTTCTGGCTTCTGGTGTTTAGGAACCAATGACAACCTTCGTGAGCCAATATCGCCACACGAATGGGAATTGTGTAACCAATAAATAATCGTTGTGAGATCTGTACACGTGGCATCTTTCGGTGCGTGCGAGCTGGTGTAATCAATTCTTTACCAAATGCATCAGTAATCGACGGTAAGTATTGAAATAGGAACTCGTGATTTTTAGAATCATAAAACCCAGTAGGCGTGTGTCCTGCTTTTTGTGCAAAGTCAATAGCAAAATCCATAAAACGGTGCTCATCTTGCGATGCCCAGACTTCAGCAGGTTTCATTTTTTCTACCTTGAAGTAGCTCATATCAAACTGATAATCTTCGCCTGAAACTTTATCAAACAATTCCATTTCTAAAACTTCTGGCGTTACAGGTAAAGAGATCACAAATTCGCGTTTCTCATTACTCTCATAAAACTGTGCCTTCCTTCTGAAATAGTAGGTATTTGGATATCGCGGATCATACACTCGAATACCCAATTGCACTGGCATTTTGGAAGTAATTCCAAGCCTGATTTTGAATCGCTCTTTATTTGATGGAATTGGGACTATCATTGCTGGTAGAATTGTTTCTTATTTTGGTTCTTAATAACCACTAATCCCACAACGCCCACTATTACGACACCACCTAAAACAAACACGATCGTCGGTATCCCTTTCTTCTCTTCTTCAGGAACATCTGGTGCGCCCAACGCAAAGTCATAATCTGATGGTGCATCGGTAGCACCTCCAAATCCAGTTGTCGGTTTTGGTTTTGCAATGGTATCAATCGCGGCACCTATTGCAGTTGCACCGCCCATATCTTGAACGGCAGTACCTAGTTTAGAAAAGAAGGCTTTGCTTTTTGCTCTACGAGCAATTCGCTTTGGCGCACTTCTTCTAGCGGCTCTGCGTGCTTTTCTATTTGCACGACGCGCTTTGCGTTTCTTCTTATTTCCGAAGAAATCATCGTAATTATCGTCCAGTATATATTCTGTTTCTCCTGTAATCATAGATTATTGTACTTCCAGAATTCGCAAGGTGCTTCCGTTGGGTTCGTAATTAATTTTCTTGTAGCCTTTGCCCACAAATGGGTAACTTTTTGCCTCGCCTGGATTAAGAGAAACGCCATTCACTTTTGCAGTTTTCTCTCCTATATTCTTGACAGATCCATATAGAAATCCTTCTTCAAAAATTCCACTTTCAGAAACCTCACTTTCCTTTATTTGCGCCAGTATGTCCATTGCTTTTCTTTTTTATTTGAATGTATTTATAGATTCCAAAACCTACTGCGCCAGTAACACCAATTATGGCGATTACTTTTACTAATTTTCCTGTTTTTCTATCCGATTTCATTGCCTTTTCAGCAGCTTTTTTTTCTATGGCAGCAGGAACTTGCAGGCTTGCAATTTGTGCTTTCGACACTTTGGTACTGGTCGAAATGGGTTCCCCTTTCTTGACCAACGTCGGCTTAAAAATGGGTTTGCTCGGAACTTTAGATTTTATGGGCGTGCCCTTTGGGATCAGAATACTTACAGGAACTTTGGACGGTAGCTTTTTGCGTAAGACTTTCTTTTTCCTTACTGGTCGCGGTCGTCCTTTAACAATAGGCGGTCGTCTCAAAATTTTACGTTTCGGTGCTCTTTTAATAGATCTCTTAGAGCGTCTTGCAAGCCTTCTCGATTTTCTACGTTGTCTTCTAATTTTCCTGCGACCACGCCTAAAGCTATCATAGCCTTCATCATTGTACACGTCGTAATCTGTTAATCCAAATGTGTTTGTCATAGCTGTTGTGGCATTTGTGCACGCTGACCGCCATAAGGCATAGGTGGCTGTTTAGACTTCATTAATATCGCTGCTCCAATCCCGAGAACAACCACGCCGCCACCTATCATCAGCATCATATTGGTTTTCTTTTTAGCCTCGGCTTCCTTTCGTTTTTGCTCTTCACGGCGACGTGCTTCTTCTCGTCGTCGTTCTTCATCGCGACGTCGCTGTTCTTCACGCATTTGTTGCATACGTCGCTCCATATCTCGCTTTGCAGCAGCGGCTTGTGCAGCTGCCGCAGCAGCACCGCTATTGCTACTACCAGAACTTCTGCGTTTCTTCTTTTTAAAGAGTCCGCCCAGTATTCCTACGGCACCTTTAGCAACGGCTCCCCAGAATTCGTCTTCTCTTCCTGCAAGTCGTGAAATGAGTTCGGCAAGCGCTTTCGCGAAAGCGGAATTTTCATCCTTCATCATTTCTACGGTCTCATTGATAAGGGCTTTGTGCGATGGTCTATCACGAAAAGTGATGCCATACACGCGCAAAAGCTGTTGCAACTCCAATGGGTAATGAAGGATCAGGTAAGAGATATCATCTATCGCCTGATTGTATTTAAGTTGTTTGGTTTTATTTGCCATTTTTTAAGTCAAGTTTTATGCTCGCACCTACCAACACACCAGCGATGAATACTACTCCGAAAAGCAACATTTCATCCTTTGATATATGGATTCCTTTTTGATCTTCCTTTGTTGCTGTTTTGGGTTCTGGCTTGCTTTCCTTGCGTTTGCGCAGCTCATTCCAGACCATCTGTACTTCTTGAGCAAGATTTTTATCTTCTGGTGCATCGTTAGAGCTTTTTACGATGCCTTTATAATAATTCTCTAATCCTTTATCATCGTAGGATGAGAACTGGCTCAGAAAGCTATCTTCATCTCCAGAGCCAGCGTAATTGGAATGACCGCAGGATTTGCAATAGTTTTCCGCTTTCGCGAAAGCATTATTGCTACAAGCAGGACATTTAGCATCAACTACAGTATTTACCTGAAGAATCGCAGCTTTATCTGGGTGGATGGCCAAAAGATCTTTTATGACTTTTCTGCCTTTATTTTTAACCAGTTCTTTAACTGCTTGCGACAAGTGTTGCTGACTTTCTATCTTCTCAAAACCATATTCAAACAGCAGATTATTTGCTGCATCTGTATTGTGGAACACGATATAATCTATCCTGTTCTGTGCGAGATTTTTTGGGTTATTGTTACGTTTCATAGGGTGTCGTTAAAAAAGAACAGCCAGAGCTAGGTTTGGGGGAAACCGTGACTCTGGCTGTCTCAATTAGGGAAAGAGTCAAGACTCAAGTCGGAGCTCCAACTAGCGTCTTTTACGTCTTACTAGGCGTGACTTGGACCGTCTCGCCACCGGTTTTCTGACATATCGACGACGGCTTACAGGTCTCCTGCGAGAACGTCTCACTCTACGTCTGGGACGCCCTAATCTGGGTTTTCTACGACTGCGTATGAGGTCTAATTGTGGAAGTCCTGTTGTACGAGGCGCACGAGAAAGTTCTGCAACATTTTGACCTTTAAGCAAGTTGCCCAGGTTTGCTCTTGCCTTGATGGTAAATGTGAATACGGCTGTTACACCATCTTCTACCATAATCTGAAGAGAATCCTGTCCCGTCACGTCCATCTCGAAGTTGTCATCGTCAATGAGCGTTTGGGTAAAGTTTTGAGGCGATGTGGCATTACGTGGTTGATACACTCTGGTCGTTTTTGAACCTGAAGCTGTTCTGCGCTCTACACGCAATACATTATCAAACTGTAAAGGATTACTTACGGAATATTTCATTCCAGCAATCTTAAAAGGGTTTGCCTTACTCTCTTCTCGTACTTCCTTGTGACTGGATTCTTCGATCTCTACGGTCACGCCATTAGGCTGTGCTGCTTCACGGTTTCCACCAAATACATTAGCCTCTGCCGCTGCACCTGATTTGTTTGTGATCACAACCGTAAGTGTACGATCGTTAGGGTCAATCTTACCTACAGATGCTGCGGTGTAGTCGTCATAATCATCTTCAAACTTGCCTTCATCTGCATAATCGTCATAATCATCGTACTCGTCTTCATACTCATCATCATAACCATCTTCTATGCCTTCAAAGCCTGTGTCGAAGTCGTCCTCATCATCGTAATCGTCAAAGTCTTCTCCGTCGTCGTAATCGTCGTATTGGTTTTCTGCGTCTTCTTCGTAGCGCATTAACTCGTCGTTATAATCTTTCATTATTGTGGGATTTGTCCATTGCAACAATGGAATTTTGTGTTGTCAAGAATAAATAGCCCTTGCTGGCGCATCTCTAAATGCTATGCCTTTTTTGTAGGGGCTGCCGCAGTCTTCTTGTTTTTTTCTGCAAGCTTTTTTGCCTTCATCTTTTGAACCATCGGTGCTACGATGAGCGTTCCGATTGCGATGCCGGCGATTCCTGCACCTACGCAATACATTATAGGTTGCCAGGCGATGTCATTTTTCTGTGCCATTTGTGGGTTGTTTTTATAAAACTGTTTGTTATAGTTGGCAGGTCTCTAAACCTTGTGAATACAAAGATGGAGGGAAGTGAAAGGTTTACCGCTGTGCAGAAAGGGACTTTGGGACGATAGCACAGATACTAGAGAATATGATACAATTGATACTAGAGAAACAAGTATAGGAATAGTTATTGTTATATATGTCAAGTAAATGAATGTAAAAACTTGACATTATAAAGAATTAGAGTATCTTTGTAATGTTTTAACTATGAATATAACAGCATACATAAAAGATAAGATAGCTCGTATAGATGCAGGAGACGCATTTACATACGATGATCTTGCTATACCTGAAGGTGAGTTTACTGCTGCATCTAAGTCTCTAAGTAGATTAGTAACTGCTGGTACTATTAAAAGATTTAGAAAAGGTGTTTATTATAGACCTAAGCAAACAGATTTTGGTGAATTGAGACCTAGAGATACTGAGCTCTTAAAAATATATCTCTTTGAAGGAAACAAACAAGTCGCTTATGTTACTGGTGTGAGCCTGTATAATCAGTTAAGATTAACCACACAAGTACCGAGCATCATACGTGTCGCAAGTGATTCAAAACAAGTACGTGGTAAAGTGGGCAATACAATTGTGCGCCCTGCCAAAAGCTATGTAAAAGTATCAAAGAAAAACATCCCTTTGCTACAAGTGTTAGATGTTGCCAAGGATTTTAAAACTATTCCAGATGCTAATCGGTCTCAGATACTTACTTTCTTAAAAAACAAAATTGCTCAGTTTTCAGGTAAAGATCTGGAGCGTTTTACCGCTTTCGCGAAAGCGTACCCACCTAAAGTCGCCGCGTTAATAGGTGCTATTTATGAGTTTATGGGATTAGAAAAACAGAGCAACGCATTACGTGAAAGTATAAATGCACTAAGTACCTACACCTTTGGAATAAGTCAAGATTTATTACCTACCATTAATAACTGGAACATCGCTTAATGAAATTACACGAATATAAAGAGCCTTTTAGAAATGCCATACGAGCAGCCGCAGATCATTATGGCATTGCCGAAATTTTTATAGAAAAGGATTATTGGGTAACATTTGCGCTCAAACAGATATTTAATGATCCTGCTTCTAAGGATATTGCCGTATTTAAAGGTGGAACCTCTTTATCAAAATGTCATAAGATTATTGAGCGCTTCTCTGAAGACATAGACCTCGTTATAATTACCGAAGAAGGTGACGGAAGTAACGCCATAAAAAAGAAACTTAAACTAGTTACCGAAGCTGTAAAAGAACCTCTTGTAAATGTTCCTGGTCACTTGGTTGAGAATAAAAAAGGTAAAATCAGAAAGCTGGTATACAGCTACGATAAAAGCGGAATGGATGGAGCCTTTGGCCACGTGCGCGATGAGATTGTTGTAGAAGTGTCAAGTTATGGAAGCTCACATCCTAGCAGCACCATTGAGATTCACTCAATGATTACCGGTTTAATTGCCAGTACTGGAAATGTAGATCTTATCACTAAATATGAGCTTGAACCCTTTAAAGTAATTGTGCTCGATATAGAACGCACCTTCTGTGAGAAAGTCATAAGTCTTGTACGGTTTTCACATACTGAAAACCCTGTAAAAGATTTAGCCGATAAAGTAAGACACACCTATGATTTACATCAGCTATTAAAGTTAGAACAGATACAAGACTTCTTATCTAGCGAAGACTTTTCAAAAATGTTGAATCAAGTAGGAAAGGATGATGATAAGGCAATACCAAATGATAAGGAATGGCTATCACAGCATCCTAGCAAAGCACTCATATTTAATGATCTTGAAGGAGTTTGGAATAAAATAAAATCAACTTACAACAGCTCCTTTAAAGAGTTACTTACTGGTGAATTGCCAGAAGAAAAAGAAGTTCTAAAATCTCTGAAAACTATTAAAAATCGTGTGGGAGAAATTAAATGGGAGTTGTAGATTTATTATTTTAGATGTCTTAATCAATAAAGCCGCAATTAAATTGCGGCTTAAAATTTGATTTGATAAAATTCGGAACTACTCTTCAAAGTCAGGGTAATCGTCAGTCTCGTCAAATTCTCCAAAGTACTCAAGGTTTAAATCTATTCCCGTAATACCAGAGTCTGTATACTCTTTACTCATTTTGGTAGTCTCAAACCTTGATCTGCCTAAAAAAGGAGTTTGAACTTTAGAAAGTCTAAATAAAGGTGTTATTCCTTCTTTAGCCACAATTTCAGTATGAAGATCTTTAGAAATTGTTGTACCTAATTCTATTTCTCCATTTGCAATATCAAGTTTTGCTAAACTTACATCAGCGCCTGCCGAAAGTTCAATTTTTGATTCCTTAGAGTTTGCTATCAGAATTGTAGCACTATCGGCAACGACTAGTTCTGTAATAACTAATAGATCTTTATTCCATTTACCTTCCTCATATAGCTTCATTATTGTTCTAGCTAGTTTGCGTTGGTCTTTGATTGAATGATTTAATGTGCCTTTAGCTTTCATCAAGATTGAATTTTCCTTTGAAAAGGAAACAGATATACCTGCTTTTGCCTTAGATAAAGTGCTGCCAACGGCAGGTGCGGTTCCAGATGCCTTGAATGTAATAGAAACTGCACCTTTAGAGGAATGTGAAAGATCAACTTTAGTTTCATCTTTCAGTATGTCAAAATCAATCCCTTCTTCAGTTAAATTCCCTTGTCTAATAAACTCCTTTCCTCTTAAGATACCAACGTCTCCTAAATTGAATGGTGTTCCAGGCAACCAAGATGGATAGTATCGAAATTGTCTGTAAAGCTCACGTGTGTATTTTCTATTTGTTCTCATAATTATTTGGTATAAAGATTAATACTCTAAAAATAGTTGTAATAATCCGGCTCTGAAATACCCCTTAAAGGGTATATTTATCACATAGGCCCAACCATCCCATCCTCGTGGTACCGTAACTTATCAGAGATCAACTTTACAATCGCATCATTCTTTGTTTTGTAGATATTATTGCCATCAAAATCTTGCTCATTCAATAACATTTTGACTTTTCGGCTTTCTTCCTGGTCGATGAATTTTTTACAGGCTCTGATAAATGCGGCACGACTACAGCCACGTATACGCTGTTCGCGCATATTGATATAAACAAAGAAGCTTTTCTGAATTTTATATTCCTGCTCCGTTATCTTTCCCATCGCAAAGGCATTAGAACACAGTTCATATTGTTCATCAACAATGAGTTGACCTATACGTACCATTTGGTATTTTGGGATTCGTTCTCTGTAGCGCGTCACATCATCTACTTGATGGTGTAAGCGTAACCAAGTACAGTTTTGCCATTCTGATGTTGTGATTTTGGCAACAGATTGGTGCGTGAGTACAATATCAATTCCCTTGTGACGCACAGTACAGAGTGCACCTATCATAGACTGACCTTTGGCACCAGTCATATAATGGTCAATGTCGTCTAAAACAACAAGTCCATTTTTGAAGTACTTCATTATTTTAGTAATCACTTCCTTTTTCTCGTCATTGTCCATAGGCGAGCCGTCAGGATTAAACGGTCTGATTCTGCGTGAAGAGACTTTTGTGAGCGCCTTTAAATGATTAGGACTCACGGTGCGGAATTGTGGGTAATCATCATCGTTGGTGTCAAAAGCCAACACTTTACGACCATTCTTTCCTACCGCAAGATGATCCATCATATAGCGTTTTATTTCTTGCTTGTTGCGATAAGTTTTCCCAACGCCAGTTTCGCCACAAACGAGTAAGATCATTGGCTGGCGCTCCAGATCTTCTTTTAGATAACTGATGGGTTTTCTGCTACGATTAGAAGTTCCTGACATAGCTACTCAGTTTTAGGTTCGTCTTGAGCAACTTCTAAAATTGTTGCTCCAGGAATATCTTCATCTACTTCTTCAAAGTTTGTTATCTCAGGCTCTTGAGTTATTTTCTTTTCCGCTTTCGCACTTCGATTGTGCTCAGTATAAACTTCAGCGTGATCCTCAACCATTGGCTCTTCATCATCAAAATCTAACTCTTCTTGAAAACCTTCATTGTCAAAATCTTCATCTATGTCATTGTCTTCATCTTCTATATCAGAAGCTTTTTCATCACGAATAATATCCAAAATGCGCTCTTCGAGAATGTTGTTTTCCGCACGTACTTCCATAACAACTTGAGCCTTTTTCATTAAAATAGAAAGTACTGCGCCCATAAGCTGTTGCTCTGGTGTGAGCTTTTTGGCTTTTTTCCGAAGGATTTGTGCGAGTAAAGGTCGTAGTAGCGCCTTGTCTTCCTTGTCGAGTTTTACACGAGCTACGTTCTTGTCGTTCTGCTGATCGATGACCGTGATGATCTCGTCAAACTCATAGAATTCCTTATGCTTGCTGATTTTCACAAAATAACCGCCGCCAACTTCCAGCACATTGTTTGACATACTTAGCAGTGCATCGGCAGCTTGATTGGCTTGGCTTAGCGGTAATTCAAAATCCTCATCGGTAGGTTGTGGCTCATCGTCATCCTCGTAGCCGCCACCATTTATTTCTTGCTCTGGTGCGTCTAGTGGGTCATCGCGCTTTTCTTGCTCGACGTTTTCTTCAACCGTTTTACGAAATTCTGATTGCTCAGAATTCGTTGCAACAGGTTCTTCCGGCATTTGATGTGGTCTGTCTGGTTTCCAAACGTTCCAACTCTTCTGTTTACCTGGGTCATTATCGACTGGACGCTCGCCACCGATATCTTTTTCAATTACGGGCTGGTTAAGCGGACTGCTTTCTTCGCCCTGAATTTTTTCAAACGTGATTTCTTCTGGTGCAGTGGTAAGGATGTCTTTTACTTCTTGAGCTATTTCTTCTTTCATATTCTTAATTGAGTTTTGCGATAAAGTTGACCACGTTGTTTTCCAGTATTTTGAACTTGGCTACAAACGGTTTGTAAAAACTAGGTATGGAAAGAATCTCATCGCATTTATGGTAGTTATACATCACGGCACGCTTAGACTGCTGGAAGTTCTCGCCAATCTTTGCGTAGCTCGTATCTGTATATTTTTTCAATAAGAAATAACACGCCATTCTAGCATCGCGGTATTCTTGAATACTACTGGCATAAAAATCTTTTTCTTGAAGATTGAATATCTGGATGCTTTGTGAGATGATGTACACTAAAAGTAATTTCACTTTCTGTGTATCGCTGGACTGCAACTGCGTATTGCCCGAAAGATTATTAATGACTTCGATGGTTTTTATAAGACCAAACTTACCTATAAGTGTGTCCACACTCTGTTGAAGATCACTATAGTCGGGTTGTTCTTTTTTCATCTGGTTATGAATTTATTCTCACGTGCCAAACTACTTAAAAGGAGTTTTCGGGAAATTGTTAATTGGTTTATAGAAGAGTATTATTTCGCAGAGATTAGGTTATACAAAAGATTATTCAAAATTGACACAATCATTTTGCAAAATTACTGACGGATTGTCATAAAACTGATTGAAATTAGATTGGCATAATATGTGAAAGCTTTGTTAATAAAAATTATATGGGGACATTACTACAAAAACAATTTTTCAAATTTCATGATGCTATAAAGTTGCACGATAAGGAAGATAATCAAGAACTAAGGGACGAGAGAGATAAATTAACTGAGGAACTTAAAGATTATTTTACGAAAAAAGCGGAAGAAGAAGGTACTTCTAAGATTACATTCTCAATAGAGAACCAAGGAAGTTACTCTATGGGTACGGGAATCAAAGCATTAACTAATAATGATTATGACATCGATGTAATGACCTTGTTAAATATATCAAAAGACGATTATACTCCTGTTACAGTTAAAAATTGGGTCTATGAAGCACTTGATAAGAAAGGAAGGACGATTACATTGAAATACCCTTGTGTAACAGTGCATTATTTTAAGGACGGAGAAGAAACATTTCACGTAGACTTGGCATTGTATGCAGCTCAAAATGATGATGGAAAAAAATATATTTCCAAAGGAAAGCCCACATCATCTAGTGATAAAAAAATATGGGAACTTTCAGAACCTAAACTACTTAAATCAAAAATATTTTCAAAATTTAGTGATACTGATGAACGAGCTCAAATGAAAAGGGCTATTAGGTATTTAAAACGTTGGAAAGATTTTAAATTCAAAGATTCTTCTAACGGAAAACCTACTGGAATTGCAATCACAGCACTAGCCTATGACCTGTTTGAACCAGAAATAAGTAGAGATAACTTTAGCTCTAACATTGAGATTAAAGACCTTGTTGCTCTTAAAAATTTAGTTGGAAATATTATAAATCAATTCTCTTGGTTCTCAAACAAGATTAGTGTTGAATTACCTGTCGAGCCTTACAACGATCTTTTCGCTAAGATGACTGATGGACAACACGAAGAGTTCAAGAAACATTTGGTAAATCTAAAAGATTCGTTAGAAACAGCCTTTGATGAAACAGATCCTCACGAAGCCTCTTTAATACTTATCAAAGAATTTGGGGATGACTTTCCAGAAATTGAGAAAGACAAATCAGCTCAAAAACGTGCCATCGCATTTCCAGGTAAAAGTGAGAGCGCTTAGCTTATGGATAGGGAAGCAATAGCAAATTACATAGAACGTACCGATCACATCAAACTCATTTCACACAATGAACTTTTCTTTGCTGATGATTTTTATGAGTTTTACTGCACGATAGACATAAACGGCATTGCTACTCTCTTTAGGGTATTGTGTAATAGTAACTTCCCTAACACACTTCCTAAATTTTATCTCAAAAATCCTAATCAATTTGGTTTTATTCCTCACATTGAACCTGACGGAAGCGTATGCTATATTGAAAAGGAGAGTATTTATATTAACGAGGACCAACCTGATATCGTATTTGATGCATCTGTGCAGATGGTTCGTGGCACTATCGAAGCTGGTTTAAGAGGAAGTAATGATGAGGACTTTAGAGAAGAGTTTCAAGCCTATTGGGAAAGAAATAAAAATTTAGGCAAACTTCAAGTAATTTCAGTAATTGAAATAGGAGATACACCTAAAGTGATTAAAATTGTTAAGGACTCTAAATATGCTATTGCGGCAGATACAAATCGGTCAGAGCAACAACTTATAAATCTGTTCCTTAATAAGAAACAATTACTTAGTAAAACTGGATTATTCATTCCTCTATCACGAGAGACCAAAATAGTCCCACCTAATTATGATTCTAAATGGTCGACCGAAGAGTTAGTAGTATGGCTAAAAAGAAACACTACAGCTTCCTCTTGGCAAGCTATTCAAAACAGCTTATTAACCACTAGGCCAGAACGTTTTGAATACATAATCTTTTCTATCCCTAGAAATAAAGGGGCAGATTTATTAGCGGCAATTAAGTTCAAACCTAAAAAAGATACTAGCAATCCATTATTAGAGAAAGAATATGAATGGGGAGTAGTACCACTTTCAGTAAAAAGAGTTGATACTAGATCAATTTTACCACGTGGTGGAGCTAGTATGTCGCTACAAAATAAAAAAATTCTATTAGTAGGCTGTGGTTCCGTAGGTAGTCAAATAGCGATTACTTTGGGCAAATTAGGAGTGGGGAAAATAGATTTAGTTGATTTTGATACATTTAGACTTGAAAATCTTAATAGATACGCTTTAGGACTAAAACACTTAGGAAAGCAAAAAGCACTAGCGTTGAAAGACTACTTAGTTAGTAATTTTTTAAGTATCAAGTCCGAGGCGTATCAGGGTAAAATTGCAGATTTTATTAAAAAGCAAAAAATAAGCATATCTGAATATGATCTCGTAATATCAGCTACTGGCGATCCTAATGTCAACTTTTACCTTACTAAACTTACCAATTCATTCAATAAACCGCTTATTATTGGCTGGAATGAACCTTATGGGATAGGTGGTCACGCTATAATTAGCTTAGGAATGACTGATGGGTGTTATAAGTGCCTTTATAGAAATACATATAATGTTGCCTCATTTACAGCTGAGGAGCAGCCAAAACCATTTCACAAACACCATTTAGGTTGCGGAGAAGTATTTACGCCATATAGTTTTTATGATTCCATTCAAACAAGCCAGCTTGTAATTAAACTAACCAAAGATTTTTTGTCAGATAAATTGGAGAAGTCTACTATTCTATCCTGGAAAGGAGAAAGTGATGAATTTACAGAGGAAGGTTTTCATTTATCCAACAGATATAAACAGCAATCAAATGACAAGATATTTGAAAAACGTACTGAATTTATAAATCAAAAATGCACCTACTGTCAATAATAATGGTACTAAAAAAATCAAACAAAGGGCTTTTAAAGTTGAGTTCAAATGCTATCAGTGCAATGAATGCTTATATTCAAGATGAAAATTATAAAGATGAAGCTGGAGGCGTTCTATTGGGTAGATTTATTCTGAATTCAAAAGATATTATTATAGATAAGGTTACTGTTCCACTTGAGGCTGACATCAGAGGTAGATACCGATATATACGCGATGCTAATCAACATCAAAAGTTAATTACGAAGGCTTGGAATAATTCTGATGGAACCTGCAATTATTTAGGTGAATGGCATACACATCCAGAAGATTATCCAACACCGTCTGGACAAGACATTAAAAACTGGAAAGAAATTTTAGAAAACCGGATTTTCTCCAGCCAATATCTCTATTTTGTGATAGTTGGTATTGAAGAGACTCGAGTTTGGGAAGGTTACAAGCGAAAATTAAGCATTAAAAGAATCAGATAATATGTCAAGTATTCCAGATCACGTTAAACTTAAAGTGTGGACAGAGGCAGCAGGAAGGTGTCAATTCACAGATTGTAATATACCATTATGGTATAACAAATTGACATTGGGTAAAAGAAATTTCGGAGAAATGGCACATATAATAGGTGCTAAAAAGGGTGGCCCGAGAGGAAGCCATCTATCTGAAGAATTAGAAAAAGATCCAGAAAATATAATTCTTTTATGTGATAGATGCCACAAAGAAGTAGATGGTACAGAAACCAGAAAAAATTATTCAGTTGAAAGACTAAAAAAAATGAAGTCTGATCACACTACTCGTGTTAGAATGCTTTTAGACCAGCCTTCAAATAGATCAAGGCCATTATTATTTACATCTGCTATAGGTGGACAGCATCCAATGTTTGGAGATATTTCAATTACAGAAGCTCTTTTGCCAGATTTCCCTGATCAAATTCGTGAAAATTGGTTGAAAATTGAATTTGGAGATTTTCAAAGAGAAGTCATTAGTGAATGGGACTATATTAAAAGTAAGATTGATCAACTATACCATAGCACAGACCGCGTGATACAGAATGGAGATATTAATCATTTATCTGTTTTCGGTTTGGCTCCTCAGCCATTATTGATGTATTTAGGCAGAAAGTTGGGGGATAAAATTTCAGCTCAAATTTTTGAACCTCGAAGAACCGATATCTTGAAAGATAAATGGAAATGGGATACAGGAATTCAAACTGATTTACAATATGAAACATTAAAACTTAAGGTAGGAAAAGATAAAAATGTAATTATCCTGATTGCTTTAAGTGATTATCTTAATGAAGATAAATACGTCAATATGGTTCAAGGAACACCGCACGTCTATAAGATAACCACCATAGAACCAGTACAAGGATTTCTTACTAAAAGAGTAGAGAAAACTCTTTTTATAAAAAAATGTAGAAGCTTATTAAATAAGATTCAAAATGAGGTTGGAAATGACTGTACTATACACGTATTACCAGCGATGCCTGCATCTTTAGCAATTGAATTTGGGCGACTTTTACAACCTACAAAAGACCCTAAAACTTGGGTTTATGAAAATATTGATGGAACCAAACCCGTTAAAGTAATTGAATTAATTTAAGATTTAAGAAAGCTGATTATATCCTCTCAATCCCATACCTATACCTAAACACACTCGTCCTGGTCACGCGATACTTCCCAATAATTGTTTCCCAACCTAAAGCAACCTTAACGCCCAGATCTTTAAACGTAGATCTACCGATATTTTCAGTACGTCCCATTTTTACAAGCTCATTAATGATGTCTTCGTCAGTAGGTTTCTTTTTTGTATTAGGCGCTGGTATATCATCCATTACTTTCTCAAACTCAACTTGTTTTTCTTTAAGCTCTTCAGTAATTTCGTTGTGCTCTAGTTGATCAGCATATTCTTCATCGATGTCTTCTAAAATTTCCAGATCGAGAGCTTCCAGCTCTTCCAAAAGTGCATCTTTCTCACAAACCGAAACATTATCCAGTAGCTTGTGCATACGGTCAAAGATTTCAATTTTCTCTTGTATGGGTTGTAGCAACAACTTTTTGGCAAGCTGATTACGTTGTAGGATTATTTGGTGTTCTATCTTTTTCATAATTATGCAGGTATTGGGATGAGTTTTGGTTTTTCGGTAAGTGAGCTTTCTATTATGTTTGAAAGTGCTGCGGTGGCAAGCGACGTTGCGATAATGATACCAGTGGTTTTTAGTAATTCAGCACCTTTAGGGATTTGCAGTTTAAACTTATCGCTTTCTGCGTTCTTACCTAGATTATAGTAAATAAGCGCCTCGGCAATACCTATGGCAAGACCTGCGCCCGTGATGATCAATACTTTTTTATTCATAATTACTTTTTAGCTTTTTCTTCCATTTTGTCAAACTTCTCTTTAATGGCATCTACGCCTTTTTCGGTCGTTACAAAATTCATTTTATAGGCGTTCATAATACCACGATGAGCACGTAATAAGACTTTTTCGGCTTCTTTTTGCACACCTACATCATCCTTTAATTTAGCTGGAATCAGATTGGCTATCGAAATAAAATGCCCTTTGATTTTAGTGTGGCGCATCGGTTTGGGTTTCTTAGGCTCGTTTTTGCGCTTCTCTTCATTAAACTTGCGGATTTTCGCTCTACACAGCTTAATATCACTGGTCATTTTATCCAGTTCCCTTTTGACCGTTTTAGATGGCGCTTTCTTTTTAGCTGGCTTTGTTTCTTTCACGATGGCGTCTGGCGAAAGTCGCTCTACCATCGAGAATACTTTTTCAATATTCTCTCTGGCTATTTCTTCAAAGGCTTCTTTATCTGAAGTTTCCTTATAGTCTGCCAGCAATTCTTTAACTGCGGTTTGCAAGGCATCTGGTTGCACGGCGCTCAATTTGAGCTTTTGTAATTTTTCTATGGTCATAATTATTCTTTAGGCGGCGATTAATAATTCAAGTTCCAAAAGCGATAAGGCTCTGGCACGTTCTTTTTCCTGTATACGTATAGTTTCTTTAGACGATGCCGTTTTTTTCTCGGCTTTCGCTTTTGGCTTTCGCTTTACGTCATTGTTTGTATGCTCCACGCCAAATTCTTCAAAGCGTTCCATATCTCCGTTGCTCTCAATAAGCGCTTCGGTTTCAGAAGAACGGTCTATGCCGTACACTTCTTTATCGGTTTTAAAACGTTTTTTTGCTTCGGCCTTTGAGAGTAGCTGCCATTGAAAGCCATCACTCATTATGTAAATTTCTCCACTTGCAGATTTCTCATCAGGATGTAGCATTTCGTATAAAAGCGTGTCTGCTTCCTGCGCTTTTAGGTCGCTATTTGTGAAATTATCTGATGCCTGTTTTATGACTTCCCAGGCTTTTACAGGATCAAGCTCGCTACCCGTAAGCGCTACAATCTCGTCTTGATTTTTTATGGCAAGTGCTTTTAATTCGGCTTTTGAAATATCTTTGGTTCTATACATTTTCTATAATTTATGATCTATGGCAAATTGTTGATGGTACAGCGGCTCCAGCGACCAGATAAACTCGTTTGCTTCGTCCTGATCTGCATAATGAACGGAGCACATTTGCGATGTCCCATCCGTTTGGAAACATTCATATCGATATTGCTGCACCGGATTATCTTCGTTAGATATATCTATGCTCGTCCAGCGCAGGATGAGTGAGTTTTCTCGCTGTCGCGAAAGCATAATCTCAAAATCCCTACATTGTTCTTTGCACGCTTTATTGATTTCAACAGCTCTGTCCATAATAGCGTCTATCACGCTTTGTTTCAATTTCTTTTTCATCAGGCAGCGAGTTGGTTTTTATAATTTTCTATGATCTGGGTCACTTCCTTGACTGCGGTTTCCATCGCGTAACTTTGTTCAAACACGAAGCCTTTTGGGTTGATCGCTTTCGCGAAAGCGGTACCCATTTGAGCCGTAATCGATCCCAAACCAGACGGAATCGTCAAGCCGAAATAGTTGCTCAACGCTACTAAACTTTTAAAACCACGATATCTAAAATAGCGCGGATCGCTACTGATAAGCAACAACTGATTCTTGTCCAGTCTGTCTTGAAAACGCTTGACACGCACACAAGCCATTGCCACTTGATTGCTGAAAGACGTGCCCAAAAGCACATTAACTTCTACAGAAATGCCACGCAGTTCCAGAAAGTCAACCAACTCAGCACAGGCAAGCCCAACATAAAGCAATTGATTGCCCTTCACATTAGCATTTGCACCGGCCATTATATACAGTTGCACCGATGGATAACTCATCTGCTTATCCTGAAAATAGGCGTACACACTTTTTACCGAAGTAGATATCTGATGATTGCGTAGTTCTATATTCATCTGGCTCACGGCGGTACTGACTGGCGTTTGGGTATTTACAGGAAAGTCCTTGTACATCGCCATCGCAGCACGCTCAAAAGAGAACACGCCAAGACCGCGATTGTTGTACGCCATTTTAGGTTTGGGCAATACAGAATCCTGTAGATAGTCTAAATAAGTCGCCAGTTTATCTTTAATCTGCGGTTGAATTTTCTGCGCCAGTTTCATTCCTAAAAAGGTGCGATGTTTTTCAAGTTCTTTCACATCTTTTGGCGTAGGTGTACCGTACCAGTCGGTACCAAAATTTAAGTTTTGGGATGTGCTTTGTACCACATTGTTCCATCGTGAAGCATTGCTACTGGACAGTTGCTGGATCTCGTGATCTACAAACGCATTAAAGGCAAACACACTATCAAACAAGAGATAGTTGTATTTGCCACTGTCACTCTGGGCGATATGTTTTTGTGGTCGACTCACGTAATTCTTTTAAAAATAGAATTAGTGGTGTGAGTTGTTTGAGGATGGGATTGTAGTTTGGGACGTTGATTTTTTTGAGTAGGTAGTAATTAAATTATCTTGTGATGGATTTCAAACACAAATATGGGTAAACTTACGGAAAATAGAACTATTGAACTTCTTATGCCTCACTTAGAAAATCAAGGTTATTCAATAGAAAGCTATTGCTTAGGACAAACAAGAGGATACGATATTGTTGCTCTACGCAACAATAAAAAACTTTTAATCACAGTAAAAGGAGCAAAAGCACACAAAGATTCCCCAACCAAAAGACGAGATTTTTTTAACTCAGGACAAATCAAGACTCATTTGGGAAAAGCTATTATTAAATGTCTGGAGACAAAAGTGTCTTATCCTGATGCAATTATTGCAATCGCTCATCCAGAAGATGAACAGATTAGAAAAGCAATAGGTAGTATTGTACCTGAATTAAATAAGATAGGAATTATTCATTATTGGGTCAGTGCAGATGGATCTGTCGAAGTAAAATCTTAAAGAGTGATGACAGACAATACATTTCGCAACTCAATCAATAGGTTATTTAATTTTCTAAAAGAAAATAGACATCACAACCACCTGGTCCAATCCAAATCCTATAAATCCTTTTTAGAGCCATTTGAATCTACTGAAGACAAGGTCTACTCCTTGTTACATCATATTGCAAACACTCAAAGCCAGCCCAATCTTGACAAGTTATCAGACTTCTTTCAGAAGGTTTATAAAGGAAAGAATAACTTAAGTTCTTTAAAAGATTTTATCCTATTACTCAATCCAAATAATACAAATAAATTCAATTATCAAGACTTATATGAGTCAATGATCTCACAAAGCGGTTGGGGAAAGAAAACTTCTGCTTTATTTACTAAAACAATATATCATTTGCATAATGGTCAATATGATGGTGCATTCAAAATTTGGGACGATGCACCAACAAAAATTGATGTCAATGAAAAAATATATCTTCCCGTTGATGCAGTTATTGAGGCCATATTTTACAAATTGAATCCTGCAATTAAATGGAACTTTGATAAAATCAACAAGTATTTGCAAAACCTGTATTCTTCAGAACAAATGGAAGTTTGGGACGATCTTTGGTTTTGGGGTTTTATATCTCAAAAGGGTTCTGGATTAAAACGTGATTTTGTATGGAACGAACAAAAATATTGGTGCTTGCTTAATACAGACAAAAATGCTGATGAGATTTTAAAGATTAAATCGAAAAGCACTAAATTCCTATTACTTTTTGAAAACTAATTTTATGAAAACTGAAGAACAGGAGCCTACAGACTTTGAAACAGAAAAAATTAGAGACGCAACTTTATCAAGTGCTCCTCACGTCAATTTTGATGAAGTATGCCATTTCTACTATGACGAAACGAACAATTTCGGAAAGGTTTACATAACCCAAGAAGAGTTTAATGTTTCCATTGACAGTAACTTTGTATTAGGTGGCATCATAGATAATGAAGAACTTATAGAATTTGAAGAGTTCAGAAAGTCCTTGAAACTTCAGGCAAATGTAAATGAGTTAAAATTCAAAAATATAGCAACCGGTTCTTTTACTGACTGCTTAAAGTCGTGGAAGTTCAAAATGTATTTAGAATTTATAACAGACAGTGAATTTGATGTTCATTTTTCATCTCTCAATATATTATACTTCGGGATTGTAGATATTGTTGATTCGGCCATAATGAATGATAAATCAATATTTGATAAGGGTCCGCAGTTTATAGATAAGTTAAAGGACGTAATCTATCAAGTCATTAGAAAAGAAATTGAGAAAGCCCAGCAGATTTTTTTTAGTTATAATTACCCTAACATTAAAGGAGAAGATTTAGAGAATTTTGCAACTGATTTATTCAATCTACTTAAGGACTATAAAGAGGATGAAGAATTTTCAGAATACTTAAAAGTATTTATAAACGCAGTCAATGATTCTGAAGAGCTAGTATTTATTCAAAATGAAGAAGATTTGCAAATTATCAAGGACTTTTCGCATTTCTATCTCAGACCAATATATCTTTTCAACAAAGCAACGCATACTTTTGATGAAGAAATTGTTATAGAAAAAATAATAAAAAAATATAAACTACTTTACAAATCAAAAGAGCTTTCTAAATACTCATTTGTAAAATCTCAAGATTCCATACTTATTCAGTTGTCTGATATTTTTGTAGGTATATGTGGTAAATTATCAAATTTCATCATAACCAAAACCACTGAAGAAATTACTGCTGAATTTGAAAAAATGAATGATCTTCAAAAAGAGAACCTTAAGCTTTATTTTCAATTGATTTCTAACTCCAGAGATAAAAACCCAGGTTTTATTCATTGGACTAGTCCAATAAGTGAGGTTATTAAAACAGAGCATTTAGAAAAACTAGCTTCAAATTTCAAATAAATTATGGAAAACACTCATAAATTAAAAAAGAAACTACTGAAAGAAAGAGGTACTGAAAATTTCCACTTAGCACTCGAAGAACTGCAACCAGATGTAGCCAGAAAAGTTGTAGAGAGCTTAACTCCAGATGAAATCTATGTAAAAGTAAATCATAGAACTTTTGAAGAAGATTATATCTGCGATTACATAGATTATTTATGGGACATTAGTAGTAAGGCTTTTTGGAGGCACGTCTACCACGTTTTAGATGAAGAGGAAGGCATTTTGTTCGGTGGTGATATGATCTACTTTGGCAGAATGTGTGACAATCTTGTTCCTAAAAAAATATTATTCAAGCTTATTTACCTTTATTCAAATAGAAATAATGACAATTTCAATATAGATGAAATGGGAGTTGCTGCTATAGGTTGTGTACTGAGGGCGCAAACTAAGAAGTTTGATAGATGGAAAACTATAAAAAAGCATTTAAGATCGAATTATAGCAACCATAAAATTTTAAAAAAAGAGATAAAAAAATTGACTAAAACTAAATGCACCTACTACTTTGGATTCTGAAAACTACAACCATTTTACGATTAGTTATATTGAAGCAATACTAAGAAACCTTGATATAAGGATATTAAACGGATCAGTACAATTTTTCCCTGATACAACTTCGGTTAGTGACTTTGATAAACTCAAGTTAGATCTCGATAAAATTTGGGAAAAATCAGAATCTGCTATTGACATTCTAAAGGATAAAATAGACGCAGTTATACAAAATGGCCTTTTTGGATTGGTAGATGATTTCGAACTTGCTTTGAGAACAGGCTACCTGTTAGGCGACCGTGTTGTGATGCTTGACTATGTTTATGAACGTATTCTTTATAAAAGAAAAATAAAATCGTCTGAAATACTAAGAATTGGAGACCTATGCAAAAACTTAGTACTGGCTTTAGATTTAGCAAAATCAGGTAGATTCGTTATAATACCTAACCCATTTTCTTGGAATAAGAAATCAAAAAAACTAATTAATAGAGTTTTTAAAACTTCAAACGCTAATGCACAAACAATAACATTATTGAATATGCTCTCTATAGCAAATAAATGTAACTTAAACCCATATACAATAGCAGAATCAGACAAAGAATATCAACGTATAGTTAATGATGATGCGGAATTGATATTTAAACAGAATTTGAGTGAGGCAGGTAATATTTATGATAAACTTCTCAGTTCGCTATTGACTGAGAAAATATTAAAAAGTGCTGAGTTTGATCTTGATACTAGAATTTCATTAACAAAATTCGCTTCAATAATTGAAAGTGAAAAAGGTTTTTATCAAGATTACCTATCAACAATTACAAAAGGAGGAAAAAGTGACGCTGAATATAATATCAAAAATATTATAGAGGATGTAAACGACTATTTAAAAAGCAGCAAAAAAGTTAAGGCCGTTAATGGAATTAAGAAAATAGGAAAACTTTCTACAACAACCGCAGCAGTAGTTACGATTATTGGTGGTATCGCTACGCTAAATCCTGCGCTTATGACCATTGGCTCATCCTTAGGATTAGTTTCGCCTTTTACAGATTGGTTTAACGATATATCGATAAACAAAACAGCAACTATATCTGTTTTCTAAAAGCTAAAGATAAAATAACCCTACCCAATCCGCCTCTTAAACTCCTTAATAAATTCAGCCTTCATCACACTGCCTTTATAGGAATTAAGAAATCCTTCCAGATTCACTTCTGTTTTTATGTGCTCCGCTTTTTCTTTGTTCATTGCAAGGAAATAGCTATGAAGTGCATCTTTCAACGTTTTGCCATTAGGCATTTTGCGATAGGTCTTTCCAAACTCATCTTTCATTCCTGTTTCGCGCTTCATTTCGAGTTCGTAAGCGCGTTCTAGGTTGAGCATTGTACGCAAGGTCATTATATCTTCAGTATCGTCATCACCACCTTCTTTTCCTTCGTAACGTAGGATGGATTTACGTATCTCCAGACAAATATTCACTACTGGCGGATAAACGAGCTGCCGCTCTAAAGTTTCGTTGAATCCTATGCGATAGATGCAACCGCTAAAACGATCTAAAAGTGACGCATCCTGTTTGTTGTTTCCAACGTAGTTACCACTCGCTCCTTTACCAATCACGTTACCAGTAGCAATACAACCAAAGTTGCGGTGCTTTACGACTGGCTCATTCTTACCATTAAAAATAATAGCGTCTTCTTTGGCGCTCTTAGCCAGAGCATCATTGAGTAACCCTGCGGTATTAGCGTCCAACTTTGGCATTTCATCCAGAATCAAGATTTTTCCATCACGCCAGGCTTCGATCAATGCACCTTCTTTGTAGCCTGTAATGGTTTGACCGCCTTTAATATCGATAGGCGATGTCCATTGGTTGCAATTCACGATAGTAAAAGGCAATTCTTGTCCATCATTTTCAGACCTTCCATTGATAGCATAGGCAATCTTTTCGCCTAACGTAGTTTTTCCAGTTCCGGCACTTCCAACTAAATATGGATTATTCCCAACACTCAGATCATCCATCACTTTCATAAATTGCGGAATCTGTTGTACTTCTGGGATATCGAGTTTTCTATTTGTCATACTTGCGTGATTTTTTAAAAAGTGTATCTGCGGCAGCGTTGGCTTCTTTCTTTGTAGAATAAATGGCCACGATCATTTGAGCATCCATACCACGTCTAAATTTATTTTTTAGCTCTTGCATCGTTGTTGGTTTTCCACTAAAAATACCTTTACGCGTATTGTAGAATGGACTGTACAAAACGTACATTTTATTTGGGTTCACTTTCATTAGATCTCGACGATTTGTAATTGATTTAAGATTTCATCAATGGCAGAAATTTGTGCAATGGTGTCTTCATAAAAGATGCGACCAAGATCCTGTGCCGTATAATCGCCAAAAACAAATTCGGCGTTACCATCTTCGTGTGGATGGTTTAAGATGAAATACCCCAATCTCTCTATAGCATCGTGTAGCGGTAATCTTTTTGCATCACCAACGATGTTATTAAAATCATCTTTCAAACCTGATGTGAGCGTTTCTGTTTTCCAAAGCTGATACGGTTCTTCCACATTTTTAAAGACAGGAATCAATGAATAATTAAACTTTTCCTTATCTGAAAGTGGTCTGTTGTAAATAACTAAACCATACGCATACTGTGAATTCGGCTCTTCATAACTCACAAAGCCAGTCGTAGGATTGCTTCCTTGGCCATACGCACGACCCAATCGGTATTTATAGCTGCCAGAAGTGGATTTTGTCTTCGACTTCCAGTCGGCTTCATTTTCAATTTCCCAATCTTCAAGTTCGCGAGCGTGTCCTAAGAATTGAACACCAAACGCATCCAAACGGTTCAGAAACAACTGCAACTTTTCTATATGTAACGCTGCCGTCATATCGCCAGCGTTCTGCACAAAATCTGGTAGCTCATCGTTTGATTGTCCTTCAGCACGTTTTAAAAACGAACGCAGCTTCTCATCAATAATAGCCGAGTACAAATCCTTTTTATCCAGGTACAACTGAAAATAATTTTCACTTATTCGCTTAACGCGAAAGTTGAGCTTATGATCTGCAAAGAAGTCATCTATTTCCAGTTTCCGAATGATATTGAATGCTTCAGAAATAGGCAGTACTGCGGAATTTGCTTCACCATCCTTACCAAAATCGCGATGTAGCAAAATGCCGTTTTTGATGGTTCCTTCTTTGGTATTGTATTTAATGAGCTTGTTCTGTGTGCCTATCTGGTTGGATGCACCCACAATATTCTCCGTAAGGATGTGACGGCGTTCTCTTTTAGAAGATGCTTTTTTAATCAGCTCATTCCATTCCAGATTGACCATCTGTACATCTGCTTCGGAAATGTCACGGCTTTCCGTAAAAATCTGTGAGATAAAACTCTGCTCTGCTGGTTGCAGACTATAGGTCAGGATTTTTCGTGAATCTGTGACGCCAAATTTCAAACTGATGTTACTCAACGTATATGGATTCTTACCAGACTTGCCAATACTCACGCCCAGAAATATTCCCCAAGATGGATTGATGGTTGTCCCAATAAACGGAACACGCACCACGTCGCCAATGTTCCACATTGTGATATACCTAACGATAGAACGCTTCGTATTCTCCAAGCCTGCCACATAAGTGGCGAGCTGAGATGTCTTGGCGTGAATGATTTCTTCCAGCTTTGTCCAGTCAGACTGAATACGCTCATTTTCCTTTTCAGTATCGCCGCTACCACGTTGCGGTAGATCGTCGCGATCTTCTTTCAACCTATTTATGACATCAAGCTTTTTTGCTTTACGCTCTTCAATAAGCAATGGATATTTCTCATTGATGGCATCTACCATTTTCATTCGTACTTGAACAGGTTTCTGTCCTTCGAGTGAGTCTGTGATACGTTTATCAATGTCTTGTTTAGTAAAGGGTCGTTTTAGATTATTGACAATCGTAATATCGCGCACCGTGTCTTTCCCAAATGGTGTAGCACCACCTTGACCTTTCTGAAACAAAAAACGTTTCTTGGTTTCGGCATCAAGTGGCAGGAACTCTGTTTCCAGATCATAAGTTCCTTGTTGTTTTTCAAGTTTGATCTGATGGTCGTAGCGTTCCAGAAGATCATCATAAAGTGCATCTTGTTCTTCAACTTTCAGCAATCCAGCTCTACCAGTCAACTGACGTACAGCTCCATCTTTAAAACCATTACGCTCATAGCGTATATAGCCATTTTTATCTGTTTTCTTTTGATACGTTGGATAACCCAATTGCTCCATCATTTCCTGGTTCTCATCTACCCAATTCCACGCAGCGATATCGCCATATTTATTTAAGAAATCAGCACTTTTTAATGTTTCATCATTGGTTTTTTGTGAGCCTGTGGTATTGGCATCCAGCGATTTCAATTTCGCCTTGAGCATAGTCATCAACCGTTTTTCCGTTGGGATGTCGCTTGTGATGTAATAGTATTCAGGTAATACTACTTGACCAGTACGATTGATACGACCACGCTTTTGAACTTCAGTATTGATATCTAATTCAAACTGATGCACGATCATCGCACGCTGGCGCTGATCCTTAAAATCTTTACTTGCGTGCGCCGATGAGCCTGTAGAACCACTCTGATTAATCAGCAGCACATCATAATCGCCACTATTGAACATTCTAAAAGAGCGCTCTGTATTACTGCGGAAGGATTGCACCACAGCTTCGTCGCCTTCTATCGCAATGCGCTGATTACGACCTGTGACTTCGGCAACTTTAAAATACAAATCAGTATGACCGCCAAGATGTTTTGGTTTTTTCTCCTTCTCGATGAAGTGAATCAACTCATCAATAGGCGAGATTGAAAGTCCTGAACTTTCTAAAACCATTCGCTTTTTAATGTCTTTGTATTTCTCAATACCTTTTTGCGATAGCTCTTCCAGTTCTATGCGTTCACGTGTTTTTGAGCCATCAATTGCGGTATAACTGTAATTGAAAATTCCGTCAAGACCGCGAACCAAGGTTCTCACAAAATCCATCTGTTCCTTGGGAATCACATCTCCACTTACCAAGTTCATCTCTTTCAAAAATGCACCCATTGTTGACTTAAAAGCAATCACGACCTTCTTGTTTTCCTTCAATAATTTAATGGTGTGATCTACCACATCCTTTACCTTAAGCGCAAATAGCATTTGGTCAACGATATTGAACACTCTGGAAAAGTATGGCGATTGCTTTACGCCAAGACTCCTTGGTTTAGAAGACATATGCTCTCCTTGCGCTTTCGCGGAAGCGTGAATATCTGCCAAAACAGGCGCGACAAATTCCTGTTCAAACTGAACAACTTCATTCATCAAGGAAATGATACTATTGACACTCGCACGGCTGATGCTGCGCTGTGGTTCTGCATCGAGCGTGATATAATCTACTTTGATACCTTCATTTGATCTTTGCCTACGAATGAGCTGACCACTTTCGGAGAGGTTGGACGCCACAATTTCCTGAAGCGCCAGTCCTCCGCTGGTCATAGAACGTACAAAACTTGCATCGGTCAGTCCAGTTTCGGCAATAGCGGTTTTCTTTGCATAAAACGGCATCACTTCGGGATATTTGGCGAACGTAGCACTTAAAAAGCAACAGGCTTTGGTTTGTGGTAATACGTTGCGCATCCACGTCCCAATGATGGAATCAAAACCACCTGCCATATGCGACTCATCGAGAATAAATATGACCTTCTTATATTTCTTGCTGCCTTCCAGACCATTGTTGACCATACTTTCCAGCCACAATCTTTTGTAAGGATGTGCAGACTGTACCTGTGAATAGGTGCAAAAAATCATATCGTAGCCTACAGGCAAATGGTCTAAGGTTTCCGTGATAGTGATAAATGGCACCTTATCTGGATCTGGTAAATTCTTACCGATTTTCTTGTGCCACTCAATAGACTCGATGCTTTCTGTGGGATACTCTTTTTCTGTGGTAATCAGGTCATATTGTGCCTTGCTGCTCATCGGTGTAAAGACCACATTACCTTGGGCATCTTTTACCTTTGAATCTGTATCGGTGTTGACGATAAATGGGCGGATGTTGTCAAAACCAATCGCTTTGAGATCGCGGTACATATCTGTAAAAAGGTCTGGCTTTTTGGTAAAGAAAACGGGAAGAAAGCCCTGCATAACTGCGTGTCGTATCACCGCCGCTGCTTGCCTGCCTTTCCCAATTCCCGTTTGATCTGCTATGATAATACCTTGCTCGTTCTCAAATTGCTTGAGATATAATCCCACAGCATCAACTTGTTCTGCACCGAGACCTTTCCACATCTCTTTGGTAGATTCATACTTGAGCTGGTTACGTACATAATTGTCAATGTTGCCTTTGTCCTTTACAATACGATTTAATGACTTTTGTACTTCAAAAGCCATATTGCGCGGGATAAGCGTGTTCATTTTATAAGGCGCTTGCGACTTGGACACATAAGGCACTAATGCCGCTTCCTGAGTTGCAAGTTTTGCAACTTCATCTGCGTTTTGGCTGTATTCAGCTTCCTTGATATCGAGTTCTTCGTTATTCATTCTTGAAAAGTGCTAGTGCTTCCAAGTAACTGCGAAGCGTGGTTTCTGAATACAATTGCACAGCATCTTCCTTATCCATTCCGCCATACATTAATGAGTCTGTAGGCAGGCTGTCGTCCATTTTATCCCAACTTTCTTTGAGCGTCCATAGCGCGGTCTGCATCTTATCGGTTTCCAACAAAAAGCTGGCAATTTCTTCAGTACTCGTCCCATCATTATAGATGACTTCCAAGTACTCTTCGATAAGCGCAATGGGATCATCGCCCATTGCTGTGGCTTGCTCGATGAGTTCGTGTAGCTGGATGAATATGCCTGCTTCGTGATCTTCAAACCTTTCAAATTTTGAAGGATTTGAAACCATAAAAAGTCGTGCCTTAACATCGCCAGACATTAATTGATTGTTATAAAATATCATTGTATTCGTGCTTTTTTAAGTTGCGAGATGAGTGTGTTTAAGTTGGGTATAATGTGTGACTTGACACGTTTCCAGAGATCAAAAAACGTTTCCACCATTGTATCTAAGTCTGGTGCTTTAGTCTGATCTGGCGCAACACCAGATGGTTTTGATTTACGACCACCTACCAGAATAAGCATCGTTTTAGTCACAGCACCTTGCTTATTATAGAGCTTGTAGCTGTTCATATTGATAATATCGTCCACGTGATAATGACGGTATAACCAATTGAAAAATGGACGGTATTTTGCAAACAGCCCATCTTCGCCAAAATAAACGTGACCCATAATGATAATCGCCGCTTTGCCATCATCTTTCATCGTGTGCAACGCCAGTCCAGCCATCAAATGTTCTAGCCTAATATGGTTTGCAATACCACGCTGCTTGTTGAAATATTTATTGGCGATACGCTGCTTATCAAATTTGGACGCTTCCCATCTAGCAAATGGCGGATTGGTCACTACCACATCGTGCACTTTATTCATCACTTCAGGAAAAGGTTCAGCAGCATTGTCATTTGTGATGCGACCAAAACCCTGATACTCTAGCGACTTTTTTCGGCTGGCATCAATCTCGTTTACGTGCGTGATTCGTGGATTTGCACCTACGAGCAATAGACCGTTTCCTGCGCTGGGTTCAAAGATGAATTCTGCATCCTTCATTTGGGTGTATTCTGCAACGATGGCGCCTATGGGACAAGGCGTAGAATATTGCTTATAGAGTTCTTTACTACTATCTGAATAGGCGTATGTCGGCTGCACTTGACTCCAAAAAGAGTCCATTTTACGTAAGCGACTTTCAAAAGGAATTGGCTCTTTGTAGAGCATTTTGTACCACAATAACCAACTCAATTCCACCGCTTCCCAAAGTGCACCTAAATTGGGTGAGCCCGTTTCTTCTTTTAATGCTTCGACTTTCTTTTTTGATGGGCGTTGCGCTTTCGCGAAAGCGGTATGCATCACAGCCACCACACGATCAATATAATCGTTTTTAGTAGTTGATTTTTGAGCCTTTTGCTTTTTGGGAAGTGATTTCGATTTGTTGTCTGGTTTTTGCTGTACTTCCAAATAATCCTGAATATTGGCTTTAGAACGTTCCAAACGATTCATCTGCCATTGCATCTCGTTAAAGGCTTCTTTAGATTTCTTATCCGTTTTGGGTTTACCAGTTTTAGGATTCATATAGTCCAGATGATCTTCTACCAATTGCAGTAACATCGCATCGATAATCTCGATTCCTTTCTGTGGATCTGCGATGGGACGTGAATGTTCTACCACAGACCACCATTTGTGGCTGTTATTCTCGATGTCAATTTCAGCACCCAATGGCGAAACGCTTTTATAACCTGCGTGAATGTTCACATAAGGATAATTGAGATCCGTAGGATAACCGATGGTTGCAAATGCTTCTGGGCCACGATTTTCCCATTCTTGTAAAAGCGTTGAGCGATTTACGGCAATACCATAATCATTGGGATGCGGCATTTGTGAAAGTTGAAAGAGCTCCAAACCAGAAACCTGTTTCAAGTTCTCATCATTTACTGTATAAAGTTGGGGAAACTTAAACTTTAAGAAGTTACCATCGCCTATGGTCAAACTGCCAGACTGGAAAGGCTCGCCAGCGTGAACAGGAACAAGTACATTGGGAACGATATGATCACGATTAAAAATATCTTTGGCAATAGACCTAGCTTCGGTTTCAACTTCTTTTAGCGGAATAAGCTCCAAATCCAAAGATTGATTCAAGCGATTCACTTGCATTAATGCCATCGCCCGATCTTTAATAGCCAGATCGTACACCCAATCTTTAAAATTCTGAAGTGCTTTTAAGAGATGATTCTTAAAATGGATTTCGCTCCATTGATCGGCAGCGTCTTCCAGATCACTTACGGTGGTGGCGATAATGGTTTCAGGTTCGCCATCCAGTTCTTCGGTTTGCTCGTTCAGTTTTTCTATGACTTCCTTTAAAACAGATCTTGTGGAAAGCTCACGTTCTGCATCAGTTTTATAACCAGAATCATTTTCTGGTTCCTTAACGACTTCCTTTTTTTCTTCAGCTCCTTCTATAGGGACTTTGTCAGTTGTTGTATCTCTTTCCTTAGCGACTAGCTCATAATTTTCAGCCACTCCCTTAACAACTTCGTTTTGGGTAGGCACGCTTTCTAAAGCGACCATACCATCAATCACTTTCCCGTCTCTAAACAGGACGCGTGACTTTCTCTTGTAGTTGCGTGGATGTACTTCTATATGTTTGAGCATATCGCCATACTTGCGCATTGCAAAACGGCTGGCTATCTCGTGAGTGACTTTCTTGTAAGAATCGAAAACGACATAGTTTTCCTGTTCTGCTTTTTCCTGCCCCTTAAGGAAGATGGTTACATAGGTAAATTGCCCTTTGTCAATGTTTTCTAAGGACGATTCAAAAGATGGATGGATCAATACTTGTTTCCAATCGCCATCTTTTGCAAATTCCTTTTCCAGCTCTTCTACATAGCGACAGTATGCAGGATGATTGTCAACGTACCATTTCATTGGGTCTGACAGCGTTTCCTTGAAACCAAGTTCCTTTAAATGAAATGCTAGTTCTTTAGGAAGGACTTCGCTAAAATGAAGCTCTATGCCTTTTTTCTGTTTGTTGAATGTACTGGTTAATTGCATTTGTAATCCCAAAATTTGCTAGTCGCTTAGGGACTAGTTTGTGGTGTGTATTGGGATAAATATAGATTTCGCTTCCGCGAAAGTGGCGTAAGGGAAAGGGATTTCGGTACGTTATAGAATTCTATTTTATAGTTAAAAATCAAGAAACCCTAGCTGTTGCTAGGGTTGTGAATTTATGGGTAGGGTAAATTGGGCTGATGTGTGTGTGTTCAGAGCAGAGTGAGCTCAAATTACTGCCACCGTCTCTGTATATGGATCGTAGCGTACAAACTATGAAAATATTTTCGGATGAAGCACTAGCCAAATTTTTTAATTGGTCTCAAAAATAGTTTAAGCTATGCACTTTAGTGCATTTCGCTTTAGCTTCCAAACATACCTACTTTTGTTTTAATCGTTGAAAATCGGAGTAATGGTCATACGGTTTCTCGATTGAATGTGCATTTGGTATGGTGTAAAGAATATCGCTATGGTGTTTTGGCAGGTGACATTCAAGTTCGTTGTCGAACTTTGCTTTTTCAGATTTGTGAAGCAGAGGATGTAACTATTTTGAAAGGTATTGTGTCAAAGGATCACATTCATATGCATTTAGAATATCGTCCATCATCAAGCGTAAGTGGTTTGGTTAAAAAGCTGAAAGGTCGCAGCTCTCGAAAGCTTCAACAAGAATTTCCAGAGTTGAAGAAAAGATATTGGGGGAGGCATTTTTGAGCAATTGGTTACGGTTGATGGAGTACTGGTAATATACTTGATGAGATGGTCAATGATTATCTTGAGCATCACAGGAAGCCTGAAGATCGACATAACAGTAATTTTATATTAAAGAAATAATCGTGGGGTGACTTTAAGTCACCAGCTTAAACTATGGACCTTTCAGTCCATAGTGGTTAATTTTCTTACTACCTATTCTTATCAAGAAGCCAAATTTAAAAATTTGGCGGACTCGCAAATATGCCCTAACTTCGGTTAAATAACTAACTATCTATGAGCTATATACACCTTTATTAGTGGCTGTGCTTTACTCGCTACGTGATTGAACAAATATTTCATATATTATTGTTACAGACTACAACTTTATATTTTATCAAGCAATTTTTGAATACTTGTTGTTTTCTCATTTTCTTTTCTGGCAGCTTCAATTGCTATTTTGGCAATTCTTTTTGTTTCTTGTTTGTCTCCAGTTTTGTAAATAAGATGAGCATAGGTATCTAAATAGGCATAAGTAGGTTCTTCATTTGTTACTTCTTGCATCCAATCAAGACATTTCTTTATAATATTTTGGTCATCACACTGTTCGTAAACCTGCCAACTAAAATGGTTAATGTAACCATTGTCAAACTTACCTTTATCTTTTAGCTTTTTATTGATTTCCAAAACTTCATCCCATTTGTTTTGGGCTTTTAAATAATCTTTTTCAAAAGATGGTAGCAGGTCGTCTACCCAACCTTGGCTAAGGGCTTGTTTTGTAAACTCAACTGCTCGGTCGTATTTTTTCTGATTATCTTCTGAGATAGCTTCGTTGAATTTTGCAGAAGTGATAAAGTATAGCAATACTTCCACGTCTTGCTCTCCATAAAGGTCAAAGTACTTTGTTTTGTCTTTCAAAATGATATCTCCAACATTTGAAGGGGCGTCACGGCCAAAGTACAATAGTGTTGTAAAATCTTCTTCTTTAAAAAAATCTTCCTTACTATTAATGAAGTCAACAATATCAGAAGTTTTAGGTTTCGTATCGGTTCTATCGATATAATCGGTGTAAAACTTTGGATACTTGGTCTGGTCTATGGTATTTGAATACCCTTTTAAGTATTCATTTTGGCTGCTCAATTCGATACTTTTTTCTGTGAAGCCCAATACATTTTTACTTAATGTATCAAAATCATTTCCGGGAAACCCGTATTTTCTGTTTACAACATAGCCTTTTGGGTTCAAAACGATAGCAGTTGGATAACTGCTCACGTGATGTTTTTTGGATAAGTGAAAAGTTTTGTCGTTTTCAGCATCATATTTTAATAATATGAAATCTCTTTTAAGAATTTGCTTGATAGAATCATTTTGAAAGACTAATTTATCCAACTTCTTACAGGGTGCGCACCACGTTGTATAAAAGTCAATGAAAATTGATTTGTTTTCCTGAGAAGCAATTTTTAAAGCTTTGGTATAGTCTTGGTCAACAATTACAAGGTCTTGGTTGTTTATTGCTATATCGTGTCCTAAATAATCAAAATCGTCTATTGCCAAAGATGACCTTTTCTCATTTTTGCAACCGAATAACAACATTGATATCACGATTAATTTTATTATTTTCACAACTATTTTGTTTTAATATTAAGAGCCTCTTTCCGAGATTTAATTTTAAGTTTAGTGTAAATACTTCCTATGTGAGATTTTACTGTGGTCAGTTCAATATTACATTCGGCTGCAATTTCTTTATTGCTCATTCCTTGCTGAAGCAAACCAAAAATCTCCCTTTCTTTGACACTCAGTTCATTAATATTTGATTTTGTTCTCTTACGTATAATTAAGAAAACAACTAAGGCTAAGGCAAAGACAATAAAAGCTATAGGCCAGAACCAAACGTTGTATTTCTCATTAGAATTGAACTTAATAGTGTCATTAGAAAAATTTTGTGTAAAAGCATTAAAATACATATCATTCTGTGTCTTCCATTTTGTCAGGTATCGATCATAAAACAATTTATTATCCTGCAGGTCGCTTTGGAAATCAGTTTTGTAAATCGCATACAGAGAAACCAATGGGTTCGAACAGGTATCGGCTACAGTTTTTAGCTTTTCCGAAACGGCTTCAACAATAAATTCTTTTTCAATCATCGTATTCTCATAGTCAATTGAATTGGGATACTCCACCAAACCTTTTATATATTCAAATGTTTTCATATAGTTTGCACCTTCAATCCGCACATTTCTGAAAATAGGCATTGTTGCAGTGTTGAAAATTTTTATTTCTGAATTGTTTTTTGCAATTAAAAACATAAAATTCTCGTTGATACTACCTATTGTTAAAGAGTTAGGCGTTATACCTTTTTTTGCCACGTGAAGTCTTAAAAGTGACCACTTTTGAGATAAGGTATCAAGTTTTATATTGAAGTTCCCATTTTCATCAATGACCGAGCTTGCAACGATTTGACTATTTGAAATTTTATATTCGTTGTTTAAGCCTTCTATCAAAGAAATGTAAATTTGTCTTTCCCAAGAGTCATCCAGAATTAACCTGCCAGACAAGTTACCCAAAGCTTTAGCCTGTGCCTTGGATTGATAGCTCGCAAGAAGTAAACAAACGAGAAATAAAGTTTTTAATACTTGATACATTAACTATTGATTTTTCTTAAGACTGACAGAAAATGCCACTGAACCTTCGGCTTTTATCGGTATAATTTTTATTTGCCAAGTTCCTACTTTTGCTCCAGCAATCTTTTTATCCAATGAACCTGATGTACGAGCCATTTTGTCATTCTTAGAAGTTTTTTTTGGTTGGTATTCTACATTTAACTCTGCTTCTATTTTGCCATCAGGGTTATACATTACCAATTTAACATTACCTGAATAAATATTTGCTCTAACACCAAAACTTATAGTAGTTTCTGAACTTATTTCAAAAGTAATGGGTTCAATATTATCAGTATCTTTTACAAGAGCTACATTTTTGGATAACAGCAGTTCATAATTTTTGCGCCACTCATCAGCCAATTTCCTTTTTTCAGCGGCTTCCTCACGTCGAATTGCTGCCTTATCACGTTCGATTTCAGCAAGTTTCCTTCTTTTTGCGGCTTCCTTACGTCGAATTGCTGCCTTTTCTCGTTCAATCGCTGCTAATCGATGCCGTTCTTTCAAGTTGGCGAAATAAGTAGCTTTTTCCTTTTCGTATTTCAAAAGGCGCTTCTTTACTTCCACTTGCTTTACACCTTCTTTCTCTAATTTTTTAATGAATGCAGTTTTGTGGATTTCCCAACTTTCTTTAGGTGTGAGTACATTGTAGGATTCTGGTGCAAATATAGTTTCCTCGTTAAAAGGGCCGAGATCTTCTTGCGCAAACATAAGGCTGTTGCATACAAGCATGAAAAATAATATAAATGTGTTTTTCTTCATCTTGATAAAATTAAAAGTGAAAATTATTTTGATAGCAAATCTAATTTACACAATCAACAATTTAGGTATGAATAGGGTAGGAAAAAAGTACTAATGAGGTATGAAATACAGAATACTACCGACAATTTCTTTTTTAGACGGGTTTTTGCATTGCCGCTAAAGGTCTTGTGTATGGTTCGTTGCGTGTTTAAGCAACTAATTTAGTAAACAAAAACGAACGCGAGAAAATTCCGAAGGAATTTTCCAAATAAGCAACGACCAAAGTAATTAATTATTCACGGCCTTCAGTTATTTTATTCTATTTTATAATTTCCATTCGCCCATTTTATTTTAGGTTCTATCCATTCTTTTAAAGGTTTGAATAAAAATCCGTGTCCCATGCCTGTATTCAGTTCAATTTCTTTAAAGTTCTCAATCTTACAAGTCGAGTTTTCTTTTCTTTTTTTGGCTGAAACTTCATAAGGGTCAGATTTCTCAAAAATTTTCAAAATGTTTCCACAATAATTGAGTTCAGGAAAATTTTGGATGTCACTTTCTCTATAACTTGCAATAAACACAAAATTTAAATATGGGTTATTTGCTAAAGTCGAAACGTATTGAGCAATATATCCACCTTTTGATGTCCCAACTATAGTTATATTTTTAGGTTTAATTCCTGTCTTAATTAAACTGTCAACTTGGTTTACAATTCTGATTGTATAATCTCTTGCGTTAACATTTTCGTTTCTCTTTTCACTAATTACCTTCAGTCCACTTTTTTCAAATTCTAATAAAATTTCTTTGTACTCTGTTCGTCCGAATTCAGGATGGAATTCCTCCAATTCGTAAGTTTCTAAAAACCTATTGTGAAGAAAGAAAACATATCGTTCGTTGTAAACTTTAAATTGATTAATTGTATAATCCAGAAGTTCTGTTCCTCCGCTTTTTCCGTGCCCCGGAACTACATTTTCTATTTCAGAGAATTCATTTTTGAGTTTCTCAACTGTTTTAGACCAATCCTCTATGCTTGAGTCTGAAAGATTACCTTCTGATGCGTTTAATGATTTGACTAAACAACAACCGAACAAAACTTTTTCACTTGGAACATAACCTACAATGTTATCTTGTGTGTCCTTGTCCAAAATATTTTGCGAAAATAACTTAGTTTTCTATTTGGAATTTATACTCTTTATCAAAACCATTTTGTGATAATATTTCTCTGTTACCTTCTTTCGCAAGTTGAATGGTTTGATTTGTAGCGAAAGATGTAACTCCATTTGATTGAAATTTATTTAATCCGCCTAAACAGTCAATATGAAAATGAGTAACGACAACAGCTTTGATATTTTTCTCTCCAATCCATTTAATTAATTCTGAAGAAGGGTTTTATTTGTTGGTGAATCAAAACGGATAGCTTCATTATCATTAATGTAAATCATACCATTGCAGGGTTTTGTACCCAAACTTTTTGTCTCTAAATAGGAGATATTTTGAAAAACGTTATTGCTAATTCGGTCGATTTGTAAAACAACATATTTATAATTATCATAAACCTGTTTATTTGGTTTATAATAACTAAAAATCAAAGCGATAATTAATAGTTGCAGCAAGTATCTCATAGTTGTGGGCAACTCGTTATATCATCCATAAAAGTACTTTTATCTCTATGAAATTAATAGAATAAAACCTTTTTATGCTATTTGAAGGTCTATCAATCTATAGAATTATCAAATAAACAAATCCTGAAACTTCTGAAGTTGCCTATTCGTAAAATGCTGCTCCATCCAGATAGACTTTAAGGCATTCTTACCCACTTGATCGCGAAGCTCTTTATCAGCTACTAAACGTTGGATAGCGTTTACCCAATCTTCAGCGGTTTCAGCAAGCAATCCTGTTTCTCCTTCCTTAAAGACTTGTCCGGCTGGATGGTATTTTGATGCAATCACAGGAATACCATAAACAGCACTTTCCAATAGCTCAGTGTAAGGCGCACATTGAGAAAAGCGGTTCTTTTCAGAAAGTAAAAGAACTATATCCAGTGACAAATGATTCAGCTTTTTAAAGTGATTTTCAAACGCCACAGGTTTGTGATATTCTATTGATAGTCCTTTAAGAACTAGCTCGCCATTACTGTCTTTTCCATCCCAACCGTAACATACAAATTGAACTCCTTCTTTAAGGACTTCTTTAGTTTTTGCAACTAGTTCCTTAAGGACTAGCAAATCTTCAAGCTGACTTTTGCTGCCTATAATCCCAATCCTGATTGTTTCAGACTCATTACGTTTTAAAGGTGGTATTTCTTCGTATCCTAGTCGTGATACTAGAGAGGGCAATTGTGCAACGTGTGTACTATGATTAGGAAAATTGTCGTGCAGGATCTTTTTATAAAAACTAGCCAATGGTTTTGTCGCAGCTGTAACCACATCCATAGAAATCATATTTGACAATAATTGCTCTTTGTCACGAGTGCTGATTTTACGCGACAATGCGTGACTTTGAGGAATAGCATTGAAGTTTTGATCGATATCCATTACCAATTGTACATCTGGTCGCAATACACGAATCGCTTTTAAAAAGAAATCAATATCTGAAAAGATAACTGGGAAGATCACATAATCTGCCCAGTATAATAGTTTTTCATCAATCAGATTCTCATAATCTTCAAAGCGTTTATTGAAGTTGAAGGTTTCAATAGCGTTAATAATCGCGCAATGTGATGGTGTTTTATTAAGCTCTAAAGCAGGTGTTATCGCACGGTAATACCCTGTGGAATCTAAACGAGGCGATACATACAACAAATGAACTTTATCATCGTCTTCTTCATAATCAGGATATTTTCTGCTGAATAAGGTTTCATTCTTCAGTCGTTCTTTTAATTCTAAAATGGTTCTCATATCAATTGGTTTCAGCATTAATATTTATTTCACTTCCTTCGTAGAATTTGGCGATGCGTTGACCTGTTGCTTTGTCATAGATCTCAATAGTGCCCGCAAGAGGTCCGTATTCTTTTATCTTTTTTCGAAAGCGCGAAAGACCAGTTTCCCTACTTTTAGTTTTTGATAATTTGTGACGCCAGTCGATAGAATACATTGTGCGCACGTTGCCGTCTTTGAACCATACTATCATTTTAGTTTCTGAGTCTTGGCCTAGTTTCCAGCCTTTTTTCTTTTGTTGCATTATTTAAAGTATTTGATAAGTGATAAAAGTGAAATTTCCTTGATATAGGTGTTGTTGTGAAAAGCTTTAACTGTTACAATATCTTGTTTGACATTAAGCCAGATCTGAACATCTTGCTCACAGATTTGATTGGCCGTGGCAAATTCCTTGAGATACTTCTTGATACTGAAGGCAATCTTGTTGCGCACATTGGGTAACGCTGCAATACTATCTTCCAGGAAAAAGTACGCCAGCTCATCTGTGGGGATTTTTTTCAAAGGCACATCCTGATTGTACAGATAAGAGTGAACCTTGTGCTGCTCTTGGTAAATACGCAGATACAATCGCTCCACGGGAAGCTGTTCCCAAGTGGCAATGTGCTCTGTGTAGTTTTTGATATTGTGTGAGATTTTTTTCTCATAGCCAAAGACATCAATAGATATCTCGGCAATCGCTCCCTTGAGTTTGTTGGTCAGGGCAGCGTTTTTCTTTTTGAAAATGCGTTTCATTCGTTAAGTATTGGTGTATAAAAATCGTTGTGTAGAAGGGTTGAGCACACTTGCGTGAAAGTGTTGCAATAGCTCAGGTTGTCCCAGTTTGCCTATTCTCGTCTCACATTGCCTGAAAAGAGCTAATCTTGGTTTCTGTTTGGCAGTATCTTTTTTCTCGTTGTTTAGAAATCTTCGTATTTGCGCTGCAACGATAAGTTTTAGTTGCACTTCTACCTGGCGTTTTTTGTGGTCTCGCCACCATTTTTTTGTGCCGGCAAAACCTGTTTTATTTTTAGGATCAAAGTATTGATTTGGCAGCTGGACGAAGCGACGTTCAGGATCTTTGGCGAGATATTTCCGTACGAGTTCTATGCGATCTACATAGCATTGATGCACATTTGCTAGATGTTTACCGGCTACTGGATCATACCATTGCCAGAGTAATTCTTTACCAATTTTGATTTGTGATTCTGTGAGATAGGTGTCTTGGTAGAGCACATTTCGCGAAAGCGTCCAAAGTGCATTCACATAAACAGAAAGGGAAGCGGAACGAGCCGAATCTCGTGGCAAATTTTCGGCGCCAGTTTGATTTGTGGCTCGATTCCGCGCATTTTCCCCTGCATCTTTAGATTTTTTGGGGCATTTTTTCCCTGTGTATCCTGTAAAAGTGTTGCTAGAAGCGTTGCGTGACGTTGTTTCTCTTGTGAGCGGTAGCGAATTCCTTTTATCACCAAACAGATTTGCTCGGCTTGAGTTATCAACGCCTATTATTAAATTATTTATGTAACCATTGTTACTAGAGTCTGTATGACGACAAGTTGTCGTATGTGTTTTTTTAAGATGTTGATTGTGTGTAGGTTGTAAATTCCGTGAGTCTTGCTCAATTTTGGGCTTATCAACCTGTTTTAAACCGGTTGCTAACAAGATTTTTGGCTCGACCCAGAGGTCATATCCAGAATTGGAACCGTGCCATATTTTATTGATAATAATCCCTGCATCTATAAGTCTTTTTAAGTGACGTTGGATGGTACGAGGACTGGCGTTGCCCAATTTAGCCAACTGTAGATTGTTGGTCTTTAGAGGCGGTAAATTTTGAGGATCAAGTTGTGTGACATTACTCGCTTTCAGTAGGGAAAGTCCGTAAATCTTAATAATATCCTTTGCAGTAGCGGCAATGGCCTGGCGTATGCGGTTGGAAAGTTGATCTGTATTCTGGTTGTGTTCTTTTATATGGTAATCCAATGCTTTAAAGGCGATGGAATAATTAACTATGCTCATTTTTAGGACTGTTATGAAACAGCAAAGTGTGTGCTTTGTCTATCTCACTAGTCGGCTTGTGGTGCTTTTTTAGCATCTCTATTTCTTCCTTGATTTCTTTGATAAGGGTAAGGAAACCTTCGTCAGGGCTATCTTCTGTAAATTTCATTGGTATGAGATTTACATTATAACTTCATAGACGTTTGCGAGGGTAATGGGATGTTTTCAGTGAGAACTTTCCCCTTTTTACTATTACGCAATGTTTTCTCGTGTTTGGATTCTAAAAGAGTCAGACAGGCTTCGTAAATAAGCTCTTCGCTAGATGGCCTAATCTCTTTTCGGTTAAAAAACTTTGAAACCGTAGGTCTTGATTTTCCCGATTCTTGAGCAACAAGGGCTATGGGGTTATCAAAATACTTGTGCATTTTTCTTGTAATGGCTTTAATTTCATCAGGTTGATACATTCTTATAAAGTTTATGTGATTCGATTAACAATTCAGTATAAAAGTTTTGTAAATTTGGCAACAATTTAACGCCTATATTATAATTATATCGCCAAATATATGTATAAACGATGCTTAATAAACAACAAAACTGAATAATAATTTTCAGTTCACTAGAACAAATGACAGATCAAAACACAAAAGAAAAAGGAGAAGTAATTGATAATGAAATTAATACTATGAAGCAGAATGCAGATTACGACACCATAGATTTAAAATTTATAGATGCAATAGACGAAGTCTTGCAAAAAAATGACCAGCTAGGAATAAAACCGAGTAATGATAGCAGTCTAGGGAAACTTATTTACCCATCCAATAGAAGTATCATATCATCTGTACGAAGTAGAGCTAAACACATACCACACCTAGCTTTAATCAACTTTGCAAAAATGTTTGATGTGGATATGAATTATTTTTATTCAAACCGAACCCTAAACTACATTCCCAGAGTTCGTACCACAGATAATCGCATAGACAACTCAGTTAAGGATACAGGAGAAGGTTCTTTCGTGACACACGCTGGAAGCGGAACGATAAGAGATGTTAAGAATGTCGCAAAAGAAATTATAAACGATAACAGCACGACACATTCTAATCCATCGGCTGAAACCATCATAAATAATTTCATTCAAAAAATAGATGAACATTGCATTCCCGATTTCTACAATATACTCAACGCGATAAGAGATGAGACAGGAGGCACCATAGAAGAGTTGAAATTTCATTTAAAAAAGAAATCTAAAAAGCTGGACAAGCTTAATGAAAAGCATCACAAAGAATTAAAGAAGGTTAATTTAAAGCTTACTGAAGCTTGTGAACGTATGATTGAAGCACAAGAAAATGAAAAGCAAACAATGATGAAATACATTACATTACTTGAAAATAAATAAACGTCCTTGTTTCGTAACGTTTATAATGTTATGTTTGTATTCTCAAAACAATCAGCTTGAAAAAATCAAAGACAGATTACTCTAAATTGTTGCGACTTCTCAACGAGAAGGAATATGCAAATAAGTATATTATAAATGCCGAAAGGCGTATGATAACGCATTGGCAAGATATAGGTCTCTTTGAAGATCAACGCCATACTGATAGTGGATGGAAGAAATTTAGTCTCATAGACATTTTATGGATGGGCATCATCATCGAATATCGCAATCTGGGATTTGCAAATGAGAGAATAAAGCCTGTTAGGAAATTTCTCTTTGAGAACACAACCACTGAAGGTAAAAGCATAAGCAAGTTAGAATATTCAGCTGTTCAAGTTCTCGCTTTCGCGAAAGCGTTATACCTAATAACAGATGTGGCAGGAAACATATATCTCGCAGACGATTATGAATATGTAAAGCTCTTGCAGGAAGGCGCGGTGACCAACCACATTGTATTAAGCTTAAATCAAGTAGTCAAAGAAAATATAGCTGTCCTTTTTTCTGAGCCTAATTTCAACGCTTTTGCAGGATTAAATAAAGACGAAATCCAAGTTATGCTCATCTTGAGAAGTGAGTCTTATCAATCTGTCCAAGTGACCAAAAAGAATGGAGAGATCGATATGATAGAAGGAACAGAACGCATTAGTGAGAAAGATAGAATCATTGACATTCTAAAACAGCACGAATATCAAAATATCGAAATAAAACAAGCCAACGGTAAAGTGGTCTTAATAAGCCGTACCGTAAAACAGAAAGCAAAATAGAACAACTATTTGCCATTCACACTCAATTTTTAATCCCATAACGGAAACAAGTTTGAAACCAATAATTATGAAAACCTAATAACCATCGATTGACAATAAATGGAATGAGCTGAAAAAGCCATCCACCATCCCATTAGTGCTATGACTATATAATAGAATAGCATTCACGGATTTAATAATGCAATCAATAGATGTAAAAAAAGAGAATAATAAGGAAGTAACAAAAAATAAAATGTCTGTAGAGAGACTCAAATCATTTAAGGGATTTGAGAACGTGAACGAAGATGAGGCAGATGAAATAATTAAAAATCTTGAGCAGTTTGCACTCATATTATGCAAACAAGTTCAGCAAAATGTAGCCTAATGAAAGATTTATCCATCTTTAACCAATTTGCCCGTAAAGACGAAAGCAAGTCACTCAGACAAGCAGGAAATGCTGTTATATATACAAGAGTATCTACCAAAGAACAAGCGGATAATAATGCTAGTTTAGATACGCAGTTAAAGTACTGTGAGCAACTTGCTCAGAAGAAAGGGCTTGATGTGGTTGAGTATTTTGGTGGGACTTATGAATCTGCTAAAAGTGATGAGCGTAAGCACTTTCAAAAGATGCTCAACTTTGTAAAGCGCAGAAAAGATATTGGGTATATCATAGTGTATTCTTATGATCGGTTTTCACGAACTGGTGCTAACGGTGCATACATTAGTGACCAACTAAAAAGACAAGGCATTGTAACCATATCCGCTACTCAAGAGGTAGATACTTCAACTAGTGCAGGATCTTTCCAACAGAACTTATATTATATGTTCTCTCAATTTGATAATGAATTGAGAAGAGACAAATCCGTTTCTGGAATGCAAGAAAAGTTACGTAGAGGCGATTGGACTGGAGCGTGGCCTTACGGTTATACTAACACGAATCCGGGAAAAGGAAAGAAACCCAACTTTGTAATTAATGAAAAAGGAAAGCTTCTAAAAAAAGCATTTGAGTGGAAAGCAATGTCAAACACCTCTCACGTTGAGATATCCAAAAAGCTCAAACGAAAAGGATTAGACCTGTCAGCAAAAAAGCTAAGTGATTATTTTAGAAACCCTTTCTATTGCGGATTATTGGTAAACAAATTAATACCAGGAGAAGTTATTCAAGGAAACCACGAACCTATGATTACTCGTGAAATGTTTCTAAAAATTCACAATCTTCTTAACTCAAGAGAAGAAGGTAGAAAATACAATCTTGATGATGAAAACCTACCCTTAAAAATGTTTGTCAAATCAACAGAATGCGGCACACCTTATACTGGCTATGTGGTAAAGAAGAAGGGACTCTATTATTACAAAAACAGAAGAACTGGAAGCAAAGAAAATAGAAGTGCAAAAAAGCTTCACAGCTCGTTTATGGCACTTTTAGAAAATTACACATTATCTGATGCAAAGTATATAGAACCTCTTAAAGAGATTATCGAGAAGACTTTTATCGATTTAAACAAAGAACAAATAGATGAAGCAAAGGTGCTAAATACGAAAGCTGCGGAGCTGGATATCAAACTTGATAGACTAGAGGAACGTTTTGTATTTGAAGAAATATCGAAGGTGCAATACGACAAATTCAAATCAAAACTTGAGTCCGAAAAGAACAAAATAACTGAGCAAGTTTCAAACTCAGGATTTAATATTTCGAACCTCAAAAAATCGATTGACAAAGCTTTGAATTTCGCCTTGAATCTACCGTCATTGTGGCAATCTGGTAATATTGAAGTCAAGCGCTCACTTCAATTTATGCTCTTTCCAGAAGGAATAGGGTATGACTTCAAAAACGACCGACTTCGAACTTTTAGAGTGAATTCCATTTTCAGCGCAATCGCCTCTATTTCAGATAAGTTAGGAGCAAATGAAAACGGGACTTTTCAAAATGATTTTGAAAAATCCCGTTTAGTGACCTCGAGAGGATTCGAACCTCCAACCCTCAGAGCCGAAATCTGATATTCTATCCAGTTGAACTACGAGGCCAAATTCCTGCGAAGGCAGGAGGCTAATTGTTTATATTCTTAACTTAATTTAGCCTTTACAATGGTAGAAATAGTTTTACCATCTGCCTTACCTGCTAATTGTCCGCTTATCATTCCCATAACTTTACCCATATCCTTCATGCCTTCTGCTCCAGTTTTTGCTATAACGTCGTCAACAATTTTGGCAACTTCCTCTTCACTCATTGCTTCTGGTAAAAATTGAGAAATTACTTTTGCTTCGGCTAGTTCTGGCGCAGCTAAATCTTCGCGTCCTTGCTCTAAAAATATAGCTGCACTATCCTTACGTTGTTTTACTTGTTTTTGAAGTATTTTAAGCTCTTGCTCCTCTGTTAAATCTTCTTTTGCTCCACTTTCTGTTTGTGCTAATAAAATAGCAGATTTTACTGCTCTAAGTGCTGTTAAGGACACAGTATCTTTAGTTTTCATTGCCGTTTTTAGCGCAGTCATTATCTCTGTAGATAAACTCATTGTTTTGTGTTTTGTTTGGCTGTAAATATAGTAAGAAAATAAGAACTCTATAGTTTAGGATAACTCTTAAAATTAAGGCATTAAAAAACCCAAAATGCTTTAGGGAAAGATTTTGGGTTTAAAGATTAAGCTTTAAATTTAGAGCCTGACTAATTTAATCTACATTATCATGTAAAAATGAATTGTTTTTTCTTAATTGAATATCGTCATTATCATCAACTCCTAAGCTAGTTTTTGAAATATTATTTTCTGAAGAATGTGGAGAGTTTTCTAAATCTACACCTTGACGCTTATACGCTGGCACTTTCTCAATATCTTCAATTTTTGAAGCATTAAACTTATGGTTAAAGCTTTTCATTTTACGTCTGCGTTCGTCTGCTCGTTCTTTTAAAATTTCTGAAATAGGACTGTTCATTGGGTCTATTTCTTCATCAATAACAACTTCTTCTATTTCACTTTCAATAGTTTTTTTCTCAAAAACTATTTCCTGATCTAACTCTTCAATCAACTCTGATTTTGCTGTTTCTTTAGTATTCATTGAAGAATCTGACTCCACATAATCTTCTAATGTGTAACGGGTTTCGCCAGCCTCATTTGCTTCAGTAATAGTAATTAACTCTGTATAATCATTAACTTCTACTTCTTTAGCATTTTCAGTCAATTCGAATTTAATAACTTCATCTGCATTGTTAGTATCTTCATTTTTAATTTCATTTTTAGAAATTTCAGAATCTACTGTTGGTTCATTCATTGGCATATCGAAAGTTAAGGTGATTTGTTGTTTTTCTTCAGCTTCACCATTTTCTTCTATTACTTGCGTTTTTTCAGTGATTATAAAATCAGTATCCTCTTCTACAGTTGCAACAACCTCATCATATATAACTTCTATATTTTTTATGATTTCTGTGGTTGGAATTAATTCTAAAGGTGCAACGGCTTCAGCTTTTGGAGTTGTTTTTGCGGTAAACATCTCGTCTTCTGCGTCGTCCATATCCAATGTATGCTTAACCACTGGCTCTGGTTTAACTTCTAACTCTATGTTTGGTTTTATAATAGCTGGTTCGCGCTCTTTTGTAGTTAAATCCTTTTCTAAACTTTGATCGTCTTCTAAAGCGTGAATTACCTTTTTGGCTTCTGTATTTGAAATTTCATCTTGTTGCTCAATATCAAAACCTGTTGCTATAATTGTTACTGCAATCGATTCTTCTAAAGACTCATCGTCACCAACACCCATAATTATGTTTGCACCATGGCCAGCTTCTGTTTGAATGTGGTCATTAATTTCACCAATTTCATCGATAGTAATTTCTTGAGAACCAGAAACAATAAGCAACAATACGTTTTTGGCGCCTTTAATTTTATTATCGTTTAATAATGGCGAATCTAAGGCTTTCATTATGGCATCTTGTGCTCTGTTTTGACCAGAAGACACCGATGATCCCATAATTGCTGTTCCGCTATTACTTAATACGGTTTTCGCATCGCGTAAATCAATATTTTGTGTGTAGTGGTGTGTAATTACCTCTGCAATACCACGAGATGCAGTAGCTAAAACCTCGTCTGCTTTAGAGAAACCTGCTTTAAAGCCAAGGTTTCCATACACTTCTCGTAGTTTATTATTATTTATAACAATAAGCGAATCGACCACAGATCGTAATTTTTCGATACCAATTTGCGCTTGTTCGTTACGCATTTTACCTTCAAACTGAAAAGGCATAGTGACAATTCCAACCGTTAAAATATCTAAATCTTTAGCCATTTTAGCAATTATTGGTGCTGCTCCTGTACCAGTTCCTCCACCCATTCCTGCTGTTATAAATACCATTTTAGTGTTTACATCTAGCATACGCTGAATATCGTCAAAACTCTCTACAGCAGACTGCTCTCCAATTTCTGGATTTGCTCCTGCTCCAAGACCTTCGGTAAGATTTACTCCTAATTGAATTTTATTTGGCACACCACTATTTTGTAAAGCTTGCGCATCTGTATTACAGATTACAAAATCTACTCCTTTAATGCCTTGTTGGAACATGTGATTAATGGCATTACTGCCTCCTCCTCCAACGCCAATAACCTTGATAACATTAGATTGGTTTTTTGGTAAATCAAATGCTATATTTTCGAATTCTTTGTTGCTCATAAATTCTGTTTTACTGGGTTCTTTATACTTTTATTTTGATACTTTTAAATATCCTTTGGATTAATTATAATTACTCTGCGTTATCTAAAAAATCTTTTACACGTTCTGTTAGTTTATCTAAAAACGAACGTCTTTCTTTTTTAGGGTGTTCTTGTATTTGGTCCTCTTCAGCAGTTTCATTATGGTCATCAACTAAAAAGTCTGATTCTTCTACTACTTCTTCTGCTTTTTTACGTTTTGCACGTTGTAAGCCATCCATTACTAAACCAACTGCTGTTGCAAATAGCGGACTTGTAATCTCATCGTCACTATCTCCTGCTAAATGCTCGTTTGGATAACCCACTCTGGTATCCATTCCTGTAATGTATTCTACTAATTGTTTAAGATGCTTTAATTGCGCTCCTCCACCTGTTAACACAATACCTGCTATAAGTTTTTTCTTTTGCTCTTCGTGTCCGTAATTTTTAATTTCTACATAAACTTGCTCTACGATTTCTACTACACGAGCATGGATAATTTTAGACAAGTTTTTTAATGTAATTTCTTTTGGCTCTCTGCCTCTTAATCCAGGAATAGAGACAATTTCGTTGTCTTTATTTTCTCCTGGCCATGCAGAACCAAACTTTATTTTTAAAAGTTCTGCCTGCTTCTCGATTATAGAGCAGCCTTCTTTTATGTCTTCTGTAATGACATTACCACCAAAAGGAATTACTGCTGTATGACGTATAATTCCATCTCTAAAAATGGCTAAATCTGTGGTTCCTCCACCTATATCAATAAGTGCAACACCAGCTTCTTTTTCTTCTTGACTTAATACTGCATTTGCAGAGGCAAGTGGCTCTAACGTTATGCCTTCTAAATCTAATCCTGCACTTTTTATGCAACGGCCTACATTTCTAATAGACGATACCTGACCAACAACCACATGGAAATTTGCTTCCAAACGGCCTCCATACATACCAATTGGTTCTTTTATTTCGGCTTGACCATCAATTTTATATTCTTGTGGCAGTACATGGATAATTTCTTCTCCTGGCAGCATCACCAATTTGTGAACCTGATTAATTAAACGCTCTATATCTGCTTCGTCTATAACCGTTTCGGAATTTGGCCTTGTTATATAATCACTATGTTGTAAGCTTCTAATGTGTTGACCTGCAATACCAACTGTTACACCTTCAATTTTAGTTGCGGCTGCAGCTTCTGCTTCTTGTACTGCAAGCTGTATGGATTGTATGGTTTGTGTAATATTATTTACTACACCACGATGCACACCAAGGCTTTTGGATTTACCGATGCCAAGTATTTCTAATTTCCCATAATCGTTTTTACGACCAATCATGGCCACAATTTTTGTGGTTCCTATGTCTAATCCAACTGCTATATTATGCTCCATAGTTTAAAATTTAGTACACACGACTTGGTTATCGAACTGTAAATTCACTGTTTTATAAATGTCTAGCGTTTTATCTTTCATTGCTTTTTTATAAAACACTTTTAAATTGTTTATTTTTTTATCTAACTGGTTTAGACGACCTACATGTACATTAAAATTGCACTTTCGCAATTTTAAATCAATAGTTTTATCTGCATTTTGATGAATTTCGATAACGTGTTGTTTCAAAAACTCATCTTCAGTTATTTTTTTTGCCATAGTATATACAGTTTCTAAATCTGTTTTTTTAACAGCTCCTGTTACCAATGGCACGCGTTCTGCGTAGTTTGTAGATAATGGCATATACTTACCATTTGTATCTACATAATACGAGGGTTTACTAAGCACTCTGGCTATAGGTTTTTTTTGTTTAACCTCTGCAATTAGTGCTCCATTTACATTTAGATACACTTCTGCAGATGCGATTAAATTATTAGAATTCAGGGCAGATTCTAGACCATTCAAATCTAAAGTTTCTTTAGGCATGTTCTTAACGCCTTCTTTATTTTGTATTAACAATTTACTAACAGTTTCGTGAGTTATAAATAGATTGTTATCTCCAATAAATTCAACTTTTGGAGCTTCTACTTTTCTATTTCCATTTCTTTGGCTAGAAAAGGCATACAAAAACACCACTATTACTAGCAGTACCATCATTTTTATGTAATTCCAATTAACTCGCAACGCTTAAACTTTTTTTTATGTGTTGTACTTCTTCTCCAATATCTCCTGCACCAATGGTGAGTATAATTTTAGCTTTACTTTTTTTTATTTCTGAAATGATTTCGTTTTTACTAATTAATTTTTTGTTTTTAGTGTTTATTTTGCTCAATAACCACTTAGAATCTACACCTTCGATTGGTAATTCTCTAGCTGGATAAATATCTAATAGCAAAATAGCATCGAACTGAGAAAGGCTTTTTGCAAAATCGTCTATAAAATCTCTTGTACGAGAGTAAAGGTGTGGTTGAAAAATTGCTAAAACCTCATCGTTAGGATACATTTCTCTAACCGCTTGGTGTGCTGCTTCAATTTCTGTTGGATGATGTGCATAATCGTCTATAAAAACTAGATTTTCTGTTTTTATTTGGTAACTAAATCTGCGTTTAACGCCTTTGTAAGATGCTAAAGCTTTGGCGAGCTGCAAGTGAGGGATACCGTATTCAGCAGCCATCGCCAAGGCTATTAATGCATTCGACAAATTATGTCTACCAGGTAGGTTAAATTGAACGTTTTCTAGTACTTGTGTTGGTGTTTTAATATCAAAAACATAAGTCCCATTTTTTATTTTTATATTTTGCGCTGTATAGTCTGAATTGTCTTCGATACCATAAGTAATGCCTTTTAGAGGCAATCCGTTTTTTACAAACAACTTTCCGTTTGGTTTTATTTTTTTTGAAAATTCTTTGAAGGATTCTGTTAAAGCAGAAGCATCTCCATAAATATCTAAATGATCTGCATCCATTGAAGTAATGCATGCTAAATCTGGAGATAAGGTTAAAAAAGAACGATCAAACTCATCGGCTTCGACAACCGAAACTTCAGACCCATTTAAAATTAGATTGCTGTTATAATTTTCGCTAATTCCACCTAAAAAAGCTGTTAATTTCACACCACATTGGTACATTAAATGACCAAGAATACTAGTTGTTGTGGTTTTACCATGTGTACCTGCAACCGCAAGACAATAGGTGTTTTTGGTAATTAATCCTAAAATTTCTGAACGTTTTAATATCGTAAACCCTTCAGTTTTAAAATAATTAAATTCTGAATGGTTTTTAGGGATTGCAGGCGTGTAAACTATTAACGTAGTGTCTTTGTTAAGGTATTTTTCTTCAATTAAATTAATAGAATCGTTATAATGAATCGACATACCTAAGTCTGCTAAACTTGACGTTAGCTCTGTTTTTGTTTTATCGTAACCAGCAACACACATATTTTCTGCATGGAAATAGCGCGCTAAAGCACTCATGCCAATTCCACCAATACCAATAAAATAGATGTTTTCCCATCCTAAACTTTTCCCTAAGGAAAGTCCTTTTTTATAAGACGATATGTTATTATTATTGCTCATTTTTTCTCTATAATTTCTTCTCTTTAGGAAGATTAAGATGTGCTTAAAAGTTTTTCAACCTCGCCTGCTATATCTTTTGTTGCATTCACTAATGCTAGTTTTCTTATGTTTTCACTCAATTGGTATTGCTTTTCTTTTGAGGCTACTAATTGCGAAAATTTATTTTTAAAATCCACTTCTAAATCGGCTTGCGCTATTAAAATTGCTGCGTGTTGCTCTTCTACAGCTTTTGCATTTTTTGTTTGATGATCTTCTGCCACATAAGGCGAAGGCACAAAAATTACAGGTTTACCAACTATACATAATTCGGATACCGAAATAGCTCCTGCTCTAGAAATTATAAAATCTGCTGCTGCGTAAGCATAATCCATTTTATCTAAAAAAGCATGGACTTGAACGTGCTTGGTGTTGCCATAAAGCTTATAGGTTTGGTAGTATAATTTACCGCATTGCCAGATGATTTGAAGGTTTAATGTTTGCAAAAAATCTAATTCTCGCTCTAACAATTCGTTTATAGCTTTTGCACCTAAACTTCCTCCTAATACGAGTAGTGTTTGTTTTCCTTCTACTAAATCAAAATGTTTTATTGCGTCTTCTTTTTTAGAGGCTATATCTAATAAATCTTGTCGAACAGGATTACCCGTTTTTAGGATTTTTTCGGCTGGAAAAAAACGTTCTAATCCATTATAAGCCACGCAAATTTTATTAACCTTTTTACCTAATAATTTGTTGGTTATTCCTGGATAAGAATTTTGCTCTTGGATTAGCGTAGGGACTTTTTTTGAAGTGGCTACTTGTAACAATGGACCACTAGCAAAACCTCCTGTTCCTATGGCAACATCTGGCTTAAATTGATTAACAATTTTTCTGGCATTCCATAAACTATTAATTAGTTTAAATGGGAATGTTATGTTTTTTAAAGACATACTTCTCTGGATTCCAGAAATCCATAAGCCTTGGATTTTATAACCAGCTTGTGGTACTTTTTCCATTTCCATTCTATCTTTTGCTCCTACAAATAAAAATTTGGCGTCTGGGAAACGCGATTTTAATTCGTTTGCAATAGCAATTGCAGGATAGATATGTCCTCCTGTTCCTCCTCCACTTAGGATAATTTTATATGTTCTTTTTTTAGTATTCACTTTTTAATTTGGCGAGCATTTTAACTATACTCAGTGTGACATTTTATTTATTTTAACTTCAAATACTTATTATCTATATGGTTTCCGATAAGATTTCTAACGGATTATCCTCTGCATTTTCTTGTTCTTTTATTTCTTCTCTTTTTGCGCTTACACTTAGTACAATTCCTAAAGCTAAGCAGGTCATCCAAATGGATGTTCCTCCACTACTAATAAGTGGTAACGTTTGTCCTGTAACCGGAAATAATTCTACAGCAACAGCCATATTAATTAATGCCTGAAACACGATTGGCAACCCAACGCCAAGCACTAATAATTTTCCGAAAATTGATTCTGATTTTTGTGAAGCAATTACAATTCTAAATAGTAACCACATGTACATTATTATTAGGAAAAAGCCTCCTATTAAGCCATATTCTTCTATAATGATTGCAAAAATAAAATCGGAAGACGATTGTGGTAAAACATTTTTTTGAATACTTTTTCCTGGACCTAATCCAAAGATTTCGCCAGAAGCTATTGCCATTTTAGCATGTTCCATTTGGTAATCGGCATCAGAATCTGCATTTCCATCAAAAAAGTTTTCAATTCTGTTTTCCCAAGTATCCAATCTATTAGCCATTAAATCTGGAAAAGCTTTTAGTGTAAGCACAAATAAGCCAAGTGCAACAATTCCAACTAGCATCATAGCCAATAAATACCGAATAGGATAACCACCTAAAAACACTAACATTACAACCATTAAAAATATTAATGCTGTTGTAGAGAAGTTAGAAGGCAGTATTAATCCTAAAATTAAAAATACAGGCACCCAAAGTGGTAAAATAGAGTCTTTAAAACTTATGGTTTGATCTTTTATTTTAGACATATATCTGGCGACATACACCATTAATACAACCGAAGCCAAAGTAGAAGTTTGAAAAGACATACCAACAATTGGAATTTGAATCCAACGGCTTGCATTTGCACCTTCTATAGTTGTGCCTTGTAGCATAGTAATAATAAGTAACACTATTACTATTGGTATCATAACCATTGAGAGGCCTCTAAAATAACGGTACGGAATTTTATGAACACCATACATTATGGCAAACCCTAAAAACAAATGCATGAAATGTTTTATAAAATAGCCAAAAGTATTACCTGCTCCTCCAATATAGGCTAAATTACTTGCAGCACTATACACAGGAAGGAATGAGAAAATAGCCAGTAATGCTGCTATTGCCCAAATTAAACGGTCTCCTTTTATGTTTTTAAATAGTTGTTGCATTCCCATCTATTGCTTTGCACCTTCTTCCTAAAGGGAAGATTTATTTTTATAAAAATTTTTATTACTGCTTTCGCAGGAATTTGTTACAAATTTCTTACTGCATCTTTAAATTGTCTTCCTCTATCTTCGTAGTTTTCAAATAAATCGAAACTTGCACAAGCAGGAGATAACAATACATTATCACCAGATTCTGCAATTTTATAGGCTATTTTAACTGCTTCACTCATGTACTGAGTTTCTATAATTACATCTACCATACTCGAAAAATTTTCCATTAGCTTTTCATTATCTACTCCTAAACAGATAATAGCCTTCACTTTTTCGTTAACAAAAGGATATAGCTCGTTATAATTATTCCCTTTATCTACTCCTCCAACAATCCATACTGTTGGTGCATCCATACTCTCTAAAGCGTAGTATGTCGCGTTTACATTTGTAGCTTTAGAGTCGTTTATGTACTGCACTTTATTAATTTTAAGCACTTGCTCTAAACGATGCTCTACTCCATGAAAGTTTTCTAAACTTTCACGTATAGTTTGCTTACGTATTTTTAATAAATGTGCCACAGTGGAAGCTGCCATAGCGTTTTTTACATTGTGCTTTCCTTCTAATGCTAAATTTTTTGTTGGCATAATTATCTGGTTGTTATCTATTGTTATTTTTATATTATCGTTATCTAAATACGCTCCATTTTCTATTGTTTTTACTAATGAAAATGGCAATAATGTAGATTGAATGTTATTGTTTTTGATGAAATTGTTTATCACTTCATCGTCTGCGTCATAAATCAAATAATCGGTTTTGGTTTGATTCATTGCTATTCTAAATTTTGAAGCGATATAATTGTCGAATTTATAATCGTATCGATCCAAATGATCTGGTGTTATATTGGTTAATACAGCAATATGTGGTTTAAAATCTATTATTCCGTCCAATTGAAAACTACTTATTTCTAATACGTAATTTGGATAGTTAAATTCCAAAATTTGTTTTGCAAAACTGTCGCCAATATTACCTGCCAAACCAACTCGCAACTCCTGTTTTAATACATGATGTGTTAAGGATGCTGTTGTTGTTTTACCATTGCTTCCTGTGATACCAATAATAGTTGCATTGGTATATTTTGAAGCAAATTCAATCTCTGAAATCACTGGAATATTCTTTTTTAGTAGCTTTTTAATCAATTCTACTTTATCAGGAATTCCAGGACTTTTCATCACCACATCTGCATTAAGAATTTTTGATTCTGTATGCTTCTCTTCTTCCCATTCAATCTCATTATGTTTAAGAACGTCTTTGTATTTCTCTTTTATTTTTTGGTTATCCGAAACAAAAACTAAATAGCCTTTTGCTTTTCCTAAAAGTGCAGTTCCTACTCCACTTTCTCCTCCTCCTAGTATGACTAATTTCGATTTACGACTCATGGCTTAAGATTTACGAGTTCTTGTCCTCATGGTCTTTATCGATGCTACAATTATTGATAGTAATTCATTCCCATCGGTATGTAATCTTTTTATTTCTGAATGTTCTTTATTTCCAACATCCATTAATAATTCTAGGAAATACATACTTTCATCAGCTTCTTCTTCAACTATTTTTAATTTATTTATAAAGTCTGCTGTCGATTTAGCTCTACAAGCTGCTCTATAATTCGCTCCAACAGAACTTGAACACCTTATTAATTGGTTGCAATACGCATTATATTCTCTAGATACAGGAAATTTTATACATAAATTCCAGCAATCGATTGCGTATTTTTTAGTTCTATTTTTTAATTCTTGTTTCAAATTTCAATCTTATTTCTAAAATCATAAATCGTAATTCTCGTTATCTTAACTTTAAAGTCACTATTGAAAGTATGGCTAGGAAAATGCCAACAATCCAAAATCGTGTGACTATTTTACTTTCGTGATAACCTCCTTTTTGATAGTGATGATGTAAAGGCGACATTTTAAAAATGCGTCGGCCTTCGCCATATTTCTTTCGCGTGTATTTAAACCAGCTAACTTGTAATATTACTGATAGTGACTCTGCAAAGAAAATTCCACACAGTAATGGAATTAATAGCTCTTTACGCACTGCAATTGCTATTACAGCTATAATACCTCCAATTGTTAAACTTCCTGTATCTCCCATAAATACTTGAGCTGGATACGTATTGTACCACAAAAACCCAATTAGTGCACCTGCAAAAGCAGCAATAAACACTACGAGCTCTCCTAATCGTGGAATAAACATAACATTTAGATAATCTGAGAATACAATGTTCCCAGATACAAAGGCAAAAATGGCAAGCACGAACACTATAATAGCAGAACTTCCTGCTGCTAAACCATCTATACCATCGGTTAAATTCGCTCCATTAGATACTGCTGTGATAATAAATATGACTATTGGTATAAAAATTAACCATGCATATTTTGCATAATCTTCGTCTATCCATGTAATAAGATTTGAATAATCAAACTCATTATCCTTCACAAAAGGAATAGTTGTTTTTAAGGATTGTATTTCTGGATTAAACTCTGCTTGAGAGCTTTGTGTAATTAATTCGGTTTCAAACTGAGGGTTAATACGTTCTTGTTTAATAGTAACTCCTGGATGAAAATACATCACAGCACCAACAAAAATGCCTAATCCTACCTGACCTAATATTTTAAATTTACCACTAAGACCAGCTTTATCTTTTTTAAATACTTTTATATAATCGTCTATAAAACCAACTGTTCCCATCCAAAGCGTAGTAACAATAAGCATGATAACGTAAATATTATCTAATTTGGCTACCAACAATACAGGAAGCAATGTTGCAATAATTATAATTATTCCTCCCATTGTTGGTGTTCCTGCTTTTTCTACCTGACCTGCTAAGCCTAAATCTCTAACCGATTCTCCAACTTGCTTTTTTTGAAGAAGAGTTATAATTTTTTTACCAAATATTGTAGAAAATAGCAACGATATAATTATGGCTAATGCAGCTCTAAATGTGATAAATTGAAACACACTTGCTCCTGTTAACTGAAACTCATTTTCTAGATATTCAAATAAATAATATAACATTCTTTTTTATTCTATTGTTAAACCTTTTGACTGCGCTCAAGGTGTCATTTGGTACGTTATTTTTGTAATTGTTTTAAAAATTCTTGAACGATTTTAAAATCGTCAAAATCAAAACGCTCCCCTTTTATTTCTTGGTAGGTTTCGTGACCTTTACCTGCGATTAAAATAATATCCTTTCCTTTTGCTAATTGGCACGCTGTTTTAATGGCCTGCTTTCTATCTACAATGGATAGTGTTTTTTTAAAATCTAAAGGCTCTACTCCTTTTTCTATGGCTTCAATAATAGCTTCTGGCACTTCACTACGTGGATTATCACTAGTAAAAATCACTTTTGTACTTAATGCAGCTGCAATTTGTCCCATTTTAGGTCTTTTAGTTGCATCTCTATCTCCACCACAACCTACAACTGTAATTAGTTGTTCGTTTTTTGTACGAATACTATTTATGGTTTCTAACACATTTTTTAAAGCATCTGGCGTGTGTGCATAATCTACAATTGCAGTTATCTTTTCTTCCGAAATTAAATATTGAAAGCGTCCGCTTACACTCTCCAATTCGCTTATTAATCTTAAAATTTCTTCTTTTTCAAGTCCTAACAATTCCGCTGTAGCGTAAATAGCTAACAAATTATAACCGTTAAACTCGCCAATTAATCTAGACCACACTTCGCTACCATTAATTTTAAGCAATAAGCCTGTAAATTGGTTTTCTAATAGTTGCGCTTTATAATCTGCATGTGTTTTTAAGGCGTAAGTGTTTTTTTCTGCTTTAGAATTCTGAAGCATAAATTCACCATTTTTATCATCTACATTTACTAATGCAAAAGCATGTTTTGGCAACTGATCGAAAAAACGTTTTTTTACATCTCTGTACTCTGCAAACGTATCGTGATAATCTAAATGATCATGAGAGAGGTTGGTGAAAATTCCGCCTTTAAAAACCAAACCTTCAGTCCTGTTTTGATGGATGCCATGCGAACTCACTTCCATAAAACAAAACTCAACACCTTCAGTATTCATTTGTTTTAAATAGCGATTAATGGTTAAAGAATCTGGAGTAGTATGCGTTGCAGGAAACTCTGTATTATCTACCATTATTTTTACTGTAGATAATAATCCAACTTTATAACCTGCTTTTTTAAATAATTGATATAATAGTGTTGCAATAGTCGTTTTCCCGTTAGTCCCTGTAATACCAACTAGGTTTAAATTCTCTGATGGATTACCATAATAATTAGCCGACATCATTGCCAAAGCAATACTCGAATTTTCAACCTCTATATAGGTAATACCAGATTTAATTGTGCTTGGTATTTTTTCGCAAACCACCACTAAAGCACCTTGTTTAACTGCGTTTTCTATATAATCATGACCATCTACAGCGCTACCTTTAATTGCAACAAAAACATCGCTCATACTTACACTCCTAGAGTTAAAGTGGATGTTTCTAATCATTACATTAGTACTACCAACTACGGCATTTATGGTTACTTTATAGAGTATGTCTTTTAATTGATTCACGATAATTCTAATACTACTGTTTGATTTCTTTTTATTTTTTTTCCCTTAGGAATAGATTGCGATTTCACAACTCCAATTCCATTAATTTCTACTTTTAAACCCATATTTTCTAATAACGAAATGGCATCCATTGTTGGCAAGCCAATTACGCTTGGCATTATCGTTTTATAGGTTCTGGAGATGTTGTTATAGTTTTCGAATTCCTGCTCAACGGAAGCTTGCTTAACCTCAAGAGATTTTACCTCATCAATACGTGGTGTATCTGTATAAATTTTTTGAGCTATACGTTTAAACACAGGTCCGGAAACGTCTGCTCCATAATACCCTTTACTAACACTAGGCTTATGAATTACAACTATGCAAGAATATTTAGGATTATCTGCAGGAAAATAGCCTGCAAACGACGAAATATATCGTCTATTTTCGCTCCAATCCTTCATCCAATATTCTGTTTGTGCTGTACCAGTTTTCCCTGCCATCGAAAAATATTCAGAATACAACGAATTTCCTGTTCCACGTTTAACTACATTTTCTAAAATAGTTTGGACTGCTTTTATAGTTTCTGTAGATGCAATTTTTTCATTTAAAACCTTCTTATCAAAACTTTCAATAACTCTGTCTAATTCTCTAACCGATTTTAAAAATCGAGGTTTAACCATTTTACCATCATTGGCAACAGCATTATAAAAAGTTAAGGTTTGTAATGGTGTTAATTCTAAACCATAACCGTAAGACATAGAAGGCAAAGCATTTCTACTCCATTTAGGATGTCCAGGTTCTGGAATAAATGGTTTTCCTTCTCCTATTATTGGTATATCCAATGTTTTATCTAAAGACCAGCTTTTTAACCGATCAATAAATTTTTGTGGATTTTTAGCATAATTATCATCTATAAGTGTTGCCAAACCTATATTTGAAGACACCTCTAATGCTCTAGCAGCTGATATTTTTCCGTAACCTCGAGAATCGTAAATTGTACGACCATAAAATGGCTTAGACCCTAAACGTGTATCCACTACTGTCGAGGTATCAATCACTTTATCTTCTAGAGCAACCATTAATGCCATTAGTTTAAACGTAGATCCTGGCTCGTGAGACTCACCAACTGCATAGTTTAGTTTCTCGTAATAACCACCTTTACTGGTACGACCTAAATTAGAAATGGCTCTAATTTCGCCAGTTTCCACTTCCATAACTACAACGCAACCATGTTCTGCTTCATAATACTCTAACTGTTTTAATAAGGCATGATGTGCAATATCTTGTATGTTTACATCTATAGTTGTGTAAATATCGTAACCATCTTTAGGTTCTTTTTGGTTGTAATCCAACAAGGGTTTCCATTGGCCTTTTCCTATTTTTTGCTTCCAACGTTTACCATCTTTTCCTCTTAAATACAATTCGCCAAAAGCACCATCAATTCCTGCTCTAGTAACATTTCCATCCTCATCATAACGCTCATAACCAATAGAGCGTTGTGCAATTGAACCCATTGGATGTTCGCGCTTTGTTTTTTGCTCTACGATTAATCCACCTTTATAAGCACCTAATTTTAATAATGGAAAATTACGCAGTCTTATATAATCTGAATACCCAATATTACGAGCCAATAAATAGTATCTGTTTTTGTTTTTTCGTGCTTTTTGAAGCTCGCGCAAATAGTAACTAGAAGACTTACCTGTGTACACCGAAAGCGAATCGCTTAAAGCCTTAATGTTATCTTTAAACGTTTTTTCTTTTGAAGCTAAAGCATCTATTCTAATGTCGTATTTTGGAATAGAGGTAGCTAGCAAATTACCATTTACAGAATATACATTTCCGCGATTAGCAGGAATAGTCACGTTTTTAATGGTGCGATTGTCTGCTATCGTCTTGTATTTATCGCCTTCTACAAATTGTATGATTAACAATTTGCCAACAACAAGAATCCCGAAGATGAACATACATCCTGAAACAAAATACAAACGGTTTAATATGTTCTTCTCGTTTACTGCCAAGATTGAACTTTAGTTTTTAGATTTAACTTTTATTTTTTGTGGTGGCACTTCTGAAATTGCCAATCCTTTTTTACTCATTTTTTTTACTACTGAAGATTCTTTTTTAAGCTCCATTAATTTGCCTCGACCTTCAATAAATATGGAACGTAACTCTTTTGCTTCGTTTGCTAACCTTGCAATGTCGTGCACTTTTTTATCTGCACTATGCGAACTTGCAATCATTACTATTGCTAAAAGCGAAATGAAGAGAATTACTCTCCAGTTTTTAAACGAATCGTCACTGACTAAAAACGTTCCTCTTAATATGCTATAGATATTTTTTTTCATTCCCATTTGTCGCTTTGCGACTTCTTCCCAAAGAGAAGAATTTGAATTTGTTATACTTTTTCAGCAATACGCAACTTGGCGCTTCTTGCTCTGTTATTTATTTTTATTTCTTCTTTACTCGGTATTATTAAACCACCTACTTTTTTTAGTGGTACTTCAAATCGGCCAAAAACATCTCGTTCTGGTTCACCTTCAAACAGTCCATTTCTTATAAAACGCTTTACTAACCTATCTTCTAAAGAGTGGTACGAAATCACACTTAAACGTCCTTTAGGCTTTAAAACTTCTGGTGTTTGCATTAAAAACTCTTTTAGCACTTCAATTTCCTGATTTACCTCAATACGAATAGCTTGATAAATCTGAGCCAAAATTTTATTTTCGTGTTTTGGCGATAAAAACTTTTTTAAAATCTCTTTTAATTGCGAACTTGTTTTTACCGCTTCGTCTTTTCTAAACTCTACAATAAGTCTTGCCATTGCTGGAGCAGCTCTTAATTCGCCATATTGCAACAACACGTCTTTTAGCTGTTCTTCTTCATATTCATTAATCACATGGTAAGCAGAGCGCTTGTTGTTTTGATTCATTCTCATATCCAAATCTGCTTCAAATCGTGTAGAGAAACCACGTTCTGCAACATCAAATTGATGTGACGACACTCCAAAATCTCCAAGTATTCCATCTACCTGCTTTACGCCATGAAATCTTAGAAAACGCTTTAGGTATCTAAAATTTTCATGAATTAGAGTGAAACGTTTATCGTCTATTGCGTTTTCCAAAGCATCTTTATCTTGATCGAAAGCAAATAGTTTTCCGTGTTCTCCAAGACGACTTAGTATTTCTTTACTGTGACCTCCACCTCCAAAAGTGACATCTACATACACGCCATTTTCTTTAATATCCAAACCATCTACAGTTTCGTTTAGCAATACAGGATTATGATATTCCATGCTCGTCATCGTCTTGTCCCATAACTTCTTCAGCTAAATCTGCAAAATCTACAGTAGCATCATCTATGGCTTGTTCGTACTTATCTTTATCCCAAATTTCAACAATATTAACTGCAGAAGACATTACGATTTGCTTAGTAATTCCTGCAAAAGCAACTAAATCTTTAGGAATTAACAAACGACCTGTAGCATCTACTTCCACCACTTTAACTCCTGCTGTGAAACGACGAATAAAATCGTTATTCTTTTTTTTAAATCTGTTTAACTTATTTACTTTTTGCATTAACGCTTCCCACTCAGACATTGGATACAACTCCAAGCATGATTGAAAAACAGCTCTTTTCAATACAAAACCATTTTGTAACACAGGAGACAACTGCTTTTTTAAAGCAGCAGGCAACATCAGCCTTCCTTTGGCATCTACCTTAAGTTCGTATGTTCCAATTAGTGTGTTCAAAAGTGATTTTTGAGTTAAAACGTTTAAGTTTCAAATATATTGAAAAATATACCACTTTTTACCACATTTTACCACATTGTTGATAAATATTTGTTTAAAACCTATTTTCTATGGCTGAAATACTATTTTTAAGGAGTCTAAATTCTAGTTATCAAACACTTACATACAGGAGCAATAAGTTATTAAACACTGTTAATATTCCGTTTTAAAAGATAGAAACAGCAAAGAATTAAAATGCTTATAATTTGATTGAATTGCCTATATTTGTTTTCTACACAAACCACTAACTTATTAATGACGCATCAATTAAAGAACGAAGGAAATTACAGCTATATTGAGGTTGGCGAAGGCACACCAATTATAGTCCTTCATGGACTTATGGGTGGATTGAGCAATTTTGATGCAGTAACCGAACATTTTAGTGAATTAGGTTATAAAGTTGTAATCCCTCAATTGCCAGTTTATACAAAATCCTTATTAAAAACCAACGTGAAGCATTTTGCAAAATACTTACACGATTTTATAGAATTTAAAGGTTTTGAAAGTGTTATTTTACTTGGTAATTCTCTTGGTGGACACATTGGATTATACCACACAAAACTATATCCTGAAAAAGTGAAAGCTTTAATTATAACAGGAAGTTCTGGCTTGTATGAAAGTGCAATGGGAGGAGGCTACACCAAGCGTGGCGATTACGAAGTAATTAAGAAAAAAGCACAAGAAGTATTTTACGATCCTGCTGTTGCTACTAAAGAAATTGTAGATGAAGTTTACGAAACTGTAAACGACAGAAACAAACTTATAAAAACGCTTGCTATTGCAAAAAGTGCAATACGACATAATATGGCTAAAGATTTGCCAAAAATGACAACACCAACTTGTATTATTTGGGGAAAAAACGATACTGTAACACCTCCTGAAGTTGCTGTAGATTTTAACAAATTACTACCAGACTCCGAGTTATTCTGGATTGATAAATGTGGTCATGCTGCAATGATGGAGCATCCTGAAGAGTTTAATAAAATTTTGGAAGCTTGGCTTAAAAAGCGTTCTCTATAATAGCTTTTAGCTTCTTACTCTTGGCTACTTACTCCTATGTGTTTACCTTTGTGGTTTACTATTAACTAAAAATTAATTTCCGTTTTTACGGAAACGCTTTGCAATGAAAATAAAATCTGCCGAATTTGTAATGAGCAACTCTGATGTGGCTAAATGTCCTAAAAAGCGGCTTCCAGAATATGCTTTTATTGGTCGTAGTAATGTTGGTAAATCTTCGTTAATAAATATGCTAACGAGCAGAAAGAGTTTGGCAAAAACCTCTGGACGACCAGGAAAAACACAACTCATAAATCATTTTTTAATAAATGAAGAATGGTATTTAGTAGATCTACCAGGTTATGGTTATGCAAAGGTGTCTAAAAGTGCAAAAAAAACATTTCAGAAATTTATAACTCAGTATTTTAAATTTAGAGAACAGTTAGTCACTGCTTTTGTTTTAGTTGACATTAGACACAAACCACAACCTATAGATTTAGAATTTATGCAATGGCTTGGCGAAAATGGGATTCCGTTTTCTATAATATTTACTAAAGCAGACAAATTAAAACCATATGCCATAGACAAACATATTGAGGATTACAAGTCTATTATGTTGGAAGCTTGGGAAGAAATGCCAAACCATTTTATAACATCGAGCTCCAAAGATATTGGCAAGGATGATGTGTTAGAGTATATCCATTCTTTAAACGAAAATATGGCTACGCAAATTTAGAGTGTTAGGTTGTTGGATTATTCGACAATTGGAAAAGTATTTAAACAAAAAAGAGTCTCATTTTGAGACTCTTTTTTCGCTTAGTTATAATTGTAAGATTCTTAAACAGGTTCAAAATATTACTTATTACAAACCTTTTGTTTTTATAAATTATAAATAACTCTAAAAGTTAAAAACCTTGGTTGTATAAAATACTCGCTTGTACTTACAGAGAAACCACCAACATTGTTAGTTAAATTAGAATCTACATCTAATATGTTAGTTGCTTTTATTTCGTATTCCCACTTACTATCATTTTCTTTTCTATACATTAAATTAGCATTTAATAACCCAAAACTATTAGTATTATCTCCTACAGTTTGCCTTGTGTAACCATAATCTGTTCTAAAAGTAAACGTTTTAAAGATTAAAGCATCAAACTCTACAGAAGGACTATTAGTTAAAATTTTAGTGGATCTATCTCCTTGGTTATTGTCACTCACACTATATCTATAGCTGATTTCAAAGTTTGGAGCTTCTCTAAAATTAGAACGTAAGCTAGGTGTGTAAGTTTGCGTATAATTTTGATTTACAGATAATTGATTATTAATAAACTGATTATATTTTTGATAACTAAAATTACCCCTTATACTTGCTTGCAACTTACCAAAACGTCTTTGAAAACGACCTAAAACATTAACAGATTCATCTTCTAAACCAGAATTAAATGGCGTGCTACTTCTAATTACAGAACCTGGCTGAAAGATGGATTGCGTTCTTATATTATCAATATTTTTACTGTAACTTATATTCGCAAATACATTAGTATAATTAAACATATTAAAACTAAAATAACTCAAATTTATATTGTGAGACAATGAATTTTCTAGATTTGGATTTCCAATAAATGTTGAATTATAATTATTTAATACTAAACCTCTAGCAAACTGGTTTACATCTGTAAACTGTGTTTGCATTTTGTAAGATAAATTTAAATTCTCTGAAGATTTTAATTGCACTCTTACATTTAAATCTGGTAATAGTCTGAAAAAATTATTGGTAGTCTCCGTATTAAATTGACTGTTTTTAACACCATAAGCATGTGCAGAAACACCAGGACTAATTGTAAATTTACCTGTTTTATAACGATAATGCATCCCTAAATACACATCGCTAAACGTGTATTTTATATCATTAACATTAGAAACTCCAGCAATATTAGAATTTGTATCTAAATCGCTACCATTATCCAAGGTTTGAAAAATGTTAGAATCGAATTGTTGATTACTATAAATAGTACCTATAGTAAAATTAATATCACTCTTTTTATTTAAAATATTCCAATAATCAAGTTTTGCATCTAACTGATTAGTTTTTACTAATTTCTCTTGATTTATGTTGTAATTAAATTGAGACCTATCTAAACCAATATCTTCTGCTGTTCCATCGTAAGGATCTTCATCATCAAGTGGGTCAGGATTATTAAATCCATTATCATTATTTGTAGGATCGTTTTCTAAAAGCGCGTTATAAAAAGGGTCTTCTTTTTGTAATAAATGCTGAACAGATAAAGCAAAAATATTAGTTTCGTCTAATGTGTAATAATAGTTTAAGTTTTGGTTTATTCTATAAGGATTTGCATCTTCGAGTTGATTAATACCTCCAACAACATTAGAAAACGTACCATTTATTTGTTCGTCTTTAGAGAGACGACCAATAATATCATAATCTAATTGATTATTTGCATTAGGCTTGTATTTTGTGCTAAATTTCAACAAGCCCAAATCACTTTTTTGTTTGGTGTTGCTCTGGGTAAATTCATCAGGAATCCCTAGGTCTCTATTAGTGTATAATACTGAACTATTTTCTTGTAATTCAATTCTACTACTTGCAAAAATGGCAAATCCACTAAGATCAAGTGTGCTTTTTGGTGAATAGCTAAAATTGGCTGCACCAAATTTTGTGTTTAAAGAATTGGCTTGATTATTTTGAAGCTGTCTAAAACCTAAGTCGTTACTTCCTAAATTAATATTTGTACCACTCTGCTGACTAGGCATTTGAAAACCACCTCCAAAATTAAAAATATCTCGTCTAGACAAAGCTAATTCACCAATATTGTTAATATCACCAATAAAATTAATACTCTTTTTAGGACTATAATAAAATAATTTTGGCTGTGCTAAATACAACTCGCCATCTGGTGAATCTCCAACTCCTGCAGTAATAGTTCCAAACCAGAAATTTTTCTTTCCTTCTTTAAGTTTTATATTAATAGCAACATTATCTTGATTGTTAGTAACACCACTTAACTGACTGTTGTTAGAATAATTTTTCAACACTTGAACTTTGTCAATAGCGTTTGCTGGAATATTTTTTGTAGCTAATTTACTGTCTCCATCGAAAAAATCTTTTCCATCAACCATAACCTTGCCAACAGCTTTACCTTCTACTTCAATTTGGCCTTCATCGTTAACCTCTACTCCTGGAAGCTTTTTTAATACATCGCCTAATTTACGTTCTGTACCATTTTTAAAAGAATCTGCATTGTAGGTTATTGTATCACCACTAATAGTTACAGGCATTTCATAAACCAGTTCAACTTCTTCCAAAGAATTATCGACCTCTAAATTAAAATCTCTATTAATACTTTCCTCTTTGGTTTGGATAGTACTTTCCGAAGTTTTTAAACCTATATAACTCACTTGTAAATTATAGGTTGAATTTTTTTCTAAAGACAGTTTAAAACGGCCTTTATCGTCTGTAATCCCATAGGCATCCATGACCTTTGTTTCTTGATTTATGGCAACTACATTTGCTAATTCTAATGGTAAACCTTCTGCATCTTTTACAATACCTTCAAATTTAACTTGAGCAATAGCTGTGCTTGTTACTATTAAAAGTAACATTGTAAAAATATGTTTCATAAAATTGGTTGGTTATTTCTTATTTAAAATGTACTATCAATTATCTACCGCGTCCTCCACGACCTCTACCTCCATACATTTCTCTCATTTCTTTCATTTTATTAGTAACAATTTCAGTGTATTCTGCTCTTGTTACTTCTTGACCTTTAGTTGGTTTTTTAATTTCTTTCTTTTCAGCAGGATTCATAACTATTTTAGAACATAAAATAGTAGTTCTCCCAGAATTGATTTCTAAAATTAAACCAGGTAATCCCCAAAAATCTCCAGGACCATTATTAACTGGAATTTGCATTGTGTACCAAGCGACAACTTCTTCTTCTTTTGGAATTTCGACGTCGTCCATTGTAATTGTTGTGGACTCTTTTTCCGTTGATGCCACATCTGATGAATCTTTTACTTTTTCACCTTCATTAGTTTCTTCTTTATCCTTATCGTCTTTCTTTTTTCTTCGCATTTTAGTCCAATCTGTTTGATCTACAGGTTTCATTGCTACAGCTTTCATGCACATATACTTACCAATTTGCTTGGTTTCCCCTGTCATTTTCCACTCTAGCTTTTCTAACTTATCGGTAATTAAAAATTGTTTACCAAAAAACTCTTTATCTTCTATAAGCACACCTTCTTTCATGTTTTTATATTGCGTACCACTTCCCATTCCCATTCGCATCATCATGCCACGACCTCCACCTGGAGTATCTAATTGCTCATCCTCTACATACATGGATTCAGATTTATTAAATGTTAGAATAAATGTTTTTTCAAACATGCTTTTCATTCTTTCCATAATCATTTTCTTACGCTCAGGACTCATTTCTTTTCCTCCCCAACCATCCATGTCAACAGTTGTTTTAGACATGTAAGTTGCTTCTCCTTGAAAATCTTGTTGAGCAAATGTTGCTACAGTAGCAAAAAGTGTTAAGCATATTGCTAATAAATGTTTTGAAATTGTTTTCATTTGATTATAAAAATTAAATTTATTATTCTAAAAATAGTACTTCTAACTAGGAGTAAGACTATTTTAAAGCATAAACGTTAGTCTTAATTACGTTAAAATTATCTTAAATTAATTTTGTTCATTTTTAAACCCTTGTTTATGGTTCGATTTTTGTATTTTTCAATTTACTATGAAACACTTTTTTCTGTTATTTTTATGCGTTAGCTTTTCGGCTTTAAGCCAAGACAAAAACCAACCTTTAGTTAACACTCAACTACAAATTACTTTAGATAGTTTAATTGCTGTAAATGATCTTAATAGTTTTTACTACACAAAAAACAATGTGTTTTATAAAAAAGAAAAGGAAAAACTCACACAATACAATAATTTACAATTAGGCGAATTAACTTCAGCCAATGCCTTTAATCCCTTAAAAATTAATTTATTTTATTCCGATTTTAATACAGTTGTAATTTTAGATAATCGTTTAGCCGAAATTTACAAAGTCGATTTTAATGCACAGCAGCCTTTTAAAAATGTGTCGCATATTACAACTGGGTTTGACAATACTATATGGATTTATAATCAAGACAACCAACAGCTAGAACTTTACGATTATAAAACCAATAAAACACGCGTACAAACACTACCTATAAATGGGAACATTATAGACATAACAAGCAATTACAACGCGTGTTGGCTACTTACAAATAAGTATTTATATAAATATAATTATTTTGGTAGCTTGGTAGAAAAGCTACCAAATGATGGTTACACTTCAATTATAGAGCATGACGAGACTATATATTTAAAAAAAGGAACGACATTGTTTTTTTTAGACGAAAACACCTCAGAACTAAAAGCAATAAAAACTTCAAAATTGTTAATAAATCAGTTTTTTGTAACCAACGAAACACTGTATATTTACAACGATGGAACGCTTTATCAAAACCGACTAAAAAAGGAATAAATTATGCACGTTGCGATTGCAGGAAACATAGGCGCAGGAAAAACTACGCTCACAAAATTACTAGCCAAACACTATAAATGGGAAGCACAATTAGAAGACGTTGTGGACAATCCTTATTTAGATGATTTTTACAACCAAATGGAACGCTGGAGTTTTAATCTTCAGGTGTATTTTTTAAATAGTCGTTTTCGCCAAGTCTCTCAAATTAGAGAAAGCGGTAAAGATATTATCCAAGACCGAACTATCTATGAAGATGCTCATATTTTTGCACCAAACTTGCACGCTATGGGTTTAATGACTAATCGCGATTTTGAAAACTATAAATCGCTTTTTGATTTAATGGAAAGTTTTGTGCAAGGACCAGATTTATTAATCTATTTACGCAGTTCCATCTCCAATTTAGTGTCACAAATACACAAACGTGGACGTGATTATGAAAACTCAATAAGCATTGATTATTTAAGCAGACTTAACGAACGTTACGAAGCTTGGATTACTGGTTACGACAAAGGAAATTTGTTAATTATAGACGTCGATAATTTAGATTTTGTTGCTAATCCTGAGGATTTAGGAGGCATTATTAATAAAATCGACGCTCAGATTAACGGTTTATTTTAATCTATTTTTTTGGCGTTACCTAAAGGTCGCGCTATCCACTATATCTTTTTTGTGCATAAGCGCACACAAAAAAGGATGCCGTTTCTATCGCTAACGCAAACTAGACCTCAAATTTGGCCTGTTTTTAAACTTCAAATTTTATGTTTAAAACATCCCGTTTCTTAAAGAATAAATCCATTGTCGCGAGCATGCTCAATGGCTTGTTTACTGTTTTCGACTAATAAAATAGGAGTTGATTTATAACTCTCTACAATCCCTTTAACACGTAGCATCTTTTTTTTATGTTTTACGCTTCTTAAATAAATAGCTTTAATTCTATTTGGATAGGCTTCGGCAATTTCTATATAAATATCTGGATCGTGTTCTCCACTATCTCCAATTAATATAAATGGAAGTTTTGGATACGTTTTTAGCAAATTAATAATTTCCTTTTGTTTCTGTGGTTTTTCGTCTAAAGGTTTCTTTTTTAGCAAATTACTAAAACTCCTAAGTAAAATAGGACCTTTTGGGAAGTTGTTTTGTTTTAAAAACAACTCCAAATAACGGTATAAATTCCAAGGACTATGGCTAACATAAAAAATGGGATTTGAGTTTTTACCACTTTTACCTCTGTGTAGTTTGTGGTAAAATTCTGCTGCACCTTCTAAAGGCAATCTGCTTTTAGCATTTTTAAAAATGGTGTTATACAGTAAACGCCATTTTAATCTAGACACCACACCTGTATGCAAAATAGTATCATCAATATCACTAGCAACACCAAACTCTGCCTTTAAAGAAGGGATTAATAACTCTCCAGGAAAACGATTTTGGTTTGTAATAGTGCGTTTAATTTTAGGATTGTGGTAAGACAACACAAAAGGAAGCCAACCCTCTTCATTAGTCATTGATTGCAAATTATCTAAAGTTTCTTCTACTCTAAAATATCCGTTATTATCTGTTTTTGCCTTAATTACAGTATCGTTTGGCAGTCTTAAGTTAATTGCTGTGTTTTTAACCTCATCAGTTTCAAAACGTTTCCAAGTATTTCTAATTAAGCTAAATATATTTTGCTTCTCTAAATTTATAGATTCATCCTCCAGAGCTCTTCCTCTTGCAAAGAAATGCGTTGCTGTACCATAACTTTGGAAGGCTATAATTTGAAAAGGATCTTTTTTAAATAAGCTCATATATGTTAGCTAAGCGATTAAAATTTCAATTTATAATTTAATAAAAAAAGCCACACGTTTTATGGTGTGGCCTAAAATTTGTTGTTGGTTAAATTATTTTATAATTCTAACCTCCTCTATAGTTTTATTTGTGGTTTCTAATGATTTTTCGAAAGCGTTAATAGCGTTTTTTACTTCGTCTTTAGTCCCTGTAAACACTTTTTTCTCAGAAACTTTTTCTCCATTTACAACAGCACTATAATATACTACAGCTTCAGCTACATTATTTGCATCTGCTCTTAATTCCGTTTCTATATTAACTTCGTTAAATTGATTGCTGTTCATTGCAGTTCCATCTGTAGCGTGACCTCCTAAAATTGGAGCAATTACCAAGCCAATTAAACAGGTTAGTTTAATTAATATGTTCATTGATGGTCCAGACGTATCTTTAAAAGGATCACCAACTGTATCTCCAGTTACTGCTGCTTTGTGCGCATCAGAACCTTTATACGTCATTTCTCCATTAATTTCTACACCAGCTTCAAACGATTTTTTAGCGTTATCCCAAGCACCTCCAGCATTATTTTGAAAGATTGCCCAAAGCACACCAGATACTGTAACACCAGCCATATAACCACCTAACATTTCTGCGATAGCTAAGTTATTCATTCCAAAAAGCATTGGGACAAATGCAATAACTAAAGGAAACCCAATAGTTAGTAAACCTGGTAACATCATTTCTTTTAAAGAAGCCTTTGTTGAAATCGCCACACATTTATCGTATTCTGGTTTCCCAGTACCTTCCATAATTCCTGGAATGTCTCTAAATTGGCGACGTACTTCTTCTACCATTTCCATGGCAGCTTTACCTACAGCATTCATTGCTAAAGCAGAGAATACTACTGGTACCATTCCACCAACAAATAACATGGCTAAAACTGGTGCTTTAAAGATGTTAATTCCGTCGATTCCTGTAAAGGTTACGTAAGCCGCAAATAATGCTAACGATGTTAACGCAGCTGAGGCAATAGCAAATCCTTTTCCTGTTGCTGCTGTTGTATTACCAACAGAGTCTAAGATATCTGTACGTTCTCTAACAATAGGTTCTTGCTCACTCATTTCGGCAATTCCACCAGCATTATCAGATATTGGTCCAAAAGCATCAATTGCTAATTGCATAGCTGTAGTTGCCATCATTGCAGAAGCTGCAAGTGCAACTCCGTAAAATCCTGCAAATGCATAAGAGGCCCAAATTGCTCCAGCAAATAATAATACTGAAGGGAATGTAGAAATCATACCTGTTGCTAAACCAGCAATAATGTTTGTTCCTGCACCTGTACTTGATTGTTGCACAATATTTAAAATTGGTTTTTTACCTAAACCTGTATAATATTCTGTTACTGAAGAAATAACTGCTCCAACAAATAAACCAACTAAAGTGGCATAGAATACACGCATTGATGAGATTTCTTGAAGTCCTTCTCCAAAGAAATTCATTTTCATAGTCTCAGGAAGCATATACATACATAACCCAAAACAAGACGCTGCAACAAGAGCAATTGATGTCCAGTTACCAATATTTAAAGCACCCATAACTTGCGCTTCTTTAGCGTCGTTATTTTTTATTTTTACCAGCATTGTACCAATAATAGAAATAATTATTCCTGCACCAGCAATTGCCATTGGTAATAAGATTGGTCCAATACCTCCAAAAGCATCAGAGATTGAACCTCCCATATCTTTAATCACATAGTTACCAAGAACCATAGCAGCTAATACAGTTGCTACATACGAACCAAATAAATCGGCTCCCATACCAGCAACATCACCTACATTATCACCAACATTATCTGCAATTGTAGCAGGATTACGAGGGTCATCTTCTGGAATACCAGCTTCTACTTTACCTACTAAATCGGCTCCAACATCTGCAGCCTTAGTATAGATTCCACCACCAACTCTTGCAAATAATGCAATAGATTCTGCTCCTAGTGAAAAACCAGCAAGTGTTTCTAAAACAATAGTCATATCCATTGTGTTAGTCCACTCGCTTCCCATAAAAAACCAGAAGAAAAAGATAAAGAAAGCAGTTAAACCTAATACTGCTAAACCAGCAACACCAAGTCCCATTACTGTTCCTCCACCAAAAGAAATTTTAAGTGCGTTTGGTAAACTTGTACGAGCAGCTTGTGTTGTACGTACGTTTGTTTTGGTTGCTATTTTCATTCCAATATTTCCTGCGTACGCAGAAAATACTGCTCCAAAAATAAAGGCAACAACAATTAACCAGTGTGTTGTAGGCACAACAAATGATACAATTGCTAATAATATACTTACGATTACTACAAATATTGCTAGTAAACGGTATTCTGCATTTAAGAACGCCAATGCGCCTTCGTAGATGTGATCTGAAATTTCTTTCATCTTGCCATCTCCAGCGTCTTGTTTCATTACCCAAGATTGCTTTACTACCATGTAAATTAATCCTAAAATTGCCAATACTATTGGCATATAAATCATCATTGATTCCATATTATAGTGTTTGATTAGTTTTTAACGAACGCTAAAGTAACAAAATCCGCCAAAATAAGAAAGCTCTTGTAGAGGTATCTACAAGAGCTTCAATAAATAAGTATTTTTAAATGTGGCTAAATGGTGAAATCACCTTTTACTTTATGGTCACTTTTTTCGTAACGTTCTACACATTTGTTTAGAATATCGTAAGCTTCTTGAGCATTTCCCCAACCACCAACATCTACTTTTTTCTTCTCTAAATCTTTATATACTTGAAAGAAATGTGTGATTTCCTTTATTCTGTGAGGATTTAAATCTTGGATATCGTTATAAATATTCCAAATAGGATCTGTAACAGGTACACAAATTATTTTTTCGTCTGGCCCTTTTTCGTCTGCCATGTGGAATACTCCAATGGGCTTTACTTCCATCACACACATTGGAAACGTTGGTTCTGTTCCCATAACTAAAACATCTAAAGGGTCTCCATCTAAGGCTAAAGTTTCTGGAATAAACCCATAATCTCCTGGATACATCATAGATGAAAATAACATACGATCGAAACGTATTTTCTTTAAATCGAAATCGTATTCGTACTTGTTTCTACTTCCTTTTGGTATTTCTATTAATACATCAAATGTTGTGTTTCCTTTTGCTGTCATTATATTTTTATTTTATACTCTTTAAAATAGAGCACTAATTATTTGCCTTTTTTTCGGCTTGCAAAAATACATCTTTATTTAGGTTTTGACAACTAAAAAAAAATTAACGTTTTAAGTATAATTATGGTTTAAACAGATTGCTCCTAATGGCGTATAAAACCAAGCCTATTCTGTTTTTAATGTTTAATTTACTGTATAGTGAATCTCTGTAACCTTCAATAGTTTTAGGACTAAGAAACATGATTTCGGCAATTTCTTTATATGTTTTTTCGCTGCAGGCTAATTTAATAAATTCTATTTCTCTTACTTTTAAAATATTTTCGCTTTCTTTTTTATTTAAGTTTCCAACTAATAATTGTGTAATTGTATTGGTGTGGTAATAGCCCTTTTCTATAACTTGATGTAAGGCTTCTTCTAAAATTTCTTTTTTTGTATCCTTCATCAAATAGCCTTTAGCACCAGATTTAAGCATATTTATTATGGTTTTTTCATCTTCTTCGATAGACAATGCTAATATTTTGATGTTTTTATAATTTTCGGAAACCTGTTTGGTTGTTTCAATTCCGTTTAAGATTGGCATATTAACATCCATTAATATTATGTCTGTTATATTCTTTGGGTCTTTTAGCTTAGTTAGTAATTCTTTCCCGTTTTTACAGGTGTATTTTGTTTCGAAAGCATCGAAATTATTTACGAGCTCGCTTATGGCTTGGGAGAGTAAAATATGATCGTCTACGACTACTACAGAGTGTTTTTTCATACCAGTAACTTTCTAATATTTATAATTTATGATTAGTGTGGTTCCTTCACCTATAATTGAATTTATGGTTAAGTCGGCGCGTACTAGTTTTGCTCTATTTTTCATGTTTTTTAGTCCAATGCCTTCGCTTGTATCTAACGTATTAAAACCTATTCCATTATCTTTAGCTATAAAATTAAATTCTGTTTTTTTATAGTTTATTTCTACATGCAATGTACTTGATTGCGAATGTTTAATTGTGTTTGAGAAAAACTCTTGAAGGATTCTAAATAGTATAACTGCTTCTTTAGAGTCTATATTTATTATCTCGCCTTTTATTATAAATGTTGCTTCTAAAAACTTAAGCCTATTAAACCTATCGATTTCTGCTTGTATAGCTTCAACAAAATTTAGGTTTTTTATTGTTTCGGGATTAATGGCTTTAGAGAGTGCTCTGAGTTCCGATAAGCTTTTTCCTATAATTTCTGCAACTTCTTCTATTTTTTTAGGATCATTTTTAGCGTTTTGAACTTGGATTTTTGCAAGTGTCATTAATTGTCCAATATTATCGTGTAATTCCCAACTTATGTTTCGTAATGTTTCTTCTCGGATTTCGATTTGCGTATTAACAATTTCTTGTTTCAAATAATTTTCTGTCTCTTGCTTGCTTTTTATGAGCTTATTTTTTCGTTTTAAAAACATTAAAAATAAAAGCACGAAGAATCCTCCTAGAATAGCGATTATAAGAATAAACAAAATTAGCTCTACTCCTTCTTGCTCCATAAAAACCCAAATATTAGTGTTAAATTCATTAAAACTGTTGCTATAATTCTTATTTGAAACAAATAAATGTGTGGCCTGGAGTTTACATAAAAATTTTGACTTAGTTTAAAAGGGACAAATGCTAAGTAATAAAAGAAAAAAGCTATGCTAATCCAAAACATGATTTTTTTGTCAATTTTTATAATTTCGTCAGAACTTATTGTCTCTAAAAAGAAATTTAAAATTAGAAATATTATTACAACTCCACCAAACACATAAGGTACAACTTGTGTTTGATTAAGATAATTAATTTTAAGAACAAATACATCTACTGGAATTAACAAACAATAAATTAAAATCACAACGTTAATTCCTTTTACTATTAAACTGTTTTTAAGTGATTTTTTAAATAAGTAGAACAGTGTTATAAAATTAACTACAAAATAAATATTGTAGAATATAAAATTGTAAGAAACTTTAAAAAAAATATTGTAGAGTGTTAAAATAGAGTCATTTAAAGCCATGTAACAAATTAAAAACACAGCATATTTGAGGTAGGAATTTTTAAACTTATACAATTGCGAAAATGCGACTATAGCAGTTATTATCTCTAATAAAATGGCAAAGTAGGTGAACTTCATTTTAAAGTTAATTTACATTGGAGGCACTGTACCAAGCTCATTATCTGCTAAACTTGTGTCTGTATCATTCTCTTTTTTACTCATCATTATCATTCTACTTGCATTTTGTGATTTATTCGGGTTGTACTCCAATGCTGTAAACACTTTATAAGTGCCTTTGTATTTATCTTCTTTTGGGTTTATTGGTGAAATTTTAAAAGGTTTATGATTTAAAATATTATCGGTTTTATTGCCATGCTCAACAAATGTTGGGTTTAATAAAACAGTTTCTCTTCCTCTATAATCTCCTGTTCTATTTACAACCTGTTTTTTATTACTTTCTTTATCACTTTTTTGAGCAGAATAGTCTTTGCCGTAAGCACCTAAATATATGGCTACACCTGAAATTTTAGGTTGGTCTGCATTCTTTTTTTCTACAGCTTCTAAGAAGGCTACATACTCTTTTAAATGCTCTATATCTATCCAGATGTATTGTGTACCACTATAATTTTCTGTTTGTAGTCTGTTATTTTGAGCCTCTTCGATTGCTGGCATTATTGAAACCTGATAATTTTCTCGCATATTGACAGCTTCTTCTAAGGTTAATAGACGACCTTTTCTTTCATATTCGCTTGTGCTAATTACTTCTTTATAATCACAACTAGTCGCGACACATAAGGATACAAATAATAAAAACACGATACTTTTTAAATTTTTCATAATTGGCTATTTACTGATTATACACAAATGTAATAATAAGATTAGGCTTTATTTAGGGTTAAAAACCCCTTTTATTAAAGTTAATACGCTTTAAACCATTAAGGTAAACATTTATTAAACTCCGTTTTTAAACTCTTGCTACAATTTCTATTTGCTCGCAACTTTGTACTCAACATTTCGAGATGTAATTAATTTAAATAAGGCGTAAACCGAAAAGCCTTTAGTAATAGAGTAGGTAGATTAAAATAGATATTATGGCAACAAAAGAAAATTTATCTCAAGTAGAAATATTTGCTAATGAGTTAATTAGCATTCCACAAGCAATTGAAGCTGGTTTATTAAAAAGTTTTGATGATCAAGACATGAAAAATGTAGTTACAATTTATGCTCCTATACTTGTTAATCAATTTAAAGAAGTCTCTGAACTTATAATGAATAGCTTTAATAATGGCTCTGCACAAGAAAAGAAAGATGCAACCGATTTGTTGAGAACTGCCTCTGGCTTAGAACTAGTAAAGAGTGCTAAATCTATATCTAAAAACTTAAAGTCTATTTCATCTAAACTAGGTCTAAACAGTATAATAAAAGAAATTAAAAAACTTATTTTATTTTTATTAGACCTTTTTAATGCTCCAAAATGGTTGATTGATATTATACTAATTATTGATCAAATTCTAAACGCGTTGTTTGGTTTAGATCTTCCAACAACAATGCCTGCAATATTATCGAAAATGGAGGTGTTTTATTTAAAGGAATTAGAATCTCACTCAGACTTAAAAAAAGCAAGAAAAGACCTATTCTCTAATGATGACGAATAGAAAGCCTACCTCTTTAAACCAAAAAAAGCTTAAGTGAATCCCACTTAAGCTTTTTTAGCTTATATATCTTGAGTCAAAATTTACATCATTTTTAACGTGTTTAGCTCTTGCTCTGTTAAATGTTTCCAATGACCACGTGGAATGTCCTTTTTAGTTAAGTGTCCTATTGCAACACAATCTACACTTTCAATTTCATATTTTAAATAATCAAAAATTGTACGCAATATTATATTACCTGTATTTTTAATTTTTAATCCTATTTCTTTTTTAGAAGCACCATCGATAAAGCTAATTTCTTCAACAGTAATAAGTTTTCCATCTACTTTAAAGCCTTCTCTAATTTTTTTAAGGTCTTCAACCTTTAAATTTTTGTTTAATTCTATATGAAACAGTCTTGCTACTCCATTCTTAGAATTGGTAAATTTTTTAGCTATAGCATCATCATTTGTAAAAAACAAAAGTCCTTTACTATTTCTACCTAAACGACCTATTGGTTTAATCCTAGAAGATGTAGCGTTTGCCACCAAATCCATTACTGTACGTCCTTTTCCTTCGCTTGTTGTGGTTGCAAAACCTTTAGGCTTATTTAGTAAAACGTAGGCCTTTTTTTCTGGATTTACACGTGCTCCATCAAACCTTACTTCGTCTGTGAGTTGCACTTTATAACCCATTTCTGTTATTATTTTTCCGTTAACGGATACCAAACCTGTTGCGATGTGCATATCTGCATCGCGACGCGAACATACTCCTGAATTCGCCACGTATTTATTTAAACGAATCTCATCTGAATTAGATGATTTTTTTTGTTGCGAAACTTGTTTTTTTATTGGCGCATTGCCTCTGGAAAAACTTTTAGACTTAGTGTTATTAGTGCCACGTCCTGAGGTTTTTCCTTTTCTATTATTATCTTGATTTCTGCTCATAACCTATTAGAATCCTTTTGTTTTCGGGTACAAAGATATAGTATAATTTGGGATTTAGCGACTTTTAAACTCGTCTTTAATTTTAGGAGTACTGCATGAAGTGTTATACTATAAAATTCGGTTTAATAATAAATCGGTATCTATTAAAACAATACAAAATACACCTGCAACTATTATAAATTTTAAAATTACATGAAGTATAAGGTAATGGGTTTTAGTTTCGGATTTCCAAAGTAACACTAACAAAATAATTAAAAGAACTATGCATAAATAGAAGTATAAATTCATTAATCCTATTTCAAAATACACTAATAATAAAGCTGTTGGAATAAAAGTGAAAATTGTTAAAATTGTCAGCATTTTTTTTGAAGCTTGTTCGCCATAAACAATAGGAATTGTTTTATAGTTAAGTGCCAAATCTCCTTTTATGTTTTCTAAATCTTTTACTAACTCTTTCATAGAGACTACTAAAAACAGAAACATAGCATGAACAAATATTACTTTTTCGAAATTTCCATAATAAATAAATATGGCAAAAAATGGTGTTATTGTTAATAATGCAGACGTTAAATTGCCTAAATACAGCATTTTTTTTAGTTTGTGCGAATACAACCAAATTGCAAAAATATATATAGAAAAGAAAATTACTGCTCTAAAAGACACGTAACTTGCCAATACCACAGCAAAAAAATTAAGCACGAAATAAAACGACAATTTAGTGTTTTGACTCACTAATTTATCTAACATTGTTTTTTCTGGGCGATTAATTAAATCTTTTTCCGAATCGTAAAAATTATTAATAATGTAACCTCCTGCAATTGTAGCTGCAGAAGCTAATACTAGCATTAGCAAATTAATATCTAAAACAACTTTACGTGCAGGAATATGGTGTGCCAATATATACACTGAGGCTAAGTATTGCGCAATAACTATAACCAAAATATTGTAGCCTCTAACTACAGAAAACATGCTGAAAAACTTTAGCAATACATGTTTTTGGTTGCGAGAAAGCATAGTGTTTATTTCTTTGAAAATTTTCTTCTGAAGCGTATAGAATTTAAAAAAACAGAATCTGTAGTTTAATAAATAGGATTTTAATTGGTATTTCTTATTAAAATTTATTAAGAATGTTTACTAGAAATTATAAACCACCTCTAGCTTATGATCTTTAAGGGTTTGTTTAGCAACATCAATATCCTCAGTAAAACCAAGAATATAGCCTCCACCACCAGAGCCACATAATTTTAAATAATACTCATTAGTCTCAATCCCTTTTTTCCAAAGCTCATGAAATTGAGAAGGAATCATAGGTTTAAAGTGATTAAGTACTACTTTAGATAATTGTTTAGTGTTTTTAAACAATGACTTTATATCACCTTTTAAAAAATCGTCCACACAAGCATCTGTATGTTTTATAAATTGATTTTTAAGCATATTCCTGAAGCCTTCTTGCTTCATATTATCCATAAAAATACTAACCATTGGTGCGGTTTCACCTGTAATACCACTATCTAACAAAAAAACAGCGCCTTTACCATTGGTTTGTTGGGTTGGGATACCAGTAGCTTCAATATTCTCTTTAGAGTTTATAAGTATTGGTAAACTCAAATAACTATTTAAAGGGTCTAAGCCAGAGGATTTTCCGTGAAAAAAAGATTCCATTTCAGAAAAAATAGTTTTCAGCTTTAAAAGCTTTTCTCTTGTTAGGTTTTCTAAAACAGTAATTTTGTCTTGTGCATATTTATCGTAAATCGCAGCAACCAAAGCTCCAGAACTTCCAACACCATAACCTTGCGGTATTGAAGAGTCAAAATACATGCCTTTAGACAAATCTTCAGTCATTGACTGCACATCAAAAGCGACTAAACTATTGTCTATATTTTGCAAATACTCTGCAAAACGTTTTAAGCTTGTATTAGACTTAATTGCACTTTCCGATGGATTTTTATCTGTTTTTAAAGCGCCTTTATAAAAGTTATAAGGGATTGAGAGTCCTTTAGAATCTTTAATAATTCCGTACTCTCCAAAGAGTAATATTTTTGAGTAAAAAAGAGGTCCTTTCATGTAGATAAGCAATTGGCTTTAACAAATATACGTATTATTATAATAATTAGTTTAAATCTTGTTAGCGCTACTACATTTTTTTTAAAAACATTAACAAAGTTGAGCTCCAAATCCTATTTGGTCGCTTATAAAATGATTGTTTTGACAATAGCGTAATAACTCTGTTTTTATAAAATTAAGTATCTCTTCTTTTTGGGATTCAGGATATAAAACATGGACATTAGCACCTGCGTCCAATGTAAAACTAATATGTTTTCCTGTTACTTTTCTAAATTCCCAAATGGCATTTATAATATGTAATGTGTTTGGTTTCATTAAAATGAAGTAAGGCATGCTCGTCATCATCATAGCGTGTAACGTTAAAGCTTCGCTTTCAACCACTTCAATAAACGCAGTTAAATCACCAGATTCAAAAATTGAAATTAGACGATCCATATTTTGGTGCGCTTGCAAAAATCGCTCTTTAGAAAAAGGATGATTATGCATTAAATTATGACCAACAGTACTGCTTACTTGCTTTTCACCTTCATCTACCAACAAAATAGTGTCTTGATAATTCTTAAAATTATCGTGAACTTTTAATGGGTATTTAACACCAAACAAATTAGAACTATTTGGAATGTTTTTATGAGCTCCCCAAACTACAATATCACCTTCTATGCTTCGGCAGGCACTACCAGAACCTAAACGTGCTAAAAAAGAAGCTTTTTTATTAAAATATGCTTCTGTTATATTTGGATTGTATTGTTTTTCAATACTCATCAAACATAAGGCTAAAGCACTCATTCCAGACGCTGAAGAGGCTATGCCAGAACTATGCGGAAACGTATTTGTGGTTTGTATTATAAAGTGATACTGTTTTAAAAAAGGGAGATAGGCTTCAATACGTTTAAAAAAAGTTTCAATTTTAAATTTAAAATCATCTTTTTGTTCGCTATCTAAATAAATCTCAAAACTAAAATTCTCATTATCTTCTTTGGGAACATAAGTTAATTCAGTTATCGTTTTGCAATTGTTTAAGGTAAAACTTACAGATGGATTTGCTGGTATTTGATGCTCTTTTTTGCCCCAATATTTTACTAAGGCAATATTACTTGGAGAAGACCACTTAACGGTTCCTTTTACTAATTTTATTTCAGATTCTTTAGATTGGAATTCTGTTTGAAGCATACTTAAAATTTTAGCAAAGATATGATTTTACTTACTTAATTATATAAAACATTACTTCTTTGAGTGCATTTCGTCGAAAATAGCAAAAAAACATTCTGTCAATCGGCAAGTTTTTATATTTTGGCCATCCCGAACGATTACTCAATCTACAAATGGACAAAAAACAAAGAATCCTACTTACCATGTTAGAATTGGTTGTGAAACAAGGTTTCCACGCTACTCCAATGTCTCAGGTTGCCAGAGAAGCTAATGTTGCTGTTGGTACTATTTATCATTATTTTGAAACTAAAGAGCAAATTATTGAGGAACTCTACATGATGATTTTTAAGGATTTTGGTGTAGTTTTAATGGCTAATATTAATGAGGACCAGCCATACGAAGAGCAATTTAAACGCATGTGGCTAAACCTTTATAACTATTTTGTTAGCAACCCATTAGCTTTTCATTTTTCAGAATTTATAGCTGTGCCACCATTAATTCCTAAAGAAACAATTGCTAGAACAGTACCTTACTATATAAATATTAGAGACTTCTTTTTAAAAGGAATTAAAATTGGAAAATTAAGAGATGTACCTGTTAGACTTACTATGCAAATGATTTATGGTAACGTTATTGCAGCGATACGATTAAAAGATAAGGAAGAGCTACCAATGAATCACGATCAAATTGAGCACGCCATTACCATGTCTTGGAACACAATTAAAGCTTAATTTTTAAGCTTAAATACTCTGTGAAACAATATAAGCTCCAGTCCAAGCGTTTTGAAAATTAAAGCCTCCTGTAATTGCGTCTATATTCAATATTTCGCCAGCAAAATAAAGGTTTTTATGGCATTTGCTTTCAAAAGTTTTAAAGTTAATTTCCTTAAGGTTTATACCTCCTGCTGTTACAAATTCTTCTTTAAAAGTGCTTTTACCAGTAACCTGAAATACAGCTTTAGTTAATTGATGTGCTAACTGCTCTAATTGGTCTTTATTAAGATCTGCCCATTTTTGTTGGTCTTGTATTTGAGCAGCTTCCACAAGTTTTTGCCACAAACGTTTGGCTAAATTAAATTGTGCAAACTTTAAAACTGTTTTTTTAGCTAACTCTTGCTTTATTGCTTTTAATTGCTCTAAACAGTCTTCAAACTCTTGTTTAATAAAGTTAACTTCAATTTTAAAGTTATACTTGCGTTTTGCTAACTCTATTGCGCCAAAGGCAGAGAGTTTTAAAATGGCTGGCGCACTCATACCAAGGTGTGTTATAAGTATTGGACCTTCGCTTTCTAAAGACGTTCCAAGTACTTTTATATGTGTGTCTTGTGCTACTACACCAGGAATATTTTTAATGCGCTCATCCTTAATATCAAAAGTGAAAAGCGATGGTACTGGATCTTCAATAGTATGACCTAGTTGTTTTAAAATAGTCCATATTTTTGGATTGCTTCCTGTGGCTACAATTATGGTTTTAGCTTCAAATTGCTTATCATTAGTTTCAATTAGCCAACTGTTGTTTTGTTGAGCGATGTTTTTTACCGAGTGGTTTAATAACACCTCAACATTATGTTTATCGGCTTCAGTTTTAAAACAATCAATTATAGTTTGTGAGGAGTTTGATATAGGAAACATCCTTCCATCGTCTTCAATTTTTAATTCCACACCTCTTTTTTCAAACCATTCTATGGTATCTCCTGTCATAAAGGTGTGAAAAGGACCTAATAATTCTTTTTCACCTCTTGGGTAATTTACTATTAATTCTTGCGGAATAAATTCTGCATGAGTCACATTACAGCGTCCTCCACCAGAGACTTTTACTTTGGTTAGCACTTCTTTTCCGCGCTCTAAAATAGTGATGTTTAGGTCTGGTCTGCGTTCGGCCAAATTTATTGCAGCAAAATAGCCTGCAGCTCCTCCTCCTATAATTATTACGTCTTTTGCTTTCATAATCTGTCTGGGAAATCAGAAATTATTCCATCTACTTCGTAGGTTTTCATTCGTGCAATGGCTTGTTCTGTATTTACTGTCCATGTATTTACCAAATAGCCTTTTGCTTGTGTTGCTTGTACATTTCGTTTAGAAAGTAGTGAGAAATTAGGATGTATTGCTTTCGCTTTTATAGTTTCAGCAAAAGTAATCGCCTCGTCTAAATTCGCTTTTGTAAGCACTGCTAAAGCTATGTTTTTGTTGGCTTTAAACACCTTTTCTAATTCCTGGTGCTGAAAACTCGACACTATAAAATTGGAATATCTCCAACCATTACTTATATAATCTTCAATAATTTTACAACATGCAAGTGCTGTATTTTTGCCTTTTAATTCAATATTTACCAAGCACTTTTTGTCAATAACATCTAAAACTTCCACTAAAGTGGGAATTTTAAAATTCTCTTCAACATATAATGCTTTTAATTGCTGAAGTGTAAATTCCGACACTTCTCCACTTCCGTTTGTTAATCTATCTATTGTAAAATCATGAAACACTACAAGTTCTCCAGAAGCGCACAAATGCACATCGAGTTCAATACCATCTACATTATATTCTAGTGCTTTTTTAAAAGAAGGAATTGTGTTTTCTGGCAAATACCCTTTTGCTCCTCTATGTCCTATTTTTAAAGGCATACTGCTTATAATTTTAAATAATATTTATGATTTTAAATTTGAAATTCCCTCAAATTCTTCTTAGTTTATGTAAAAACCACAATTTATGACTTTTACATTAAAACCTTTATTTTTTTCTTTAATTCTTTTATTAGCTAGTGATTCTGGAAACCTAAAAACTGTTGCAGATATAGATAAGGATTTATCTGAATCTTCTGCTATTGAAATAGTATCAACTTCTAATCTTTATTGGACGATTGAAGATTCCGGTAACGATAATACACTTTATGGTTTAAACGAAAAAGGAAAAATTATTAAGGCTATTGAAATTGAAAATTCTAAAAATAAAGATTGGGAAGATTTAGCCAGTGACACTAATGGAAATATTTACATTGGTGACTTTGGAAACAACTCTAAAAAAAGAAAAAACTTTACTATTTATAAAGTGGCAATAACTAATGATTTAAATGAGGAAGCTACGGCTGAAAGGCTTCATTTTAAATTACCAAAAAAGATGAAATCTGAAAATTTTGAAGCATTTTACCATTATAACAATAGCTTATTTATAATAAGCAAAACAAAATCGAAGGCAAAAGTTTTTAAAATTAATGATAGTTCAGAAAATCAAATTGCAGAGTTAGTTTCTAGCCATAAACTCGATGGAAAAAACAATTTAATTACTGCTGCAGACATTAATGAAACAGGCCAAAGTATAGTGTTATTAAACCATGATAAAGTTTGGAAACTGAGTAATTATAACAATGAAGATATTTTTAGTGGCACTATAGAATCTTACAATTTTGATCATGATTCGCAAAAAGAAGGTGTAGTATTTAAAAACAGCTCTACACTTTTAATTACGGACGAGCACAATAAAAAAGATGGTAAAATTTACCAATACACATTTAAAGATTCTAAATAATAAATTTAATAAATAAGAGGATTTCACAACACATAAAAAATCCTCTTAAAATTTTATTTAAATAACTATACTTTGTCTTTATAGCTTATTTTACACGTTTCGCAGGTATAACTATTTTTACTTACTGTGATTTTGTCTAGTTTACGTGCCACCTCTTTTACAAAAGAGTTGTATGTTTCTTCGCTTGGATTTGGGTTTTGACCTTTTATAAATTTATAATATTCGCCATCCCATTCTTGCTTTCCCCAACAATTAGGACAAACACCTTCTGGAGCTTTTCCTGTTGGCTCATTATTGCTTTTCTTTATAAAATAGGTTTTTATATTTTGTATTAGGCTCATACTTTCTTTTTAAAATTTATACTATTGATGTTTCAAAAATAACTTCTCTAGCTAAAGTTTTGTGAACTGGACAACGCGAAGCAATTTCTTTTAAACGTTGTTTTTGTGTGTTGTCTAAATTACCAACAAATTTTAATTTTTTAGTAATATGATCTAAATAAGTAGGCTTTTCTACTTCTATTTTTAAATCATCACTATGTTTCCTAGAGTGAGTAACATATACAAACACCTCTTGTAAATCCCATTTTTTTCGTTGTGCATACATTTTTAAAGTCATTGCAGTACAGGCAACTAAACCTGCGTTTAGATATTCGTAAGGTGAAGGTCCAAAGTCATCACCTCCAATACTTGCAGGTTCATCTGCAACCATTGTATGGTTTTTTGTTTGTATTACTGTAGTAAAATTATCTTCGATTAAATTTAAATGCCCAACCATTTGCTCTCCTTTGGTCTCTAACATTTTATTCTCTTTAGGCTTAAAATAACGTTGAACCCAAGTCCCAATCACATTACCTGCATAGTTACTATCATTAGTATTGGATAGTAAATGGTCTGCATTATCTAAAGTCACAAAGCTTTTTGGATGATGCGCATTTATATAAATAGTTTCTGCATTTTTAATACCTACAATGGTATCTGTTGGAGAATGCATAATGAGTAAGGGTTTGCGTAGTGTTTTTACAATTGAAGGCAAATCGGTTTTATCAAAATCGGCAACAAATTCTGGATTAATTTTAAATGGTCGTCCTCCTATATTTACTACCACTTCTCCTTTTTCTCTAATCTCATCTATATTGTGCGAAAACAAATGTTTTACATGACTTACTGTTGCAGGAGCTCCAAGTGTTGCCACTGCTTTTACAGCATCTAATTTTGCAGCAGCAGAAATTACAGCAGCTCCACCAAGGGAGTGACCAACTAGTAGAGAAGGCGCTTCGAAGTTTGCTTGTAAATAGTCGCTTACAGCGATTAAATCTTCTACATTAGCAGAAAAATGACTCTCGGCAAATTCGCCTTCACTTTTGCCTAAACCCGTAAAATCAAATCGCACTACTGCAAATCCATAATTGGTTAATGCTCTACTAATATTTTTTACTGCACTTAACGTACTAGAACACGTAAAACAATGTGCGAAAATTGCATAATAATTTGGTTTTTGGTTTGCAGGCAACTCTAAATAGGCTTGTAGTGACAATCCTTTTGAATTTTCAATATTTAATTTTTGACTTTTCATATTAGATGACGTGTTTTAATTTTTCTGGATTTGTAAATTCAGAAAAAGTGTTGATTAGCAGCTTTAATTTAGGCGAAATAAAAGTTTCGCAAAATGGTTTATTTGGATTTTTCTGGTAATAATTCTGTATTGCTTCTCTCGAGGCTTTAAAACTCACAAAAGGATATACTTTTGTAACTATTTTATAGTCGAAATGCTTTTGAAAACTTTCAAGAATAGCATTTGCTTCTTCGCATTGTGCTTGTGAAAACGCATAAATTGCCGAACGGTATTTTGTTCGCATAGAATGATTACTAGAGCTTTTATGAGTTAATAAATGAATTTCGGTTAAAGTTTTTAGCTTTATTTCATTAGGATTAAAATGAACGATTACAGCTTCGGAAAAACTAGAATTTTCTCCCTCTGAAGCCACGTAGCCTTGCTCCACATTTTCAACGCCTTTTAAAGCTTGAAAAACGGCCTCTGTACACCAATGGCAACCTCCTCCAAACGCTATTTTAGTAAGTTTTTTCAATTATATACTTAACAATTCATTTATTTTAAAGTCCAAACGAAGCAATGCAATGTTTGGGTCAGATCCAAAGATTGAATACTCTAATTCGCCATTAGCATTTACTAAAATCCAATGTGGTGTTCCTCTTGCAAGATACTTTTTAAAGGTATTTGCTTCTTGATCTTTATAAATAGGGAAACGTATATAAAAATCTTCTTTTGCTTTTTCAAAATCATGAGACGCATATTTTTGACCTTCAAAACGTGTGTGAATGCCTACAACATTTACTTTATCTCCATTTTCTACAACCACTCTATTAGCATAAGGCAAGGCTCTACCTTTACAACCAGGACAACCTAAGTTAAAAAACATTATGAGTAGAGGCTTCCCTATAAAATCTTTAATATTTGGAGCTTTGCCTTCAAAAATTGGAGATATTTCCCAATTTGGTAATGGTTTATTAATTTCAATCATGTTGTTTACTCATTACATATTAACGGCTTCCTTGCTTTCTAGACTTTTGGACATAAATTTTACTTTATAAAGCTATCAATATCGCGCTCAAAATGACACGTATAGCCATTTGGATTTTTTACTAAATAATCTTGGTGGTCTGGTTCTGCTGGCCAGAATTTAGAATAAGGCTCTAGTGTTGTTGCAACAGTGCCTTCCCATTTTTTTGAGTCGTTAACAATTTTAATCATTTCTTCTGCTTCTTTTTTTTCTTCCTCATTTTGAAAAAATATTGCAGATCTGTAACTAGAACCTATGTCGTTACCTTGTCTATCTACTGTTGTTGGATTATGAATTCTGAAAAAATAATCTAATATGTGTTTAAAAGAAGTTTCTGTATCATCGTAAGTAAGCTCGATACCTTCTGCATGTCCTGGATGGTATTTGTAACTTGGATTCTCATTCTCTCCTCCAATATAACCTACTTCTGTATCTTTTATCCCTTTTTGGGTTCTAAAGAGGTCTTCCATTCCCCAAAAACAACCTCCTGCTATATATGCTTTTTTATAATTTTTCATCTGTATTTAATTTAATGTGTTTTAAAAAATCTATTACTTTTTGCTTTGGCATTTCACAAGGTTTTAATAACTCCTTGCTTGATGTAATATAATAATTCAGGCTAATAAAATCATTGCCTTGTAACTCCTTTGCGTAAATTTTAAATGATTTCCCTGCGTTAAAAGTCTGTTTAGTTATGCTATATTTTTTGTTGTTATAATGCCCTTCAGAGTAACCTTCTGGTATTTTATTTATATAGTTTATCATAGCTTTAAGAGCTACAAGAGAGCATGGAACATCCTACTTTATGCCTTGCCCAATCTGGTCGTTTTGCAAACCACTTTTCGTGTTCTGGTTGCTCATCATAAGGCTTTTTTAAGAGCTGAAACAAGTCGTCTATTAATTTATAATCACCTTTATCTGCATCGTCTATTGCCAATTGTGCCATATAATTACGTAAGACGTATTTTGGGTTAACAGCATTCATTTTTTCTTGTCTTTCTTTGTCTGAAAGCGTTTCGTTTTTTAAACGTAATGCATACTTGTTAAACCAGTTTTTCCATTGGCTTGCAATTGTGTCTGACACTTCATTAGGTACGTAAAATGCTTTTTTCACAACTTTTAATCCTTCTAAAGGCGCTTCGCTTTTAAAATTACTTAACAACCTAAAAAAGAGAGTCATATCTGTCTCTGTAAGTTGAAGCATTTTTTCTAAATCTTGAATTAGTAAACCATCATTTTCATCTACATTTTCTAAACCAAGCTTAGCTTTCATCATGGCTAAATGCTGCGTTTGATAATCTGTTCTAAAGGATTCTAAAACCTCTTGTAGTGCTTCCGTATCTTCAATTAATGGATATAAGGCATTTGCTAATTGGTATAAATTCCAAAGTACAATTTCTGGTTGGTTTCCAAACCTATAGCGTTTAAATTGGCTATCTGTGGTGTTTGGTGTCCAACCCAAATCAAAACCTTCTAACCAGCCATAAGGTCCATAATCTATGGTTAAACCCAAAATAGACATATTATCTGTGTTCATTACACCATGTACAAAACCAACGCGTTGCCAATGGATTACCATCTCTAAATTAAGGTTAGACACTGTTTTAAAAAATTTTAAATAAGTTGCTTTACTTGGTGTTCCTAAATATTTAAAGTGCTGTTTTATTGTGTAATCTACTAACGTTTTTAAGGTTTGCTTGTCTTGTCTTGCTGCTAAAATTTCGTAATTACCAAAACGCAAAAAACTTGGAGCAACTCTTGCTACAATGGCGCCTTTTTCGAACTCAGGATTACCATTATACATTACATCTCGCAACACAGAATCACCAGATAAACTAAGCGATAATGCACGTGTTGTTGGCACTCCTAAATGAAACATTGCCTCACTACACAAATACTCTCGAATAGATGATCGCAACACTGCTAAACCATCTGCAGTACGCGAATATGGTGTTTCGCCTGCACCTTTTAATTGCAGTGTCCATTGTTTACTATTGTGCTCTATTTGTGCTAAATTAATTGCGCGACCATCTCCTAATTGTCCTGCCCAATTACCAAATTGATGGCCTCCATAACACATAGCATAAGGTTTAGTCTCAGGTAATACTTTATTGCCAGTTACCACATTTTTAAACACTTCTGTTTTTAAATCTTTTGGAGAAATGCCTAAACTTCTAGCCATTTCTGGAGAGGTGTGAATCACCAATGGATTAGAGGTTTGCTTTGGAGTTACATAAGAAAAACATGCTTTTTTTACTTGTCTTCTCGTATTTTCTAAAACAGGATCTGCTGGTAAGTGTTGTGTAAATGTATTTTTTGTATTCAATTTCATTTATTAACCGTTCTATTTAATGCTCTATTATGGAATTCCATTTTTCACTGCGAGAAGCTACCGCTTTTACATAACTACATACTGCAACAGCTTTGTAACCTTCCTTAGTAAGTTGCTCAAACGTTTTTAAAACTAATGTTTTACCAATTCCTTGTCCTTGTAATTCTTTTGGTACTTCCGAATGAATTAAATACATTTTATCATCGCGAATTTCATACTCTACTAGTGCGTTTTCTCCATTAGTTTTTAAAATGAATTGTTTTTTATTTTTATCGTGAATACTATCCATGTTACTTAATTTAAGTTTGTTTAACCATTTGTCTAATTCTTCTTTTCTAGGATTTCTTAGTTTCTTTTTTCCTATTGTAATTGTTGGAAAATTTAACTTTCTATTTACATAAAGTCCTCGTAATTCTTCTGCATAGTCTTCATTTTTAACAACATCTAGAAACTGATAGTCTAACCCAGCATTCTCTAGTTCTGCTTTATAATATTGTGTTTTATGGCATATTTCTGATCCATATAATTTTATAATTGGAATCGCTCCCATTTTATAACGTTTTTAAAAATTGGATTGCAGCATCTGCATTGAGATTGAACTCACTAAATACAATATTATCGTGCTTATCTATAAATAAAAACCAAGGCGTTCCTTTTGTTTGGTAATTTTTCATAACATTAGAAACTGATTGTCCATCTTCTCCTGCATCATGTCCAAATGGGATTTCTAACTTATATTGTTGTTGTATATCTACCATTTTTTCAAAGGTGTTTGCTTGGTGTCCTTCAAAAACCGTTTGTATAGCTAAAAATACAATGTTATTGTTTTCTTTTAAAGCATTTACCATTTTCTTTAAATCTGGCAAACCTTTGCTGTGGCAACCTGGACACCAACTTTGAAAACAGTAAATAATTTTAAATTTACCTTTAAAATCTGATAATTTTATTGGAGTTGTTGCTTTTCCTTTTTTATCTACCCATTGGTGTACATTAAATTCTGGAGCTTTAAACACTGGTGTTTGCTCTTTTTGATTTGACATTATTTTGTCCTTTCTTTCGTTAAGTTAAAGTTACAGTAGCGTAACTTATTATTGAATTTTTAATGACTACCAGCTTCCTTTTTTTCTAACTGCATGGATTCCGAATTTATACAATAACGTAATCCGCTTGGTTCTGGTCCATCAGGAAATACATGACCTAAGTGCGCATCGCAAGTATTACACATAACCTCAACACGAACCATCCCAAAAGTGGTATCTCTTTCGTATTTAATAGCATTTTCCTTAATAGGTTGTGTAAAACTTGGCCAGCCTGATCCTGAACTAAATTTTATAGTAGAATCAAATAATGGCGTATTACAACATATACAATTGTATTGGCCTTCATCATAAATACTACAAAGCTCGCCACTGTGTGGTCTTTCTGTGCCTTTTAATCTGGTAATTCTGAATTGCTCTGGAGTTAATTGAGCCTTCCACTCCTTTTCGGTTTTTTCAACACGACGTTCTGGAGTTGGGTTTCCGTTAACGGAAAAGTTGATCACTTCTTTCCAAGTAAGCATAATAATGAGTCCTTTCTTTGTTAAATTAATACAATATGCTTTTCAACATAAATATAGTCGAAATAGTATTGCTTTCCTTACAGTTAATATTAATTTAACTTCTTGTCTAATTTTAACTTATTAAGACTCGATAGTTTTCATCAAATCATTGTAGGTATAAAACTCTTTTTTATTGCTCTTTTTTTGGTATAAAATATTAACACGTAACGCTTTTAAACCTGTGACACCTTGCAAATCCTCTAGTTCTAAAATTTCTACTTCGTTACCTAATTTTTGTTTAGATTGTAAGAATTTAATGTATTGTAAGTACTCCTCTTCGTCTTCCTTTTGAGAATACACAATGGTTAACTTTCCTTTGTCTGTTATACGCTCGTTTGTCCCTTTAATATTGGCTTTATCCACACGTTTTTTAACCACTTCGTATCTGGCATTATATGTTCCATCAACATCAAAATGCTTTTCATCTACTCTAAAACGTATGGATAGTGGTTGGTTAAAAACCAAAACCATAGAGGCAACATCTAATGCAATTGGGTATTCGTGTTGGCGATTATAAAATGCATTTTCCATTTCGCACATAACTTGTAATTGCCATAGTCTAAGGTTATATAAATAAATTTCGTTAAAAGAATTTTCTTTAGTAATGGCTTCTCCAATGTACATATTATGTTCTACACCATCGGTTTTAAAACGTTCAAAAAAATGAGGATACATTTTTTGAGCTTCAACTTGTTTTTTATCTAATAATGACGACATGTTTTTATTAATGAGGCTTATGGTGTCGTCGTAATTTTTTCGGTAGTAATAAATAACATCTAAATTTGTATCTACTTTCGAAAAGTAATCTTCAATATCGTCTTTAATATAAGATTTTGATTGTAATTGAAATTTAAAAAGCGGTTCGATTTCTTGTTTAAAAAAACGTGTGATTTGCTGTTCACTATCCACTTTAAAGTTTGCTCTTAAAGCTTTTTTATAAGTTTTAATTTGAAATAAAAATTGTTCAAAAATCGGAAGCTTTTCAGTTTTAAATGCGCTTTTAACTATGCGTTCTACCATTTTTAACTGAAGCGATAAATCTTTTTGAGTTGCAGTGTTTCTAGCATCTGAAGAGCCTTTTACATCTATTTGACCAAATAATGGATAGACATTTTTAAAGGCAATTTTGCTAAACATTGGGTTTTCTTTGCCTGCGTGCTCTTGCGCCATAAAATGTCTTGCAGCACGCTCAAATTTCCATTTTACACTTGGATGAATTGAGGTACACTCGCGTTGTATAATGGCTTGGATTAAGTTTTCTTCGTCAATTTTAGAGCGTTTAACAGCAGATACTATAAATGGCATAACATCTGCCAACTTATTTGCGTTTAAACTATTTAATGCATGAGTTTTTTTAGACACTAACTCTAAAACAGCTAATAATTGACCATTTTCTGCAATTGGTGCAAAAATAGCACTTTTAAAGCCTTGCTCTGCTAATGCCTTTACTTGTGGAGCTTCGCCTTTTGATTTCTTTAGGCTATTATCGACATCTGAAATTGCAAGATTGGTTTTATCATTTAGTATTTTATTATAGCTATAATGACAAAACAAATTTTCGCAACTAAACTCTTCTTTAGTTTTTAGTAAAAAACTATTTATACTAGAGTCGTGTACTTTCATTAAAGTGTCGTCTTCTTTATTATAAATAGAAAAACCTACTTGTAGATCTTTTAAATTTAATAACGATCGGAAAACTCTTTGAAACTCTAACATAAAGCTTTGGTCTTTACGTTTAGCGCTTCCTATAAGCGTTGTTTTTATATCTGATATGGATTGATCGTCTGTAACATCAAACATATTTGAAATTACAAATCCTTTTGATATATAACTATTTGGTGGAAATTTAGCTTTCCACATTTCAATATTATTAAAGTTATCCAATAATTCGTCTAAATCTTCTTTGGTTAATTTAGGCGCTTTATCGGTTGGTAGAATCTCCATAAAATCTGCATTATACATGATTTTATAGATTCTAACAATGCCATTTTCGTCAGGAATTTCATAGTATAACGGACGCTTAAAATTGGTATTATAACCATAAACGTAGCGCATAATAATTGTACAAGCTAAAATATACCAATCGTTTTCTGGCATATTTTTTATTACAGGTGTAAAGTCTTTACCTGCTTTTGCTAAAATAGTTTTAAAACGTTCTGATGCGTTAAAAACAAAATTATGATAAGGTACACTAGCGGTTTTAATTTCGTTTAAACTTAAAACTTCGCTAAAAGCATCCTGCAATAAAATTTGAATCTCTTTTTTATGTTGCTCTAAAACCGATACTTCACTAAAACCATCTCTTAACACTGGGAAAGGTTTTTGTATTTTTAAAACACGACGTGCCTTCGCAGCAATAAACTCGTCTTTGCTGTTTGCTAATTTCTCATAACGTTCAATAAGTTTATTAAAACTTATTTTAATAGAGAAAGGCAGATTGGTATTGTCGTTTAAATTAGTAATCATAGTCTTTAAGTTACGCAAAAATACGCATTATAACGATTAGTCGTAAAGAATTTAATATGTTGACATGGTATAAATTTTATTTTTATAAAATAAAAACCACAGTCAAATATTATATAAACAAAAAAAATCGGAGTAAACTCCGATTTTTTGTATTAGTTTTTAGTAAAATACAGTTATTGTTTTACTAAAACCAGGTATTGATTGGCTATTAAATCAATTGTATTATCGTTAAGATTTATAGATTTATTAGTCAAATAATCTATATAAGATCCTTTGTAATCAATCTTAGCTTTAAGATCTTTATTAGTGACGTTTGCAATAAAAAGAATTTCGTTATCGCCTTTGGTTCTAGAAAACGCAATAACTTCTTTATCACTAGGTATTGTGTTAAATTTAGCAGCATCTTTTCCTCCGTGTAGAGCAGTATTTGTTTGCTTAAGGGTTGCTAACTTCTCCAATAATTTCCATGTTTTTCCTTTAGTATGCGGAAAGCTATCTTTTTCAAAAAACAATAATCTGTGGTCCAAATCATACTCTTGACCAGAATAAATTAGTGGCATTCCTGGTGTTAAATAGCTTAATACTGTCATTGCTTCTCCATTGTTTCCCATGCGTTCTTTGATGGTTCCATTCCATGAATTTTCATCGTGGTTAGTTACAAAATTCATCAGGATATCATCTGCTTCATAACGCTCTGCATCTGTTGTCATCATTTCTGTCCATGCTGTTGCGTCTTTTTCGCCTTTTGCTATTGCATTCATCGCATGATGTCTATCCCAACCATAAGCCATATCAAATAATCCATCTTTTAATAATTCTGGTTCCCAAGCTTCAGCTAACATAAAAATATCTTTTTGAGCGCGTAATTTAGGGATGGCTTGCTGCCAAAAATCTGTTGGTACAGAACCTGCTACATCGCATCTAAATCCGTCAACACCTTCTTTTGTAATCCAATAGCTCATATCTTCAATCATTTCTTTACGCATGTCTTGGTTGTCGTAATTTAAATCGGCAACATCAGTCCAATCGGTACCTTCAGGATGCACGACTTCAACTTTATCATTTTGTGTATAGTATTCTGGATTAGTTTTTAACCACTCATGATCCCAACCTGTGTGATTAGGAACCCAATCTAAAATGACATAAATTCCATAATCGTGAGCTGTTTTTACTAAGCTTCTAAAATCGTCTATAGTTCCAAACTCTGGATTAATTTTAGTAAAATCGGACACTGCATAATAACTGCCTAAATATTTAGCTTGTTCGTCTTCTGGAAAATCGGTTGCAAACTTACTATCTGCACCACCTGTTGCTTTACGTTTAGTTTCAGAAATAGGAAATATTGGCATTAACCAAATGACTTTTACACCTAATTGTTTTAACTGCGGAATGTCTTTAGTGAATTGCTCAAACGTCCCTTCAGGTGAATATTGACGTATGTTAGCTTCATAAATAATAGCAGTTTCTAAATCTGAATCTGATATTGGTTGAAGCTTTTGTTTTTCTTCTGAAACTGCTTTTGTTTCTGTATGTTTCTGCTCATCTTTACAAGCAAATGCTACTATTAATAAGGCTAATACAATTACTTTTTTCATGTGTTTGTTATTTTAATTCTTCTAATAAAATGATGTTTTGGTCTGATATAATATTGATAGTTCCATTTTTAACTTCAAAATGTTCTCCTGAATAAAAATCTCTTACTTTTTGTCCTTCTTTAAAAACTGAGGACACATTTATGATTTGTGTTTCTTTTGGGAAATCTATAGCTACTATAACTTGATCTTTAAAATCACCATTGGTATATACTCTACTAAATATGTAAGGTGATTCGCTAATCATTACATGTTGTCCTGCTCCAATTGCTGGATGATTACGCCTAAATTGCCCTAGTTTTTGCCAATGGATAAGCAAATCTTGGTGTTGTGACAGCTCATCCCAATTCATAAAACTACGTAAGGTGGCATCACCAACTGTACCTTCAATAGTTAAGTCTCTTGCAGTTTCGTCACCATAATAGATTTGAGATGCTCCAGGTGATAGTAACAATCTGGTTGCAGTTTCAAATGTTTTTTCTCTGTTTTTATCAAACGGTTGACCGTCGTCATGCGATGTTAAATAGTTTAAAACGCCATACCCTTTTAAGTCACTATTTAATATCGTATTATACCGATTAAACTGTTCTTCATAGGATTGTTGTTGTGCATTCCATTTCATTTCAAAATTGATTAAGCTATTAAATGCTTTATCAAAATAATTGACTTTTTTATCTCCAAAATCGAATGCTTTTCCAGCTGAAATTCCGTAATTATAAACTTCTCCTGTTAAATAAAACCCATTATCATCTAAAATCTTATTTGGGTTTTGCTGCTTAAATTCTGCGAAAGCATTATCACAAACCTCTCTAAATTCTTGCCAAACAAATTCCTCAGTATGCTTTACTGTATCCACTCTATAACCATCAATTCCAAAATCTGTAATATAATCACTTAACCACTTCATGATATAAAAACGAGGTGCACGTGGATAGCCTGTTTTTTTGAAAAATGCGTCTAATTCTGCAACTTCTTGCTCATAACGCCCTTCGTCTTTCCATTTTTGCACTAATTGAGGTGGTAATTCTACTGCATCATTACTTTCGGTTTTAATATCTGGTAAGTTTTTTACCAATGTACAAGTGACTGTATTATCGTAATTATCGTAAGTACATTGTGGTTCTGTTCTTACCCAATCACTTGGCCACACAGGATCTTGTTCTGTTACAGGACCAGTATGATTTATAACCGCATCCAGCAAAATACGGATACCTTTTTGATGTGCTGCTTCTACTAAGTTTTTTAAATCGTCTTTAGTACCTAAATTAGCATCAATATTAGTCCAATCTTTGGTCCAATAGCCATGAAAACCATAAGTCAATCCAGTTCCTTCATCTGTTCCTCCATTTATTTGCTCTACAATTGGTGACATCCAAATGGCGTTAACACCTAGATTGGTAAAGTAACCCTCTTCAATTTTTTGTGTCACACCTTTTAAATCGCCTCCTTCAAAACCACGTAACACTGCTGTTTTTTTAGTCCTACCATAATTAACATCGTTAGTTTTATCACCATTATTAAAACGATCGGTCAACAGAAAATATAGGTTTGCTGCTTCCCAAACAAAAGGCGTTTGTGCTTCTTCTTTTTGTTGATGTTCTGCCAAATCTTGACTCGTCTTTTTGTCTGATTTACAAGAGAAAAGTACGATTATTAAAAGTGTTATTATTGGTTTTAAATTTTTCATATTTCTATATTTAATGTGGATTCCTGCTTTTGCGGGAATGACAAAATCACTAATATTTTATTTGTGCTTCAACGTCTTTTGAAGTTTTCCACTTGACTTGAAAAGTCAGTGTTTTATCAACTTCATTATAGTTAAATTCTATTTTTTTTCTATTGAATTTTATGCGTTTTGGTGACTTTGGAAAATTGTGAATTATCACATCTATTGTTTTTGTATTGTTTAAAGAGTACATAAATCCTAGTTCAGCTTCAAACTCTATATTTAAACGCTTTTTGCAAGATTCAGCTTCAAACTCTAAGATTTCATATTGTCCTTTTCTATATGCACTTCTCAATAAACCATCATCATTGTATAGTGTGCGTTCACTTTCTGTAACAGTTTCATCAAAATAGTAATGTAAATCAAAAGTGTTTCCATCATATTCTGTAGTACTTTGCATCGGTTTTGCAGTAGTAATAAATGCACCTCCACGCACGTAAGTTGGAATGTGATTTTCTTCTGTTTTTACTGAAAGACTTTGCCCACCTTCAACCTTTGTATCTGTATAAAAATTAAACCAATTGTTGTTCTCTGGAAAATAAACCTCAGCTTCTGTTTGGTTAGCATTGACTACAGGAGTCACTAAAAAGTCATTTCCCCAAAGGTAAGTTGATGCTATCGTTTGTAATTGTTTATTGTCTGACTCTTCAAAAAATAATGGTCGCATTAAAGGAGCTCCTGTTTGGTTATTTTCGAACACCAAATTGTAGTTGTAAGGTAGTAATTGGTAGCGCAACTGGATTGCTTGCTTTGCTAACGCTTTCGCTTTATCACTTCTATATACAGGTTCTGCAGGCACATCTTCTTGTGCGTGTGGTCTGTAAATAGGTTGAAACACTCCATACTGTAACCAACGAGCATACAACTCATCATCTAGATTATTCCCTGCAAATCCACCTAAATCGCTATGCATATACGCCAAACCTTGTAGTCCCATTTGAAGCGCAATTTCTGGTTGAGATTGTAATCCGCCCCAAGTTCTGTTAACGTCTCCAGACCAAGGAATCATCCCAAAACGTTGTGAGCCAGAACTTCCTGCACGCATTAAAATAAATGGTCGTGTATTTGGAAAGTTTTTAGCATACATCTCCTGAACCAATTCTGCCCAATGGTGACCATAAATATTATGGACTTCGTCTGCTGTTCCTGTAGTGTGAAGCAGCCCTTTAGGATGCACTTCTGGCTCTCCTAAATCGCCCCAAACACCTGACACACCTAAGTCTGCTAAGTCTTTATAAATATTCTGAAACCATTGTTTTCCTTTTGGGTTGAAAATATCTATCAATCCTGTGTTACCAAAATAGAAATCGAAAGTATATGGATTCCCTATAGAATCTTTTGCTAAAACATCTTCTTTAACAGCTTCGTCCCAACGCTTAGAAGTGGTTAACACAAAAGGTTCTGTTACTAAAACTGTTTTCACATTTTGGTCTTTTAACCCTTTAATCATTTGTTTTGGATTAGGGAACGAATCTCTGTAAAATTCTAAATTTCCCATAGTGCCTTGAATGGTTTTTCCGAACCAGAAAATATCAATGATTATAGCATCTAACGGAATGTTTTCGTCTCTAAATTTTTGAGCAGTTCTTTCCACTTCTTGTTGCGAATGGTAACCAAAACGGCTTGAAAAATTACCTAAAGCCCAACGTGGTGGCATAGGTTGTCTGCCTGTTAATTTTGTGTGATTTTTTGTGAGGTCTAACCAAGAATCACCAACCACTATTTGATAGGTTTTTTTACCAGAAATGGTTTCGTACGTGATGGTGTTATCTGCTTTGGAATCTAAATCCAAAAAGCCGATTGGTGCATTATCAAAATGAATGAGGTACTTGTTAGAGGACACCACTATTGGCATAGTGTAATTCATTAACTCGCTTCGCTCTTCGTAACCATAATGTGCTTTGTTGTATAGCTCTAAACGATTACCTCGTCGGTTCATACCTAACGCTCTGGCTCCTCCACCATATAAGATTTCCTCTGGTTTTAAGTTGAAACTAATGGTTTCAAAATCGTCTGTTTTTTGATAGCCATTTTTTATTGAAGTAATTTGTTTACCATCTCTCCAATAGGACATATGAAAAGGCGACTTGGTGATTTTTATTGTTAATTTTTCAGATTGAAAACGAATCTCTGAAGTTGTTTCATTAAATTTTACATTAGAAAATGCTTTATCTAAAACTACAGCATGTGATTTTTTATCAAATGTTTCACCTGTTGGTAAAAATGTGGTTTCGATAATTTCAGGATTGTAAAAATGGATAGAATAACTTCCATCAGAGACCTGAATTTTTAATTGATTATTTTTAAATTCAGCAGAAACAAATTCTCTTTTTTCTATTGCATCTTCAAACAACCACGTAATGGCTTCTTCAAAATTATTTCGCCATAATTCCTCGTTATGTTTTCCCTCTGGAACAACTTTAGATTGTATGTTTTCTTCAGGAAAACCATTGTTTACTAATAAAGACGTTATGGTATTCATGTCTATAACAGTCTGACTAATTTCATTAAATCCTGCATTTTCGCCTTCTTTTCCACCTGCTAAAAAGTACATTTTGGTGTTTTGAAGGTTAGCATGTTGTTTAGTAAATGCTTTAACTTCTGGAGCAAACCAAAAGGCTGGAGAATATACACCTACTTTACCAAAAACTTCTGGGTATTTTAAAGCGGCATAATGCGAAATTAATCCGCCCATAGAGCTTCCAAAAATAGCTGTATTGCTTTTATCTTTTTTGGTGTTATAATTAGTGTCGATGTATAGTTTTAGTGTATTAACAATAAAATCGACATAGGCTTCACCTTCGCCTCCACCATATTTAGCATTGGTCCAAGGTGAATACTCATCTAAACGTTTAGATTCGCCATTATCTATACCAACAACAATAAGCTTTAGGTTGTCTTTAAATAGCTTGTCTAAGGTTTCATCCACATTCCACTCGCCATAACCAGAGGTTCTTGTATCAAACACATTTTGTCCATCGTGCATGTACACCACAGGATAATCCTGCTTTGAGGTGTTGTAATCTGGTGGTAAATAGATCCAAACACGACGTTTTCTGTTTAATTGAGGAATATGAAATTCTTCAGAAAGAATGATTACATTTTTTGAAGCTGTAGAGACTTCTTCATTTTCAAACAAATGACTCCAACCTGCTATATTTACTTTTAATGTGTCGTTTGGTTTTTCAAACTTGTAAATACGATTATCTATAGCTTCGCCTGTATTTGTACTTTCTGAAGTATCCCAACTACCTAAAGTAAACTTAAATAAAATGCGTTGTTCTGTTTTTGGAAGCGTAATTTGATATTGACCATCTACTTGTTGTAATTGGTAGTCTTTATGTCCACCAGACCAACCTTCAAAATCACCAGAAATAAATAGAGATGCGTCTTTTGGTGTGTCTTCAGGTAGCTTTTCCACGATGATGGTAACTTGTGCAACTGTTACTTGGAATAGTAAAAAAGATAGTATGTATATGATGTTTTTCATTTTACAATTTAAAAGATTCTTCACTTCGTTCTGAATGACAAACTAATTAGCTTTTGTGGTTAAAATTAGGCTTCCTCTTTCTTTTAATTGGATGTCATCTTGCCAAACAAAAGTTTCTCCTGTGATGATGTTTTTTAATGTTTTTCCGTTTAAACCGACTTCTTCATAGCGTTTTAAATCGATAGTAATTGGTTCATCATTTTTATTAATAATATGTACAACGGTTTCGCCTTCAATACTTCTAAACAAGAAATACGTTCCTAAAAATGGTGCAAAATGGATGGTTTTACCATTATGAATGGCAGCGCTTGTTTTTCTATAATTCAGTACTTTTTTAAGATACTTTTGCATGTTTTTCTGGTCGTCTGTTAAGCCTTCACCTGTAAATGCATTAATGGTATCACCTTGCCAACCTCCAGGAAAATCGGTACGTATTAATCCATGGTCACCTGGTTTTTTAAAGTCATTCATTAAGATTTCTGTACCATAATAAAGTTGTGGTGTTCTTGGTAACGTTAATAAATAACTTAGTGCCATTTTTGTATTTGGAATATCGCCTTTTAATTGTGTAAAAATGCGACTCATGTCATGATTATCTGGAAAAATCATGATGTCTTTTGGTGAGGTATATGCAAAGTCGTTTGCCAAACCTTCGTACATTTTAACTAACCCAGTGTCCCATTTTTCTTGTTCATTTAAAGCGTCAACGATATGTCTTTGCATTGCAAAATCCATGGTTGATTTTAAATTGGATTTGTAACCATCTTTGTTTTTGTTTCCATCTTGCCAATAGGCAATAAGCAATGGGTTATAACTCCATTCTTCGCCAACGATATTAAAATTAGAATATTCGTTCATGATTGCTCCAGCCCAATTAGCCATAAAGGTTTTATCAGGATATGGATAAGTATCTTGTCTTATTCCGCTTAAATTTAGCGTTTCAATCCACCAAATGCTATTTTGGATACTATAGTTAGCCATAAACGGATTACGCTGATTTAAATCTGGCATTGTACTAACAAACCAACCTTCTGCCATTTCTTTTTTATCACGCTTAGCAGCATACAAATCTTGATTACTTGTACGTCTATGATTGGAATTGTTTAATGGTTTATTATTTTCAAAATTGTCTTGTTGGTTTACCCAATCTTTAAATGGTAAATCTTGCATCCACCAATGCTCACTTCCGCAATGGTTAGCCACCTGGTCCATAATTAATCCAATGCCTTTTTCTTTAGCTTTAGTAGATAACTCTACATAGTCTTCTAAAGTTCCAAAACGAGGATCGACTTGATAAAAATCGGTCATGGCATAGCCATGATAGGACGATTCTGGCATGTCGTTAATTAATAATGGACTAGACCATATTTGGGTAAAACCCATCTCTTGGATGTAATCTAAATGTTGAATGATTCCCTTGATGTCTCCTCCATGTCTGCCATAATCATCTTGTCTGTTAATCGTTTTTTCGTTTAAATTCTCATCGATATCATTGGATGTGTCTCCATTTGCAAAACGATCTGGAGTAATCAAATAAATGACGTCACTGCTATCAAAACCTTGAAAATCTGTTGCGTCTCTTTCTCTATCTTTTAACTCATATGTATGGGTTAGCTGCTTCCCATCTTTAAATTTGAAGTTGATATTAAATTGACCTGCTTTAGTGTTTTCGGTAGTTGCTAAATCTATAAACAAATAATTGGGACTATCAGCTTTATGTACTTTTTCAATTGAAACACCTTGGTAATTGATACTTGGTTCTGCGTCAGAAATATTAGGATGCTTAATCAATAATTGAAACTGATTGTTTTTAAAGCCAATCCACCAATTGGGTGGTTCTACTCTTTCGATATCGTTTTTAATTATGGTTACAGCTTCTGAACTAAGCTTTATTTCTTCATTATTATTGCAGGACAAATTTATAACAACAACTATTAAAATTATTATGTGTTTTAGTGCTTTCATATAATATTGTAAATACCTACAAGGTTTTGAAAACCTTGCAGGAGTATTTCTATGGTACTTTTACCAAATCATTTGGTGAAACTAAAATTAAGTTATTATTTACCATAATATTTAAATCTGTGCTACCTTCCAGTTCAAAAGTAGTTTCGGACTGTGATACATTAACTTTTAAAATTTGATCTCTAAAATTTACTTTAAAGGAGTAGGTTTCCCATTGTTTAGGGATACGAGGTTCAAAATTTAGCATATCATTTTTAATACGCATACCTCCAAACCCTTCCACAATACTCATCCATGTTCCAGCCATACTAGTAATGTGTAAACCTTCTTCAACCTCTTTATTATAGTCGTCTAAATCTAAACGAGAGGTGCGTAAATAAAAGGTATAAGCTTGATCCATTTGATCTAACTTAGCTGCCTGAATACTATGCACGCAAGGTGATAATGAACTTTCATGCACTGTAAATGGTTCATAAAAATCAAAATGGCGTTTTAATGCTTCAGTTGAAAATTGATCCTCAAAGAAATAAAATCCTTGTAATACATCAGCTTGCTTGATGTAAGGCGAACGTAAAATGCGGTCCCAACTCCATTTTTGATTAATTGGTCTGTCCTCTTTCGGTAAATCTGCAACAGTAATTAATTCTTTATCTAAAAAGCCATCTTGTTGTAAATACACTTGGTGTTTTTCAGAATACGGAAAGTACATACTGTCTGCTACTTTTTTCCAAGCTTCTAATTCATTATCTGTGATTTTAGTTTTACCTTCAATACGTAAATAGTCGTCATGATGACCTTCTTTTACTTTTTGAATATTCTCTAACGCATAATCGATACACCATTTTGCCAAATAGTTAGTGTACCAGTTATTATTAATATTGTTTTCGTATTCGTTTGGTCCTGTTACACCTAATATAACGTACTGGTTTTTATCTGTTGAAAACGTAGCACGTTGCTGCCAGAATCTAGCAATAGCAATTAAGACTTCTAGTCCCATTTCCGGAATATAAGTATAATCACCTGTGTAACGATAGTAGTTAAAAATAGCGAATGCGATAGCTCCATTTCTATGAATTTCTTCAAAAGTAATTTCCCATTCGTTGTGGCATTCTTCACCATTCATGGTTACCATTGGATATAATGCTGCTCCATTTGAAAAGCCTAATTTTTCGGCATTTTCAATAGCTTTTTCTAAGTGATTATATCTGTATTTTAGTAAGTTTCTAGCGACTTGTTGGTCTTTGGTTGCCATATAAAATGGGATGCAATAGGCTTCGGTATCCCAATAAGTACTTCCTCCATATTTTTCGCCTGTAAAACCTTTTGGCCCAATATTTAAGGTTGAATCTTTTCCTAAATAGGTTTGATTTAATTGAAAAATATTAAAACGAATCCCTTGTTGTGCCTTAACGTCACCATCAATTGTAATGTCTGACATTTCCCAAATTTTAGACCAAGCCTCTTTTTGATTATCTAAAAGTGCATTAAAGCCCATTTTTGTAACCGCCTTCAAAGTTCTTTTAGCTGCAGAAACTAGCTCTTTTTTATCATGATTTCTATCGACTGTATAACCTCCAAATTTATTGATAGTGTAGGTTTCTCCTTTTTTTACAGGATACTCATAACTAAATGAAGCTAAACTTGCATCTGCATTTATATTAGGTTCTATCAATACTGATTTATCATTGATAAAAACTTTAGACTCCATGAACGTACAGGTATAAAAATCTGTCTTCATCGTTTTTGCCTGGATGAACGCTTGGTGATTTTCGTGACTGACATTTAATGTATCCCAAAATTTATCGTCCCAATTGGTGTCTTCATTAGTAATTCCGCTATCTAAATACGGTTGAAACATGATTTTGGCATCACTATTAATTGGAGTAATATCAAATTTAATAGCTCCAACCTCATCATATTCTAAACTTAAAAATCGTTTAGTTGATACTTTTACTTGAACATTATTTTGTAGCGTAGCTGTAAATGTTCTAGCTAACCAACCTTCTTTCATGTTTAGTTCTCTTCTAAAGTCAGATACCTCAACACAAGTGTTTAAATCTAATTGTTCGCCATTAATTACAACATTAATACCTATCCAATTTGGTGCATTTAATACTTTAGCAAAATACTCAGGATAACCATTTTTCCACCAACCTACTCTAGTTTTATCTGGATAATAAACACCTGCAATGTAGCTTCCTTGAAAGGTTGGTCCAGAATAATGCTCTTCAAAATTAGCACGTTGTCCCATTGCACCATTTCCGATGCTAAATAAACTCTCAGAAGATTTTACGCGATCTGCGTCAAAACCTTCTTCAATTATAGACCAATTGTCTGGTTGTATATAATCTTGATTCATTGTATTATTAAGATATTAGAACATAGATGCTAGATCGCTTCGTTTTTAGACTGACTCTTGCTCTTTAATTATTTGTTTTATAATGAAATACACTTCGACTGCGCTCAGTGTGACATTCAATTTATTTGTTTATTAATTCATTTATGAAGCTGTTATCAATTTCAGTAAAATCTGAAAAAATATAATCGGCTTCATGTAATACGTTTTTCTCTCCAATTCCTATAGAAATCATATTTGCTGTATTTGCAGCTTTAACGCCTGCAACCGAATCTTCAAACACAATACAATTTTCTGGTTTCATCTTTAAGTGCTGTGCAGCAATTAAAAACACTTCTGGATCTGGTTTTGCTTTGCTAACATCGTTACCATCTACAATCGCATCAAATTTTGAAAGTAAGCTGACTTTCTCTAAAATTGGTCGTGCATTTTTACTTGCAGATCCTAATGATATTGGTTGTTTTTGTTCAATTAAATAATTTAATATTTTTGGGACATCTGGCAAGATTTCGTTGACATCCATTTTTGCTATGAAGCTTAAATATTCTTCATTTTTCTTGCCCATTAATGACGCAAACAAATCCTCTGAAATGGTTTTGTTTCCCCATTTTAATATTTTTTCTAATGATTTTACTCGGCTAATACCTTTTAGTTGTTCGTTTTGCTCGTGTGTAAAATCAATATCAATACTTCTAGCAAGGTTTTTCCAAGCTAAAAAATGATATTTTGCAGTGTCAACAATAACACCATCTAAATCGAATATGAATCCTTTTTTTTTCATCTTTATACTTCTTCTGCTTGATAAGTGATTGCGTTTTTATTTGTAATTAAAAGGTTACAAAGTCCAGCTATAATTAAACTTATTCCAGCAATTGTCATGGCATGTATGGCTTCTTCACCTAATAATCCTGAAATAAAGTTTATACCACCAAGTGCTGCAATTATTTGCGGAATAACAATAAACATATTGAAAATTCCCATAATTACTCCCATTTTTTTAGGATCTACTGAGCTTGATAACATTGCGTATGGCATGGAAAGGATACTTCCCCAAGCAAAACCTATTAATATGAAGCAATATTTTAATTGTTCTGGTGAAGAATAACTCATTAATAAAAATCCTAAACCTCCTAAAATAAGAGAGAATAGATGTACTAACTTCCTGTTTATTCGTCTTTTAGAAGTATATAACACTAAAAGAAGTGCAAATGCCATAGAAGACAACCCATAAACTCCCATTGCAGAACCGACTAAATTTGAAGATTTTTGAAATGCTGTATTTGCAGTATCAAAAGCAGTTTTTTGTACAGTATCTGCCATATCGAAAGCGGCTTCTACAGGAGCTGGAGTATTAAATACATGTTCTGTAAGTGCTGGATTTGCCATACTCCACATGGTAAAAAATGCAAACCACGAAAAGAATTGGATCACTCCTAACTTCTTCATTGTAAGTGGCATATTTCCTATATTGTTTAATATATCTGGTATAAAGTTATTTTTTTTTGCTTTTTCGCGTTTAAATTCTTCCATGTCTTCAGGAGGATATTCTGTAGTTGTAAAAACAGTATAAAGAATACTAACTAAAAACACAAAAGCACCTATAGCAAATGCGACTTTTACAGTATCTGTTACTACACCTGAATCTGCAGAATCACTAACTCCAAATTGAGAGACTATCCAAGGTAAATTACTGGCAACCCAAGTCCCAATACCAATAATTAGTGTTTGTACAACAAACCCATAAGAGCGTTGAGAATTAGGTAATTTATCTGCGACTAAAGCTCTAAAAGGCTCCATAGAAATATTAATTGAGGCGTCTAAAACCCATAAGAAACCTGCTGCTACCCAAAGTGCTGGAGAATAAGGCACAAAAAATAACGCTAAAGAGCTTAAAATAGCACCAATTAAAAAGTAAGGGCGTCGTCTTCCCCATTTTACACTCCAAGTACGATCACTCATATAGCCAATTATTGGCTGAACAAGTAAACCAGTTAAAGGTGCTGCAATCCAAAGTAAAGGGATTTCATCTTTACTAGCTCCTAATGTTTGAAAAATTCGAGACATGAAGCCTCCTTGTAAAGCAAATCCAAATTGAATTCCTAAAAAACCGAAACTCATGTTCCAAATTTCCCAAAAACCAAGCGTGCGTTTTTTCATAATAGTATGTATTAGTTATTATACTATTTGATAAGCGAAAAAACCTATCAAAACTTAATGGTGAGAAGTAAAAATATAAGTTTTGATTGCCGTAAAGATATAAAAGTTTTTAAATAGCCAATGTTAATTTTCTATTTTGTTGAAGCACGTTCTACAAGTTCTGTCTCTATTATTACTGTTTCGAACACATCTTCCTCGTCCTCTCTCTCGAGATTATTAATTAACAACTCTGCTGCTTTTTCGCCAATTTTCTGACCATGTTGGCTAACAGTTGTTAATGAAGGTACAGCGTGTTTAGATAGCACACCATCTGTAAAACCTATAATTTGAATGTCGTTAGGGATTTTTAAATTAAGTTTCCTTGCTACTTTCATCGCAGTGATAGCGTAGAGTTCGTTAACAGCAAAAACACCATCAAGGGATTTATTAATTTTAAATAAATTCTCAATTTCTTTTTCTAAAGAATCCAAATGATCTTCGGATAACAATTCATCATCTACTTTTAATATTAAGCTTGCTTTAGGACTAATTTTATGTTCTTCTAGTGCTTGGAGATAGCCTTGTGTTCTCAATTTTCCAACACTTACATAATCTTTAGTGGTTATTATAGCTACTTTTTTACAGCCAGTATTTATAAGCTTAATCACTGCTTTTTTTGCACCTTCTAAATCATCTACTATAACTTTATCACATTTAATATCGTTAATTACTCTATCAAACATTACAATTGGCATTCCTTGATTTATGGTTTCTGTAAAATGATGATAATCTTGTTGTTGTAAAGTTTCTTTAGCAATGGATAATATAAAACCGTCAATGCTTCCGTTAGCTAACATTTCCATATTTATGACTTCTTTAGAAAACGACTCATTAGACAAGCCTACAATTACGTTATAACCTCTTTTATTTGCAACTGCTTCAATACCACTAATGACCTTAGAAAAAAAATGATGAACAATTTCAGGAATTATAATACCTATAGTTTTTGTTTTTCTGTTTTTGAGACTAAGTGCAATATTATTGGGTCTGTAGTTATATAGTTTAGCAAAAGCTTGTACTTTTTGTCGCGTATCTTCACTTATTTCTATGCTATTTCTTAATGCTTTAGAGACAGTAGAAATAGAGACGTCTAATTCTCTTGCTATTTGTTTTAAAGTGATTTTTCGCTTCATTTATATAATTATTTCACCTTTTAAAGGTAGAGATATTTTAAAATTATTGCTAATTTTTATTTATTTTGAATTAAAAACACTAATAATCTAAAAAGTTGTCAACACGAAAACGTTTTCGCTACGAATTACATAATGTATAATAATAATTTAACATGAAATTTATATAATTTTATATCGAGAAGTGAAAATATAATTTTCAAAAAAAAATTAAATTAACTTAATCGTATTCTATGAAAACAATTTTTAAAGGTTTAATATTTGCCTTATTGTTATTTCCAACACTTATTACTGCTCAAAACACGCTTAGTGGTGTTGTTACAGAAGAATCGTCATCTCTTCCTATTCCAGGAGTGAATGTTGTTGTAAAAAACTCCAACAATGGTACAGCTACAGATTTTGATGGTAAATTTCAAATAAATGTAAATTCGGGTGATGTTATTGTATTCTCTTATGTAGGATATATTACTAATGAAATAACATATACTGGCCAATCTACTTTAAATGTAAGCTTAGCGGAGGACGCTGCACAATTAGACGAAGTAGTAATTATTGGTTATGGTAGTGTTAAAAAGGAGGATTTAACTGGTACTACAGATTTATTAACAAGCGAAGATTTTAATAAAGGACCTATAGTTTCTGCTCAATCGTTAATTAGCGGTAAAGTTGCAGGTGTTAATGTTACATCTGGAAGTGGAGCTCCTGGAGATGGCCAGAGTATTAATATTCGTGGAGCAGGATCACTATCCTTAACTACTCAACCTTTATATGTTGTAGATGGAATACCTTTAGATAATGGAGGTGTTGGTGGATCAAGAAATCCATTAAACTTTATAAATCCAAACGATATTGAAACATTTGTGGTTTTAAAAGACGCATCATCAACAGCCATATATGGTTCTAGAGCAGCTAATGGTGTGATTTTAATTACAACTAAAAAAGGAAAAAATAAAGAATTTAAATTTAATGTTAGTTCTCAAGCCACAGTTTATAATCCAATTGATGAAGTTGATGTGTTATCTGCAAATCAATTTAGAGATTTAATTAATACAATTGGAACTCCAGATCAAATTGCTTTATTAGGCAATGCAGATACAAATTGGCAAGAAAAAATTTATACAACTGCTTTTGGTCAAGACCATAATTTTAGCGCATTAGGTAGTGCATTTGGTGTGCCAATGAGAGCCTCCTTAGGATATTCTGAACATGGAGGAATATTAGATGGCGACAATTTACAACGTACTACAGGATCTGTGAGCTTTACACCAAGCCTTTTAGAAAACCATTTAAAAGTAGAGTTAAATGCTAGAGCTATGTATACTGAAAATACATTTGCAGACAGAGGCGCAATTGGTAGTGCTGTTGGGTTTGATCCTACACAATCTGTTTTTGATTCTAACTCTCAATACGCAGGATATTTTGCATGGTTGGATGCAGGAACAGGAAACCAAAACAACTTAGCGCCAACAAATCCTGTGGCTTTATTAGATTTAATCAATGATACTGCGGAAGTAAGACGTTTGGTAACAAATGTAAAATTAAACTATAATATCCATGGATTTGAAGACCTAACTGCTACTGTTAACTTAGGCCTTGATACCTCTAATAGTCATGGTAGAAAAGTAACTTCAGAATTTATACCAACATCAGACGCTACTTTTAATGGCTCTAAAACAAGTTATGTTCAAAATTCAGATAATAAAGTATTTGATGCTTATTTAACTTACAAAAAAACATTAAACGATACACATAATTTAACTGTTGCTGCAGGACATGCTTACCAATCTTTTGAGTTTGATAATTTTAGTAATGATAGTGAAGCCGAAGAAGATGGAAATCAATTTGAATTTATTGATAAATCTAAAAGTGTATTGCTATCCTATTTTGGTAGATTAAATTATGACTTTAATAGTAAGTACTACTTAACTGCTACAGTTAGAGCAGATGCTTCCTCCAAATTAAATCCTGACGACCGTTGGGGAATCTTCCCTTCTCTAGCTGCAGCATGGAATATTCATAAAGAAGGTTTTATGGAAGACTCCTTTTTTAACGAATTAAAATTACGTGTAGGATATGGTGAAGTTGGAAATGTAAATGGCTTAGGAGATTATCAATTTTTAACAAGATATCAAGGTAGTACAGACACAGCTAATTACCAATTTGGTAGTGGCTTTTTCCAAACATACAGACCAGAACCAATAAACAAAGATTTACGCTGGGAAATTGGAAAAACATTTAACTTAGGTTTAGATTATGCATTTTTAAACAGACGTATTTCTGGTTCTATAAATGCCTATGTAAAAGAAACTAACGACTTAATTGCAAGTTCTCTTGTTGATCCTTTTACAAACTTTGGTAATAGAGTTGATGCAAATATTGGTAATATGAAAAATAAAGGTTTGGAGTTTAACTTAAACTTAATACCTTTTAAAACAGATGATTTTGAGTGGTCAATAAATTATAACGTATCTTTTAATGATAATGAAATTACAAAATTATCTGTAGATCAACCTCAAGGAGGGATTTCAACTGGTGTTGGTAATAACGTACAAGTTCATAGAGAGGGAGAGTCTGCTAATAGTTTTAATGTATTCCAACAAGTTTATGACGAGTCAGGAGTCCCTTTAGAAGGTGTGTTTGTTGACCGAAATGGAGACAATATAATTAATGATGAAGATAAATATATAAAAGAAGATCCTTTTGGTGATGTTTTAATGGGTTTAAATACTAATGTAAGCTATAAAAACTGGGATTTCTCTTTACAGTCTAGAGCAAGTTTAGGAAACTATATGTATAATGATGTTGAAGCAAACAGAGGAGTATTAGCAAATGCCACTAACAATAGCATTTTAACAAATATTCATTCAGACTATTACAATAGTGGGTTTACAATTATAAGTGATAAAACGGCTTTAAGTGATCATTTTGTTCAAGAAGCATCATTTTTTAAGATAGATAATATTACAATTGGTTACACATTAGACAAATTAAAAAACACAACGTTTAGGTTTTACGGATCTTTACAAAACGTTTTAATAATAACAGATTACAGTGGTTTAGATCCAGAAATTAATTTAGGAATAGATAATAATTTTTATCCAAGACCTAGATCTTTCGTTATGGGTGTAAACGTTGATTTCTAATTAAAAAAAATGAAAAATGAAAAAAGAACTTAAACATTTATTTGTAATCATGGCTTTGTCTTTAGGACTTGTTTCATGTCATGATGACCTAGATCAATCACCAATTGATCCTGATAGCTTTACCGAAGAAGATGTATTTGCAAATGCAACGGAAGCTAAAAGTGCCTTAGCAAAATTATATGCAAGTTTAGCCTTAACTGGTCAACAAGGACCTGCTGGACAAGCAGACATAGCAGATATAGACGAAGGATTTTCTCAATACTCTAGGATGCTATTTAATTTAAACGAACTAACTACTGATCATGCAGTTGTTGGTTGGGGAGATGCAGGCTTACCAGATTTACATGGCCAATATTGGTCAGGCAGTAACGATTTTACTGAAGCTATGTATTACAGATTAGCACAAGAAGTTTCTTTCTGTAATTCGTTTATAGATAATGCATCATTGTTAACAGATGCAGAAGTATCTAGCTTTATAGCTGAAGCACGTTTTTTAAGAGCTTTTGCATATTATAACTTAATGGACTTATACGGAAACGTCCCTTTAGTCACAGAAGTAACAACAGAATTACCAACACAAGCCTCTAGAGCAGAATTATTTGCTTTTGTAGAAACTGAATTATTAGAAATTCAAGACGATTTAAAATCTAGTGGTACAAACGAATATGGACGTGTAGATGAAGTTGCAGCTTGGGCATTGTTATCTAGGCTTTATTTAAACGCAGAAGTTTGGACTGGTACTGCTCGTTATACAGATTGCGTTACATACTCAAACAATGTTATTAATTCGACTTATAGCATAAATACCAATGATGCAAATGGTAATGGAACTGCCTATGACGAATTATTTTTAGCAGATAATAACACTAATGGAGCTCAAAACGAATTTATTTTTGCACTTAATTTTGACGGTTTAAGATCACAAACTTTTGGAGGAACAACTTTTTTAGTCCATGCTTCAATTGGTGGCTCAATGGATGCTACTGAATTTGGAGTAAATGGTGGTTGGGCAGGCCTTAGAACCACTAAAAATTTAGTCGAAAAATTCGCTACAAACATCGATGACTTAAACTCCACTTTAGGAACTCAATCAGATTGGGGAATCGTTGGAGATGGTACTCCAAATGGATGGGATGGTCCAGATACCGAAATGTATGAAACGGCAAGTAATCAATACGCACTTTATGTAGATTTAACAGATGGTTTCTTAAAATTCAGATTCAATGAAGATTGGGGAAATAACTATGGAGATAACGCAAATGATGGCTCTTTAGAACCTGGAGGTGAAAACATTCCTGTAACTGCTGGAACTTATTATATTACATTAGACTTAAATGCATTAACTTATACAATAACGCCTTTCTCTGCAGATAAAAGAGGAATGTTTTATACTGAAGGTCAAAACTTAGAAATTGAAACCATTCCTCCATTTGAAAATGGATACGCAGTTACTAAATTTAAAAATATTGATAGTAACGGAATGCAAGGTAGCGATTCTGCTGGAGATTTTGTAGATTCAGATTTACCGTTAATTCGTTTAGCAGAGATATATTTAAATTATGCTGAAGCAACTATTAGAGGTGGAGGTGGTGATTTAAGTTTAGCAACAACAAAAATCAATGAATTATTACAAAGAGCAACAGGTGGAACTTCTGCTAATATTTCTAGTGGAGATCTTACATTAGATTTTATTATAGATGAGAGATCTAAAGAATTATACTGGGAAGGTCAAAGACGTACAGATTTAATTCGATACAATTACTTTACAACAGATGCATATTTATGGCCTTTTAAAGGAAATGAGCCTGACGGAACATCAGTATCAAGTTTCAGAAGATTATTCCCTCTGCCAACTAGCATTATTACAACTAACCCTAACCTTTCGCAAAACGAAGGTTACTAATAAGTATATAAAATGAAAAAAATTATAACTAATCCCATTTACTTACTAGGACTTTTATTTGTCTTAGTTGGATGTGATGATAACGAATTGGTGACACTAAACCCAAATGCAAATATATTATTAAGTGCTTCTGAAGTAAGCCTAGTACTAACTGAAGATTCTGCTGAAGCTGAAGTTCTAACATTAACATGGACCGAACCCGATTATGGTTTTAATGCTGCAGCGACTAATAAAATTCAATTAGACTTTGCTGGTGGAGATTTTTCTGCTCCACAAACAATTTCAGCCGGGTCAGATCTCTCTAAAATTTTAATTGGTCAGGAATTAAATAGCAAACTATTATCATTAGGTATCATTCCTAATACAGCAACAGATATTAGCTTTAGAATCCAAACAACACTTAGTGAAAACACTGTTTTTACATCTGATGTAGAAACAATTAATATTACTGCATATTCGTCATTGTTAGACTTATCTACCAATTTAGGTGTCGTTGGTAGTGCTACGCCTGGAGGATGGGATGCTGGATCAGACAGACCAATATTAGACATTCCTTTTTATACAACTAGCACACCTAACCAATATGTAGCTTATGCAACTTTAAGAGATGGTGAAATAAAATTTAGAAAAGATAATCTTTGGGCTGAAAATTATGGTGACGATGGCAACGATGGATCATTAGAACCTAATGGCGCAAACCTTACAGTAACTGCTGGCAGCTATAAAATCACAGTAATTACAGATGATTCTGCTGTACCAATTTCTTACACAATGGAACCTTTTTCTTGGGGACTTGTTGGAAACGGAACTCCAAACGGATGGGATGGACCAGATACTCCTTTAACTTACAATTCTTACCAAGATAATTTTAAAGCTGCAGTTACACTTACTGATGGTGAAATGAAATTTAGATTTAACAATGATTGGGCTGTAAATTTTGGTGATGATGGTTTAGATAGTACGTTAGAAGGCGGAGGAGCTAATATTCCTGTAACAGCAGGTCATTACGTGATAACACTAGACCTTAATACTCAAACTTATGAGTTAGAAGCAATGGATCTTTGGGGATTAGTTGGAGATGCTTCTCCCAATGGATGGGATGGTCCTAACACAAAATTTTTGCCAGATTTTGGGATTAATGAAGGCTTTTATTACATCAATGGCATAACACTATTAAATGGTGAAATTAAAGTTCGTCAAAACGACGCTTGGGCTGTTAATTATGGAGATGATGGTAATGACGGCATTATGGAGCAAGGTGGAGCAAACATTCCTGTTACAGCTGGGACCTATAATGTTATTTTTGATTTCTCTGGAGCTTCACCAATGATTACACTTAATGAGTGGCAATAAAAAATTAAAAATAATTTTAAAAGTCTGCACCTGATATACTTCATTTGCAGACTTTTTTTTACTTAATACAATATAAAATGAAAAAGCTTCTATTTACTTTTTGTTTACTAGTACCATTCCTAGGTAGTTCTCAAGTAACCACTAATCCAACACCAATATTAATTGACCAACCAGTTACAATTACTGTAGATGTTTCTGCTACAACTTGTAACACCATAGAAAACCCAACTAAAGTATATGCGCACTTAGGTGTTGGTAATGATAGTGATGAATATGGTATAAAAGTAGTAGGTAATTGGGGACAAGATGATGGAGTTGGAGAAATGACAAATAATGGAAATGATACTTGGAGTATAACATTTACACCAAATAATTACTTTAATTTAACAGCTTCAGAAGAAGCAGACGTTACTAAAATGGGCATGGTTTTTAGAAACTCAAATGGAACTCAAGAATTAAAGCTCGATGATGGTGGTTGTCAAAACTTCGTATTTAATGTTGGTGCTTTTCAAGTAGATATGATTAACCCAGTATCTAATGGAACTGTTGCTGTAAATAATAACTCTGGCACTCAAATATTAGCGCAAAACACTAATGGTATTGCAAATTATGTACTAAAAGCAAATGGCTCTATAATCAATAGTTCTTCCACAAGTTTTTACAGCTATTTTTTTTCTAATATAACCGAAAACCAATATTGCGAATTAGAAATCACACAAGGTAGCTCTACAATAACAAAAAAGTTTAACATTTTAGTTAACAATACACAAATTTTAGCATTACCAACTGGTTTAGAAAATGGAATAAATTACACAAGTAATACTACTGCAATAGTTGTTTTAGATGCACCTAACAAAGATTTTGTTTACTTAGCAGGCAGTTTTAATAACTGGAATCCTAATACTAGTTTTGCCATGAAAAAGGATACTAGTTCTAATAAATTTTGGTTAGAATTAACAGGTTTAACACCTAATCAAATTGAAACTTATCAATATTGGGTTGTTGATCAATCTCCAATAACTAACTCTCCTACTATAGTAAAAACAGCAGACCCATTTTCAACATTGGTACTTTCTCCTTTTGATGACCCTTTTATACCAAATGCAACTTATCCAAACTTACCAGCATATCCAAATGGTCAAGAAAGAGAAGTAACCGTTTTACAAACAGGTCAAACTGCTTATCCATGGGTTGTTACTAATTTTGAAAAACCTAAAAAAGAAGATTTAGTAATTTATGAAGTTTTAATTAGAGATTTTGATGGAGACAGAAACTTCCAAGACCTAATAGATAAAATAGACTATTTCAAAAATTTAAATATAAATGCTATAGAATTAATGCCAGTAATGGAATTTGAAGGCAATGAAAGTTGGGGTTACAATACTTCTTTTCATATGGCATTAGACAAATTTTATGGTACAGAAGAAAAGTTTAAAGAATTTATAGATGTGTGCCACCAAAACGGCATTGCAGTAATTCTAGACCTTGCATTAAATCATGCCTTTGGAAGAAACCCAATGGTACGTATGTGGATGGATGATCCAGATAATGATGGTTGGGGAGAACCAAGTAGCGAGAATCCTTATTTTAATGAAATTGCAACGCATAGCTATAGTGTAGGATCTGATTTTGATCATTCTAACTCGTTTACAAAAGCATACACTAAGCGTGTGGTAAAACATTGGATTGAAGAATTCAATATTGATGGCTTTCGTTGGGATTTAACAAAGGGGTTTACACAAAATTGTACAGCTTCAAATGAAGGCTGCACTAATCAATACCAAGCAGATAGAGTTGCTGTTTTAAAAGAATATGCAGATTATTCTTGGTCACTAGATAATGATCATTACGTTATATTTGAGCACTTAGGAGGCATACAAGAAGAAAAAGAATGGGCAGATTATAGAGTTAGTGAAGGTAAAGGAATTATGCTTTGGGGAAAAATGACAGCACCTTACAATCAATTAACAATGGGTTATAATTCCAACAACACAATTGATGGAATGGGACATAATAGCAGAAACTTTAACGAACCAAGACTCGTTGGTTATGCTGAAAGTCATGACGAGGAGCGTTTAATGTATAAAAATCTACAATTTGGTAATGCTACAAATAGTAGCCATAATGTAACTAATTTGAACACAGCTCTATCACGCATGTCTGCTTTAGGAGCTGTAACTTTAACTATACCTGGCCCAAAAATGATTTGGCATTTTGGAGCTTTAGGTATGGAAAATTCAATATTTACTTGTAATAATGGTTCTGTTAATGAGCCTGGAGGAAGTGATGGAGATTGCAAATTAGACACAAAACCACAACCACAATGGGTTAATAATTGGTTAAGTGATACAAATAGAAATCAAATATATAATGATTGGTCTAGAATTAACAACTTAAAGATTAACGAACCTGTTTTTGAAGGCGACTACACTATATCTTCTGGTAATTTAACTCCAAGAATAGATGTATTTGACACATCAATACCAAATTCGGAATTAAAACATGTAATTGTATTGGCTAATTTTGATGTAGTCTCAAGAACCATAACTACAAATTTCCCTCCTAATATTACAGACACTTGGTACGATTTAATGGATCCAAATTCTAATACAACCACAAGTAACTCAACAACATCAATTGCAATTCCTGCAGGTCAATTTAGAATGTTTGGAAACAAAGCGCCAGAAAATTTAAGTATTAATGAATATACAAGCACAACTAATTTAAATTTATTTCCTAATCCTGCAAAACACAGTTTTAAAATAAATCAAGATTTAAAAAGCGTTAAAGTTTTAGATATTTCTGGTAAAATAGTAAAGGAATTTAACGGAGATTTCAGTAAAGATTACGAGTATAATATAGAAAAGCTATCTAAAGGACTTTATATAATTCAAACAGAAAATAACTCAGGTAGTTTCTCCAATACCAAATTTATAAAATTGTAATACAATAATTAAAAATTATGTAAGTCTAAGAATTTTCAATATATTAAAAGAATCGACTTAAAACATAAAAAAGCTTCTCTAATTGAGAAGCTTTTTTTGTTTGTACAGGCGGAGAGACTCGAACTCTCACACCTCGCGGCACTAGATCCTAAGTCTAGCGTATATTGCACCAAAGAAACACAAATACACTCATTTTCAATGATTTAAGTGTTTGTCAATTTTCTTTAAAGTCATATAATATCATATGATATCGATATTTGTTGTACCTATGTTGTACCCAAACGCAGATAATAATTTGTATCTTTACATAAGTACTTAATCAAATGATATCCTGATTTGACTTTCGCAAAACAGGTCAACGATGTCAGCAAGTGCAAAAATAGTTCTACGTAAAAAGCCCAACACCAAAGGGCTTTATCCACTTGCAATTCGAATAACTAAAAATCGACGCTCTACTTATAAACTTATTGGTCATTATATAGATTTAGAGGATTGGGATTCAAAAAATAATGAAATAAAAAAATCCCATCCGAATTCTGAAGGTTTAAATAACCTCATAACATCAAAATTATCTGAAGCTAGGAAAGGTCTTATTACTCTACAAACCAACAATAAAGATGCTTCTGCAAATCAAATTAAAAAAGAGATTTACAAACCCACATCAAACCTAACATTTTTTGATTTTGTTGATGAACACCTTGAAGCTCTAGAAGTTGAGGGGAAAATGAATCGTCTTTCTACTGACTCAGCTTGGGTTAGTTATATAGAAAAATATTGTAAAGTAAGACATCTAACTTTTCAAGAAATCGATGAACGGTTTCTCAAAAAATTTAAAATATATTTAAAAGGCAACTGTTCTCTTACCGAAACTACCGCAATGAATGTCATGGTTTTTATTCGTCTGTTATTCAATAGAGCGATTAAGGATAAGGTTGTAAGTAAAGAGCTTTATTGCTTTGGGCCAGGAAAATTCAAAATAAAATTTCCAGAAACTGTCAAAGTTGGACTCTCAGAGAAAGAATTAAAAGTCATCGAGAGCTTAGATAACCTATCTGATGTAGAACGTCATTCATTGAATGTATGGCTTTTTAGTTTTTACTTTGCTGGAATGAGGGTTTCAGATGTTCTAAAAACAAGATGGTCTCAAATTTATGATGGTAGATTACATTACAGAATGGGTAAAAATTCCAAATTGCTTTCTCTCAAAATACCATTAAAAATCGATATAATTTTAGAGGAATATGTTTGCAATAAGAATTATGATGATGACTTTATATTTCCAGAATTAAAAAAAGCTAATCTTGACGATGCTAAAGACTTATACAATAAAATTAAAACTGCTAATAAAAAATTCAACAAGAACTTAAAGTCTATTGCTCTGAAAGCTGGAATAAATAAGAAAGTAACAATGCACATTGCTCGCCACTCATTCGGAAATATTGCTAGAGACACCATCCACCCATTGATGCTTCAAAAGCTGTATCGTCATAGTGATTTAAAAACTACAATTAATTATCAAGCTAACTTCATTCATACAGAAGCTGATGATGCTTTGGAAAGTGTAATCAACTTTTAAGTTATTTTAAAAGTTCTTCGGAATAATAAAAATTTGCCGGTAAGCCACCTGTATGCCAAAAGAGCACATTAGAGTTTTTTTCTATCTTATTATTTTTAAGATGATCTATCATCCCGTAAAAAGCTCTACCAGAATAAACAGGGTCTAACAATATACCCTCACTTTGAGCCAATTGCTTTATGGCCATCTTTTCGTTTTCAGTAATTACTCCATAACCAGGTTTATCATAATCTCTAATAAGTGTTGCATCTTTAATTGAGTACGTTTTTTGAATACTCAATTCTTTTTGACCTTGATGCAGTATCTCTAAAACAGCATCGTCTAGTGTTTTATTTCCTAAACCAATTTTATCTATACTAATTGGCATTAGTTTTATATCAAGATCGTATAAATCTATACCAAGTTTAAGCCCAGCTTGTGTTCCGCCAGAACTTGATGCAAAGAAAATGTAATCGATTTTCAAGTTATTTTCTAAAAGTTGTTCCTTCAATTCTTTAACAGCATCTACAAAGCCGTAAGCTCCAAGTAAATTAGATCCACCATAAGGAATTTCGTAAACATTTCTTTTCTGTATTTCTAAATCTTGCTTTAATTTAATTATATCTTCCCCTTTTCTATTATCTCCAGTAAAATGAATTTTAGCTCCTAATAAATGAGAAAGCAATAAATTACCATTGTAATTTTTAGGCTTCTTACCACCTAACAGTAGATGGCATTCTAGTCCTGCTTTAGCACAAGCTGCTGCTGTTTGTCGGCAATGATTAGATTGTTGGGCTCCAGCTGTAATAATCGTATCACATCCGTTACTTAAAGCTTCATATATAAAAAACTGAAGCTTTCTTACTTTGTTTCCGCCAGATGCTAAACCTGAGTTATCATCTCTTTTGATATACAAATTATAGTTTGGATAGACTTTGGATAAGTTATCCATTCTCTCCAAAGCCGTAGGGAAAAGACCTAGTTTATACTTGTTATTCAGCATTTTACGCTTTATAATTTTTGATTCACACTAAGATAAGTTATATTTAGTACTCTCGGAATTTTAAGTTAAAATATTGTTGTACATGTGGTTATATGTTTTACTTAATTCAAAAATATCGATTTGTCCCAGAATACACCTACGCTTCTTCTATGCATTGGGTGGTGCTTTTCTTGTGCATAGTTATTAGCATAATCATAATTTTTCAGCTTTTTAATATTGGATTTGGTAAGCGTCAAAACATTAAATCTAAGTATCGATATCTAATTTTAGCTATTATTTTTCTACTATATAATCTTTTGAATGGTTTATTACCAGACGATAACTTTCCTGGTCCTAGATTCCTTCAATACATAATAACTTATTCAATTTCAATTGTAATGTGCATCTATCTAGTTTGGTATTTATATAAAGAATTTAATATTAAAACACCAAATACATTTTTCAAAATAAAGAACTTAATTATCATTCTTTCTCTTTGTTTTGCATTACTTTTTATAATCCCCTATTACTATACAGGCTCTCTAGATTTCGCTAGAAGTCTATTTCTAATTTTCCCTACTATACTTTCCATAGTTTTTATTGTATATTTCTTTCTAGTGATTAAAAAGAAAACTAAAAGAGACCGCTATTTTAAAATTCAAACGAATCTAGGTTTAAGTTCAATTTTCTCTTTAGTTATGCTTCCTGCATTAACTTATTTCGGCGATTTTCAGCCCATAACGCATTCCATAATGACGTCATCATTTTTTTTCGTTACTATAATGGAAGTAAATAGCTATTTATATCGATTAAAGAACACCTACAAATTAGATCAAGATATTGCAAACCTATACGGTCTTACAAATAGAGAAAATGAAATTGTACTTCAGATAATAGAAGGCTACAGTTATAAAAAAATAGCTGAAAATATGTTTATATCCTATGGTACAGTTAGAAAGCACGCTTCTAACATCTTTAACAAATCAAACTGTTCGAGCAGACAAGAACTTATTGATAAAGTGAATTAATAAACTAATCTCAATAGCATTTATGAATTGTGTATAAAATTCACATAGCAAATACGCAAAATTTACACAGTTTATTGTCCTTCATTTATGTATTTCTAACCATCTTTATTAAACTAACCTAAAATCTACCAAATACTATTAAAAGTCAATAGATAATCTATTGGGCACCGCGTGTATAACTAAACTTTTGTAATGGATTTTACTTTAAGCAATACTATCTACACTAAGGAACTTGAAAAAATCGAACAAAGTTCTTTATCCATCCTTGACACGTCCAGACAAATCATAATTCTATCTCGCAACACTTTAAATGATTTTAAAAAAGCTATTATTAAAACGGATTTTGTTTCAGTTCCAAAGGAAGTAGAATTCTTCAAACATCAAAAACAAACCTCTTTAATTCAACTTATCTATTATACCGAAATACGTTCTTTTGAACTTCAGTTTCCAAAATCAAATGTTCAAGACCAAGAAAAAGCTTTAAAGAAAAAACTTCGAAAGCTTAATCGGTTCTATTTATACAATATTGATTTCAACCAATATGTTGAAGCTAAACTCCATCACTTTGATAAGCAATATTACACAAGAGGCCATTTAGACCGTTTTCAATCTCATCATCAAAATTCTATTTTCAAGATCCTGATTTTAGTACGCCACGTGATATGCTTTTAGGTAAGATTAAAGCCTACAAGCTTTTTATGAATTACCTAAAATTAAGGCTTGATAAAATCAAAAATAGAAATTCAACCAATTACGTAAATAATACAAATCTAAAATGGACATCTTCTAAATCTGCATTGACAGAATTAATCTATGCACTTTATTATAATCGCGTAATAAATAATGGAAACGTCGACATAAAAGAAATAGCAATTGCGTTACAAAAAGTATTACAATTTGACCTTGGGGATTTCTACAAAATATTTTCTGAAATCAAATCTCGAAAAATAAGCAGAACCAAATTTTTGGATGATTTATCCAATGGTTTACTCCTACAAATGGATAGCGCAGAAGAATAAAATATCTTCCGTTTTTTAACCACATACGGTTGACCTCCTGCTTTCATAATTTTGTTACAATTATATTCTTTTTTAAATCTAAAATTCACTTATTACAACCCCAAAACGTACCAAATAGCATCAAATTTAATAATGTTAAAATTTGACCTTACTCTGGTCGTACTTGTGATTAAAATCCATCAATACTATTCAAATTTGTAGAACGAAAGTCAAATCAGGTCAAGGACTATCATTTTAGTTGAAAGAAAAATGGTAGTTCTTTTCTAAAAATAGTTCTACTATGCCAGCAACAATTATTACTACAGATGATCTCAGAGATTTTAAACTTGAATTGCTCGACGACATCAAAAAACTGTTAATTAAACAAGCACAAGGTAAACTGAAGAAATATCTAAAATCTTCAGAACTCATAGACTTACTGCAAATTAGCCCTGGCACTCTCCAAAATCTTCGAATTAAAGGCACACTACCCTATACAAAGGTTGGTGGAATTATTTTTTATGATTCCGAAGAAATCCAAAAGGTTATGGACAACAACCGTGTGCATCATAAAACGGAATAAATATGTATGAATTATATAAAACATCTCAATGCTGTATTTCAAAAATTCTATGCAGACAAAAGGCTAAACACAACTCATATCAGCTTGTATATGGCTTTGTTTCAGTTTTGGAATTTAAACCGATTTCGAGAAGAATTTTACATAGACAGGCAAGAAGTTATGGAACTCTCAAAAATTGGTTCGACAGCAACCTATCATCGCTGTTTAAAACAGATGGATTCATGGAATTATCTAAAATATTTCCCTTCACACAATCCATATAAAGGCAGTAAAATCAAGTTGTTCAATTTCGGTACAACCTCTGAACAAGCTGTGAATGAGTTTGAAACAACTACTGAACAAGCATTGATACATAATACAAACAGTAATAAACAAATAGAAAACATAAATAAAACTAAGCTACCAAAAAATGAATTTGAAGTGATTGATTTTTTTAAAAAGAAAAAATGGCCTGCTAATGAAGCCAAGAAATTCTACAACCACTATCAAGGCATCGGATGGAAAATTGGTGGCAAAATAAAAATTGAAGATTGGTATGCTACAGCGAATAATTGGATGCTAAAAGCCAACGAATTTGAAACTACAGATGCTGTTCAAAAAAAAACGGACAACCTGAGAACCAATAAAAACAAAGATTATGGTCAACCCTTGTAAAATAGTCGAAGAACACAAAACGTATGACATTGGCACGTTTGATGGCAAAGAAGTGATATACGATTTTGAAAAAATCTTAATCTACCTCGATGTTAAAGGAAAAATGCTCTTTGGTAACCAATTTAAAATCTACGAAGAAGACCGACCAATCATCTTAAAACTCTGCCATTATTTCATAAAAGACAAAGAAAATTGCGAGAAAAATGAGATTGACCCAAATAAAGGCATTTTACTTTCTGGTCCTGTTGGCTGTGGTAAAACGAGCCTAATGATTTTGCTAAAAAACATCGTACCGTTACAAAAACCTTACATCCTAATTCCTTCCAGAAACATCGTATTTGGCTTCAATCATATTGGCTATAAAACCATCGAGGATTATGGCTGTAGACAGTTTTTCTGTTTTGATGATTTAGGTGTTGAACCCATTGGAAGACACTACGGAAAGGACTGTAACGTCATGGGCGAAATCTTACTCTCACGTCACGAACTTTTTATAAACCATCACATAAAAACACACGGAACTACAAACCTAAATGCTGAAGAATTGGAAGGTCTATATGGCAATAGAGTCCGAAGCAGAATGCGAGAATTATTCAATCTTGTAGCATTCGATCAAGATACTAGTGATAAACGAAAATAAATATTTAGGAATTATGAAAATAGCAACTTTTAATGTTCAGAACTTATTCCACAGAGACAGAAGTCTTTTAGAAAAACTAACCGAAAATTTAACTGCCGATTGGACAATAGAGCTTGACAAACTCATGCTTGAACCTTCTAAATCTTTAAACCAACAAGATCGGATTAGAGAACTATCATTTTTAATTGGTTTTGAAAAATCAAGTCCGCGACCTTATGCAGTTTTGAGACGAAAAGCAGGTTTTCTCTTTATGAAAGGCCTTAGCCATTCTATTGACTGCAAAGCTAATAATCTCACAGATTGGAATGGATGGATAAAACTTCAAACCGTTCCCATTCATCCTAAAGCAACACAACATAAAGCCCAAGTTATCGCCAATGTAAATCCAGATATTTTACTACTACAAGAAATTGAGGACAGAGCTTCATTTGAGGACTTTAACCAACTCATTCTACCAGAATTTGACTGTAAACCTTTTGAACACTCTTTTGTGATTCAAGGCAATGATATGGATAGTTTAGAAATGGGAATAGCGCTGCGACATGGCTATAATCTCAAAGCTGTTAGAACCCATAATATCAATGCAGCAACTAACGATGATGGCAAAAATTTGATTGTATATGAAATTAGCACACCATCAAAAGAAACCATTTGGCTATTAAATGCTTATTTAAAAAAGCCAACAAAGAACAGAAAACAATCGGATAGTATTCGAAAAAAACAAGTTTACAAGATTGCTGAAGTTTATAAAAAGCTAATAGCTGAAGGCAAAACTAATGTCATCATCGCAGGTACATTTAACGCACCATCTTATTGTAATTCTTTATCGCCTTTAATTCAAGACACAGACTTAAAAGATATTACAAAACATCTCTCTTTTGAAGTGGATATTGATAAGGGAAACGATGGTACTTATTTCAGATTAGGCGCTTACAGAATGGGTGTAAATATTAAGCAGAAAGATTACATGTTGTTCTCTCCAGCTTTATTCAATAAAATGGAAGATAGTGGCTTAAATCGCAAAGCGATATGGCCAGAAAAGCATCCGCAATGGTCTATCTATAAATCTGTTTCTAATAGAAATGTTGCTGCTAGTGAGCATCCTTTGGTATGGGGGAAAGTTGATATTTGAATTACTTAATTTTATTTATCTCCTTAAAAGAAAAGTCTTTTAAAGCATCATTTATGAAGGTATGTAGCCCATTTTTAATTTCCTCAATCTTATCATTTGACAAATGCTTTGTGATTGAAGGATGAAATAAAATTCTTAATTGTTTATAAAATATAATCAGTCGGTTTGACGTATCTAAGATTGAATTATAATCCTCCTTATTGACAGTTTTTTGTGGAATTAAAATTTCATTCCTATAATCTACATAAAAACCTGCATTTTTTAAGTCATTGAACTTTTTGATGCCCTCAATCCTATTAATTGCCGAACTTACATTTGATAATACAAATGCGGCATCAGATAAAAATTGTAATGTATTATTGAGCCATTTCTTTTTCGTGTTAAGAATTTGCTTTTTGATTTCTCTATTTTCCCATTTATCAATTGTCTCAAATAGAGACATTCCGGTTTCAATAAGCATTTGAAGTGAATGTCTTATTTCATGATTTTTAAAAAATCCTTTAGCATCTTTAAGTAAATACACTCTGTACCCATGACTATGCAACAATACCAATATTGCTTTTATAACTTCTTCGGAACTCAAAATAAGTAAAGAACTTGCGCTGCTATATGATTTGTTTACATCAACTAATACTGAAGAATCAGATTTTAATCGTTTTGCATTTTCAAAGATGTAAATATTTAAATCTTTAGATTTTGCTTTAGATAGATTAATAAAAGTTACTTCTTGCATTGTATTAATACTTTAATTTTTATGGCAATTATTCTACTAATTTGTTTAGCCTATGATCTATATGTGGATGTTGCCATTTACCAGTAATATTGTATAGTTCATAATAAACAAACCATTCTTGTGTCCAAGGGATAATAGTATCATAGAGGTTATGATTTCGTGAATCCCAAACTAAATCATCTGACTTCGCATGATATAAACAAAGTGAGTTATCTGATGGGAACATATGTATTTCGTCATTATAATCAATTTGTGGCGAATCAACGAAAATCTTTGGTGGTGCGACAGCATTGTAAGTTAACGTATATCGGTATTCTGGCGACTGTTCTGTCGGCTTACAAATACCTTTTACAATAAGTACACCTTTACTAATACTACAATCCAAAAAATCAAAATATGTCTTTAGCAACTTTTTTTCACGGATTAAAATAGCTCTTTTAATTAAACCTGCTCTTGATGATTTTTGGATTCTATTTTTATGAAATTTACTTCCCGCCATAATTAGTATGCGGTTTATTTTTCACACTTCCTGAATCGCTTATTGACCCATCTCTTTTTGTATGCGCAGTACCTGATAGAATACTTGCCGATTGAGCTAGTAATGCTTTTTCTTTAGCGTCAACATCTTCATCTGCTCCTAAAGGAAACTTATCTCCAAAGTGTTTTCTCCATAGTTTACTTGATTTTAACTGATTAGGCTCATCTTCAACTGCTTTTGTAGCATCTTTGATGAAGTCGTCAAGGTTGGAAAGAAAGTTATTTTTTCTTGAATCATCGTAATCTGAAAATAAATCATCATATGGTGTTCCAGGAACAATACATTCAAAACTATTGTTTAATGTCGTCTTAATAGTTTCTAATGTCTCTTTTATCGAGATGTCATCTCTATCGTTATATTTAATATTTTTTTCAGCCAAAATGCACATGGCTAATCCACTTGGCATTTTATTTCTTTTAAAATCTCCCCAACCCTTTAAAAACTTTACTACTCTTACTAATTGACCATTCTCATCTTTAGCCCCAGCGAACCAATCAATAACCTCTTTTGGATCACTCTCTTGTAATTCTTCATCTTTAACTGCTAAACGAGGATGTTCCCAATCTTCTTGAAAATAGTATACTGGAAAATCAATATGATAATCTGCTGCATAAATAACTCTAACACATCTTTTTCTATGTTGAGGATCGGCAGAAGTAGCACCAGTTACTGCATCTTTAACCCATTTTTGAAGGGTTGTACCTGTCACTCCTACTTCTCTTTTAAAATAGACACCATCATCTAAATCACAATCATCATCTTTCGTTACAATAGTAGTTTTCATTTTGTAACTACCTTGAATATAAAACTCAGGCACATACTCTGGATGATTATCTTTGAAATATTTTCTAATTCTATCTCTCAATACTCTTTTTGACTCCTTCAGACGGTCTTTTTTTGCCGACTTGATTGTTAAATTAACATTATAGTCTTTAAAAAGTTTATTACAGTTTGCCATATTATAAGTTTTTTTTCTAGGTTTCTTTTCATTAGTGTTTTTGAGTAATAGGTAACTACCTATTGCCAAAATAGGTATCCAATACATCTTTACAATTTTTTTGATATTCTCTGGTTGCTCGTTCAGCTAAAGCCTCCAATTTATTTGCGTTTTTCTCATCCATAGCAACTTTAAAGTTATCATCAAACTCTAAATCAATTCTATGGTAATTAAAATCGTTATTAAAACTATTCAATACAGAAATAGAGTTATGCACTATTTGTGACTGACTTTGCATAAACAATTCGATAATTCTTTTTTTCCAAATCCAATAAAAAACTTGCCATCTTTTTTTCTTCTTGGCATTGGAAAATATTTTTTGCCCTGTTCCTAATGAAAGTAAATCTATATCAGAAAGATCTCTTTCTAATCTAGTCTGTGCTTCTATAAGTGCAATCATGCTCGGATTGTTTGCATAAACACCACCGTCTACCTTATTGGTAAAACTCTCAACCGTTGTAGAATCGATCTTCTTAAAATTATTTGAATAAGGATTGAAAAAAGTAGGTGCTGCCGATGTTGCCATTGCCGCCATATACATAGGTATATGCTTATCTAAAATTAAATCTGATGCATGTGGTGTTTTAAGAACTTGTGTTGAACCATCCGTTAAGCTATAAATAGGAATCAGCAGTTTCGTTTTTGCATCATCTATTCTGGGATGTACATCTTTGTTATGATATTCCTTGAATATATCTTTTAAAAGTTCTTCCAATGGTTCATTATTGTAAAATGCACGTCTAAAAATATTGTATCTTTTTTTTCCAAAAATAGTGTGCGCATTATCTTTATAAAGTTCAAGAATTCGTTTTGCTGGAACACCTAATGAGAGAGCTAATGCTATTATACCTCCAGTTGAAGTGCCTGTTATAATATCGAAATGCTTATGTATTTGTCCTTCTCCTATTTCTTCTTCAAGCAAGGCTAAAAATTTCGCAGGAAAAACACCTTTAATTCCTCCTCCGTCAATGGACAATATTTTAAGTCTTGATTGGTTTTGCATATAAATATTATAATTTCTTTAACATTTATATCAATAAGCTGACCAACATTATTTTAGTGCCATTTTTAATTTAATTGTGACAAAATGTCAATAGTAAATTAAACAATCACAACCTATTGTTTCTACATAAGGAATTAAATAAGGCTACTAAAATTTCTTTTAAAATCTTAACAATCGCAATCATAAACTCACTCATAACCCCAAAAAATTAATAATCGATTGAAGTATAACCAAAGCAACAGCACTTTGAGACTCTTCTTTAGATAAATATATCGCCTCATCAGTTTGAGATAAAAATCCAAGTTCTAAAAGAACCGTTGCATTACTATTGTCGTTATCTCGTAACACCTGAAAATTTCCATATTTTAATCCTCTGTTTTTAATGCCAAGTATATCTGCCAATCCTTTTTGTATCATAAATCCTAAATAGGCAGATTCTTCGGCTTGCACTTCGCTTTTAGGATGAATGAAAACTTCTGTTCCTGATGCTGTTCTGTTTATGGCTTGATTACAATGTAACGAAATAAATATATCAGCTTTTAGTTTTTTGGATAGCTGTGTTCTATCGTTAAGGGATATTAATGTGTCTGTATATCTCGTTAGAAATAACATTATAGGATTCTCAACTAGCTTATTATTGAGCACCATTATTTTAGAAGCAATACCTAAAGCAATATCTTTTTCCTTTATACCATTTCTGGTTGTTGCACCAGCATCTTTTCCACCATGTCCAGGATCTATTACTACAATAGGATTCCTTACTTGGTCTTTACCATTTTGTGCATAAGCATAGTTTAAAAAAACTGTACAGAATAGTAAGAGTGTAATTTGATTTAATGTGTTCATAATAATCGTTTTAGATTACACAATATTCAAGAAATCAATCACTTCCTTAATAATCTTCAAAAGTTTAACACCATCTAGCGTTAAAATTTAGAGATTTTCTTCCTTCATCTTCATTTCATAATAGATTTCACAAAGTAAAATTAGAAACTGCCTCTACAGGCTAAACCAAATAATTATGAAAAAATCAATTTTTGTCTTACTCGTATTCTTGCTAACATCAGCGTCAAGCTTTGCTCAAATTGGTGGTATTGAAGATTCTGTAAACGATGTTTCAGATACCATTAGAACTATTTTCCCCATCATTCTTGGTGTCATTTTCCTTATTGGATTCCTATTTAATGCTGGTCATTTCTTTGGCGAGAACGCAGACCTTAAAAAAGGGATTACTCGTGTTTTAGTATTTGTTCTCATCGCTGGTGCTGTTGTAGGCATCTTCACTTACTTAATAACAATAGTTGTTTAATGACCCTCATCGAGGGCTTTATTAGAAAAGCTATATGAAGAAATACGAAGTATATAAAAACATTAGGAAACGGGCGGTCATTTTTGGCTTGCCCATTTCCCTATTTGCCTTAATGATGGTTTCTATATTATCATCATTATTAATTATCATCTTCTCTTTCAGTTTTGGGTTGATAATTGGCATTCTGATTTTCAATTCAGCCTTATATGTTGCCTTGACTCGCATAACCAACAATCCACAACTTTTTCAGATGGCAAAAGCCTTTCCAAAAATTATAAGCAACAAAAGAAATTCCGGCTTCGATTATGAACAAGATTAATATTTCAACATATCAACCCATTTTAGATATTCAAGACAATATCGTATTTGCCAACAATGGCAATGTGATTCTATGTTATGAAGGGAATCTACCAGAAATCTATTCCTTGTCCGAAAAGGATTTTGAGGATATGCATGGTGCATGGTTTCAAGCTTTGAAATCGTTACCTATTGGAACTGTTGTCCATAAACAAGACATCTACCTTAAGAAATCTTATTCTTCAGAAAAACTTCCAAACACCACCTTTTTAGAAAAAGCAACACACGAGTATTTTAGAGGTCGTGGACACATAGAACATAAATGTTATTTGTTCTTTATTTTAACTAAGAACAAAGCACTCAACAATCCGAAATACGTCAATCCCTTCAGAAAAATTTCAAAGGGAATTGTACAAGAATTGGATGATAACATTAAGAGCTTCGCTAATTCTGTAAACGATTCGGTTTCCTTTATAAATAATAGTAGAAAAATAGAATTTCTTCCGCTAAATGCAGAAGATATTCAGCAATTAACAAGTAGTTATTTTAATGGTTTCAATGAAGGATTTGATACCGATATTTTATTGGAAAAGAAAAGCGTCAATATTGGCGAAAACCACTTTGATGCGCTCGCCATCAACAGCGAATTATGCTTTGGCGAAAATGTTCAAAGTAGCAAAACCAATGAGAAATTCACTTCGGACGATTTTGTATTTCATCAAGGGTTTATTGATGGCTTAGGACTTACACTTAATGAAAACCATATTGTTAACCAAATTCTTTATTTGGATGACAAACAAAAGTGGCGCAAGCTATTGGATAAGAAAATAGAAGAACTTAATAAAAGTTCCAATTTTGGTTCACAGAACAAAGTGGTTCTTACAAAAATTCAACACATTCTAGATCAAATCAATGCAGATGACAATTCACGTATTATACGTGGTCATCTCAATATTGTCTATTGGTCGAAAGATGTCAAAAAACTAGACAAAATCACTTCTAAAATAAAAACCGAATTCAAGGAATTAGATATCATTCCTTATTATCCAAGAGGCGAAGAACGCAAAAATTATATCCTAAATAGCTATTGCTGTTTTTCGTCTAATTTCTCGAACAACGATCTATACGTAACTGATTTAAAGCATGCCCTTTGCTTGTTTATAAATAACACCAATTACAAATCGGATAAAACAGGCATCATCTTTAATGATAGAGAGCATAATATTCCGGTATTAAAAGATGTTTGGGATGAAAAAAAGAAGCGAATCAAGGCTAGAAATTTTGCCATTTTCGCACCTACAGGCGAGGGCAAATCATTTTTAGCGAATAACATTCTGCGCCAATATTTTGAAAGTGGTGTTCGTTTAGTCATAATAGATTTGGGTGGTTCTTATACCAAATTCGCCAAGCTCTATCCTGAAAAATATACCGTATTACGATACGAAAGCGGAAAGAACTTAGGTATCAATCCCTTTTATATTAGTGATGTAAATGATTTAACACCGGAACGGTTAGAGGATTTATCGGTATTTCTTTTTGAATTGTTTGCTTCGGATTTAAAAGTAACTAAAGCGCAATCAGTTTCGGTTAAAAAGATACTGCGCCATTATTACAATAGCACTTCAGAAAATCATTCATTGGAAGGTTATTACAACTTTATAGAAAGGCACCAGGAAAATCTTCTGAGCACATTAAAAATCCATCCCGACTACTTTAATGTTACAAGCTTTCTGCATGTGATGTCTGAGTATGTTGGCGATGGTCTATATAGTTTTCTATTTGAGGTCAGCGAAGACCAAACTTATAAAATAGAAGACAAACGATTAATTGTTTTTGAACTCGACGAAGTAAAGGACAACAAGGAAATCCTGTCTGTAATGTTGAAGCTTATTAAGTCAGCTATTCAAAGAACAATTTGGAAAAACAGAGCTGAAAAAGGTATCATCTTATTTGATGAGTTTGCCAAACAACTGAAGTTTGAAAATGTTCTTGAAAGTGTAGAGTTCTACTATCAAGCTATCCGAAAACAAAATGGCGCTATTGGTATTATTCTGCAATCCATTAATCAGCTTCCGAATAATTCAACATCCGCAAGCATATTAGAAAACACGCAAGTTATCTACAGTCTGAATAATGAAAAAGGTTATGATGAACTGGTTAAAAGACTCAACCTCTCTAGCCATGATCTGAACCAATTAAAATCTATAAAAAACAATCTTTCTGGACAAAGGAAGTACACCGAAATGTTCATCAAAATCGGAAAGGAAAGCAACATTTTTAGGCTCGAAGTTCCAAAAGAAGTGTATGCAGCCTATTTAACCGATGGACGAGAAAATGAGGACATCATAAAGCTCTACGAAGAGCATCATGATATGCAAAAAGCAATAATTCAATTCACATCTAAAAATTAAAAGCAATGAAAGCAATGAAAACAATGAAAACAAAAATCAAAACAGTAGTAATCGGGTTAATCTTTAGTATTGCCTTTTTATTGCCTAGCGGTGCTACCGCCCAAGGTATGCCCACTTATGACAATACCAATTTTATCAGTTTGGTAAAACAACTTGTAGAATCTGGCAAACAGACAGCTCAAATGATTAAGTCTGTGAAATTTCTAAAAGATGCAAAAGAAGCCATAGAAAAAGTGTCGAGTGTGGTACAGCAACTCAGAGCGGTTGAGGAAATTGCGCAAAACAACCAGCGACTTATTCAGGTTATGCAAAACGATTTGCAAGACATTTTGAACTCGCCTTATATAAAACCTGAAGAGGTTACAAGAATTGCAGAATCATTCGATGCGATAGTCCAAAACTCATTGGACACCGTTGAATTTATGGGCGAAATTTTATCCAGCGACAATCTTAAAATGACCGATGCCGAACGTGCAGAAGTTCTTAAAAAGAAGGAACAGGAATCCAAAGAAATGGTTGCAAATATCACTACAAAAACGAAACGATATAGAGATATTATTTCCTTCAGAAAAATGCAAGATAAAGTTAATAATCGCGAAACAAATTATTAGAAATGACCGCAACCATCATTTTAGGAATTGGGCTAGAGTATATCGATACGGTATTTCAAACCATACAGAACAGCAGTTTTTCGCAATATACCATTGCAGGGATGAAAACGCTTGCCGTATTGTTTTTTCTTGTCAATATCCTAAAAAAGTATAACGAAGGTATTGCGGATAAAGATGGCTATTCTTGGGGATTGAGTCCTGGTGAACTCGCAAAGAATTTTGCTGTGGTGCTTTTGGTAATATTTTCAACGCAGGTGTTAGGTTTTTTTGATGGTATTTTAGTTGCTATTGAAGGACAATATCGAGGGACTGCACCTGCGTTATTACCATTGCAATTACAAGATTTACCGCTTGAAGAAGATGTCGGTTTATTAGATGCTGCAAGTATGGCAATGACTTTACTTTATGAAGCTTTAATAACACCACTTTATGGATTCAAGATATTAGCTTTTATGCTGAGTACCATTTTATGGATTCTTGACCTGTTTATCTACCCGCTTTTTTTAGCAGAACGCTTCTTTCTTTTAGGCATTATGCAAGCATTTTTTCCATTGGTTATAAGTTTAGCTGTATTTGAAAAATTCCGCTCTCTTGCCTACACATTTTTCAAACTCTATGCAGCAGTTTATATGTTAGTGCCAGCATTTTTTCTGGTCAATGTGTTTGTCAATGCCATCTATACTGAAATTAACACCAATTTCTGGACCAACTTATTTGGTACCGATTTTGGCCAGGGCTTTTTTGCACCTGTCGTACAATTAGGCTCGGTAGGCTTTATCGTATTCCTGAAATTCAAGTTATATAAACGCGCTACATCCTTTACTCTTAGATTGTTTACTGCCTAAGGCAGATTAAAGATTAGAATATGAAAACACCTTATAGAAATATTTACAACGTCCTAAAGCTGAATCGATTTATCGTTTTAGCAGTAGTCGTTTGTGCATTGCTATCTAGTACTTTTTCGGTTTGGATGGTATTTAATACCAACAAAAACGCGATGAATAGTGCTTTTGCCATTAATACAGATGGAAGTATCATTCCGCTGAAACTCGTCAACCAAAAAGAAAATTTTAAGGTTGAAGCTTTGGCACATTTAGAACTGTTTCACAACTACTTCTATAATATCGATGCAAGCAATTATGAAAAAAATCTTAAAAAGGCACTTTGGCTTGGTAATAGTTCAGTCGATAACTTATATCGTCAGAAAAAAGCGGATGGTGTCTATAATCGATTATTGCAATATTCCTTAGTACAAAAAGTACTGAGCATCGAGTCGCAGATAACAGAAAATAATGGCTCGTATGGTTTTACCACGACCACCATTTTTGAAATCAACAGAGGTTCAATAATCGACACATATGAATTGGTTTCCACCGGAAACCTAATTATGGTTGACCGAAACTTCCCAAACAATCCGCACGGATTGTTAATTACCAATTATTTCGAAAACACTTTAAAAAAATTAAGCAATGAAAGCCCATAATGGGCATTTAAAATACCACTCTTATGAAAATTGAAAAAAACAAAATAGTATTTATAGCAGTATTGGCTATTGTTTTCATATTCCTTATTTCTTATTCCTTGATGGTAATGGGCGATGACGAAAACGAGAATGACAACCTTGAACAGACCTTGATACCAGATTTGGAAGAAAATCAAAAAGAGTATGATTCTAAGTTGGACGCTCTTAATGATTTAAAAGAAGTACGCGAAACCAATGCACCCAGCATCTATGATGAAAAATTAATTGATTCTATGGGTTATTACGATCCAGACCTTCCAGAACGTGAAAGAAAACGTATTGTAGATAGTATTTATAATGCAGGAAAAATTCAATATTCTGATAAAAAATATCAAAACTTCGGACAGAAGAAAGTCGAAAAGAAGCAACCTATAGAAATTGATTCTTCAGAAATACTTAGAGAACTTAAAATTCAAGCTAAAGAATTAGGCCTTGAGCATCAACTGTTTTTTGCAGCTGCACCAAAACCCAATGAACTTTCTATTATCGGCAATACAGACGCAACCATTTACGTGGTTGTTGATGGCGACCAAATTGTTAAGGCTAATACTAGACTGAGAATGCGACTTACTAAAGCTGCAACAATCAACAGTAAACTAATGCCCAAGAACACACTTATATTTGGTTTCATAAGCTTTCAACCTAATCGCGCATTAATTGAAATTGAGAACATCAATCATCATCCCACAAAACTCAAAGCTTTCGATTTACAAGACGGTAGTGAAGGCATATATGTTGAAAATAACTTTAGAGCTGAAGCGACAGGTGAAGTTCTGGACGATGTTATTGGCGATATCAATATCCCAACTGTTCCACAAGTAGGTGGTATTACAAAGGTACTAAGGCGCAGTAATCGAAATGTAAAGGTTACTGTACTGAACAATTATAAACTTATTCTAAAACCAAAATTATAACCCATAATGGGTATTTAAAAACGCACTCTTATGAAAAAGTATATCAACATTTTGACTCTAATTATTGTATCCGCTTCTATGAATGCGCAAACAACAAACACCCTTGATACCATTTATGCAAATGACACTAAAAACGTAGCACTCTTTTTTCCTGAGCCTATACGCCAAGGCATAACAGGTTCAGAAAACTTTATTTTTACTTACAATCGAGAAAAAGAACAATATTTTGGCTTACTGCAAGCTAAACAAGGAAAAGAAAGTAATCTACTGGTAATCAACAGAAATGGCGCAATTTTTTCGTATATTGTAAGGTACAAAGCGCAGCTTTCAAAGCTCAATTATTTTATCCCGATGACAAGTAGTATTGGGAATGAAAAACCAAAAGTTAAAGACTCAATTCAGACTGAAACTTTTGAAAAAAAGATTGATAACAGTACGTATTATTATCAAAAATTCTGCTGTTATCTTCTCGATAGAAGACAATATCTAGGAAGATATACAAGGCGAAATAGCGGTGTTATCATGAGGCTTGAAAATATTGTTTTTGATAAAAAAGAGCTCTACTTCGTTATTCAAATTAGAAATAATTCTACTTTGGATTATGATTTGAATTTCTTGAATCTTTCCATTGAAACGCGACAAAAAGGAAAAAAGAAATCTTTACAACGTTTGTACATAGAGCCTATTTTTAAACATCATCTGCCTTCTAAAATTGTGGTTAATGAAACGGTAAGATTTATATATGTTATGCCTAAATTTTCACTATCCAATGACAGAAGGATAATTTTAGAATTAAATGAGAAAGATGGTGAACGAAATATTGAAATGAAAGTGTCGCATAAATATATCAATAACCCAAATTAATAATATCATGAAAAAAATTGCCATTTACTCGCTTCTAGCCTTATTTATTTCTTGTGCTGGAACAACGAATTCAGATCCTTCATCGGTAGCAGAAATCGTTGCAGAAAGTTTTTATCAAGGCAAAGAAGCCACGCTTAAAAAGCATACAACACCAGAAGGTTTTGCCACATTTTCCAATCTTCAAAAAATGTTTGCTAAACCTAAAGGTTCAGAATCAAATTTTAAACTTATAGATGAAGTTACAGAAGGCGATGTTGCTTGGATAAAATACTCGACCTCTTATGACAAAACACCAGGCATTTTTAAATTGGTAAAGCAAGATGGTGTTTGGAAAGTTACGGTTAGAGATCCTAAGGAAAAAGCGCCTTTGTAAATAAATTATTAAGCACTATTTAAAGTAGTGAAATCGAACATGAAATGTCTTATTACCATATCTTCAGGGTGTTCCGATTCGTAATACTTATTGTGTAAATAATGAGATTTGGATTTCAAAAATTCAGACTTTCTAACATCTTTCTCTAAAAGCTTATTAACCCCATCTACAGTTTTTTCAAGATCTCCTTCGAGCACGTACCCAAGTAGACACCCGTTCTCGTATTTTTTTGAAACAAAGTTGTTAATTCCAGTATTGATATAACGGCGCTTTAAACCAGAATCCTTTTCCTTAAGGTTTTTGGCTTCCATATGATATTCATATTCTAAAGATGAATTTATAGTAACTAATCTGAGGTCTATTCTAGGCAGTTTTGCTGCAAAACCTTTTTCTTTTTTTGAATCATCTTTTGGTAAGTGCTGCTCAACATTCGTAACAATACTCCACTTCAATCTTAATGGATTCTCTTTAATATGTTCGTGTAGCTCAGAAGTAATGTCATTTTCATCCCAGTTGAGTTTTATGACTTTTGTTTCCATAGCTGAAACATAGGATTCTGTTATCAGCTGAAAGCATTTTTCTTCAAAGCCTCTTTTGAAGCTGGCAACTATTACTTTGTTTAACCCCATTTATTATACCTCATTAAGAATTTCCAGTATTAATTCCGAAGCATCTTCAATCGCCATCGATTGGGTCCAGAATCGCCTCTGATTGGGACGAACAATAAAAATCTCGTTACCTGTCTTATAGTTTAATTTTTTTCTAAAATAAATGTTAGTTGCTTTCTTTTGCCATAGAATCTTATCTAGTTTTCTTAGCTCTTTGTCGACGTCTTCCTTGGATTTTATTACACCTTCTTTTTTTGTTCCAAAAGACAATTTAATCATCATCAATGGTGAAAAATATGGTGTTTTAAAAGTCGTTGCACTACAAACTATTTCTTGATTATTAAGAAATTCGTTTAACTCAGAAGAAATTCGTTTCGCATAGTCTGTTACATTTGTTACTGGCAATAGAGCTTTTGATTTTTGTTTGTTTTCAAATAGGTCAAGACTATATTCTAGGCTATCATTAATTATGACCATTTCTCTATCCGTCATTCCCAAAACATCTTTCAAAATGACCTTGTCAATCTTTTCTTCTAATTTGGAATAATCTTTTATTAGAAAATCCGACTTAATGCCACTCATAATTTTATCAAAATGACTAACAATTTTTGACAGATTTTCTTGATTGAGCAAATTTATAATTGCAGGTGTGTCCATCACTTCATCCATGAAAATTTGCTCTCTTTCTATTCCCCAGGAAGAACTAACCATAAATAAAATATAGGTAGTAATTTTTGAGTTGAAAATGGCGGTCAAAGCTTTCTTCTTATCACTCTCAATGTTTCCATTGAAAACATAACAGGCTGTTGTGCAATACGAAAAATAATCTACATAAGAAGCAGTAATTTTTCTATCCCTTTGTCCTTTTTTTAAAATGACGAATGGAACCTCAAAAAGACTTCTTTCAATATTTCTAAAATATTTAATATTCTTTTGGGATGCTTCTATAGGCGTGTAATATCTCTGTATATATCTAGAGTTAATAATATTTTCTGGAATAAAATCTTGATGTTGTTTGTCTCCATGTAATCCTACCTTGGGTAAATTCCAATTGTTATCTGAACTTTTAAAATAAGAGTCATACGATTCTACATGAGATGATATTCTCTCAATAATTTTAATATCACTCATACCTCCCCACATTGCGTTCTTCCAAATTTTAGTGGATGGTTTTTGACATTCCTCTCTAGGAAGATATTTCAAATCTGTACTATCAATACTTACTCCTTCGATAACATTTGATTTTATGTAAGTTTTAGGGGCATAATAAGCAATTGTCTTAGATTTTATCCTTGGTGGTTTTTTTCTATAAAAAACAACACTTATTGGACCAGTTGCTGAACCAAATAATTGACCACCGAAATTTTTAGGGGCTTTTCTTAAAATTGAGAAATTATAAATCTTTTCTACATAACACTCATTAAACAACCACATTCTAAAAGCCTGATATGTAGTAGCATTGTTAGTAAGAACCTTAGTATTAAAAATCAATGCAATTTCTCCGTTTTCGGAAAAGGTCGTCGCTTTATGCAAAAATGGAAGAACCATCTCCTTAGCGAAACCGTATCTTTCACTATAATCTCGAATAGATTGAGATAAGTTTTTAGTACCAAAAGGCGGGTTTCCCACCACCAAATCAAAATCGATTTGTTCTACTTCAGGATTTTGCTTAATTGTATCACTTCGGAATAGATTATTACCTTGTTCAACTAAAGTATCGTCCAACGGGTCGTTTATCAGGTATGGCAAACGATAATCCTTATTTTGCCAAATCGTTTTAGGATTCAAGTTGTCTACCAAAGCTAAATAAAGGCTAAATGCTGCTACCTTGATGGATTGAGGATGTATCTCTACCCCAAATATGTTATCTGTTAGAAGTTTTTTCAGCTCATTAAAATCTGTAAGCTTTTTTGCATTGGCATTTTCGTGACGTTTAACCAAACGCTTGAAGCTTTCTACTAAAAAAATACCCGAACCACAGGTTGGATCTAAAACTTTGACATTAAACTTCTTTTCTGTCCTAGAGATAGGCAATTTCTCATTCAATATGAGTTCAACTAAGGAAGGCGGTGTATAATAAGTACCTGTGTCTTGTTTTAAAGTAGGATTTATTTCGGCAAGGAAGTTCTCATAAATCTCACTCAACAATTCTATTTGAATAATGCTGAAATCAAACAGGCGTAAATCTTCAAAAAGATTCTGTTGAATGGAATTATCATTACCGTTAAAAAAACATTTTTTGATAATTTGCAAATGTTCTCTTGAGATTGATTCATTTCTATCTACAGTAAATACATTACCGTTGAAATATTCTTCTAATTTCTGAAAAAGAGAATACGTTTTATTCGCATCGTCCAAAATGTCGAAATAAGATTTTGCACCTTTTTTTATTTCTGAATAGAACTTTTCATCAGTTGCGCCTCTGTCTTCCAAATACAAAAGAAATAGGGAACGCATTATTATTTTATGGATAAGGTTTATTTCTAATCCTTCTTCTTGTAATTGCTTTGCAGTATGGGTAAGGCTCTCTACAAGGTATTTATCAACTCTTCGTTGAAGGCTTATTTTCTTTCTAATTTCAGACGCTTCTTCCAATGTCCATATGATTCCAGTATCAATAGCAATTGTTGAAAATAGATTCTGAAGTTGTTTGAGTTTGGTTTTGTCCTTGAACTTGTAAGATTCAATTTCGAGTGTTTTAAGTTCCTTCTTATAGTCAAAATCATCTGATTTAATTATAAGAGGTTTCTCTGCACAATTGTATATACGAATTTCAGTTTCCGAATAGACATATAGAAAAATTACTTTTTTGAAGTTCCAGATTTTTTTTTGAGTCTTTGCAACTTGATGAAGAGCGCGGTCATCAAATTTTTCGACCTTTTTTAAAAAAACCGCAGGATAACTATTATGATTTTCGTCGGTACTGAAATAAATTTCATCAATACCGAACTCTTTCACTTGATTGATTGCAACCAACTGACTTTCAGGGATTTGATTAGATCTTGAAGTAATAGAGACAGCTTTATCCAAGCCTAAATTTTCTATTATATCAAAATCAATCATATCAAAAATTACTAACAGTTAGTTACATACTAAATTAATTCCAAAGGTACAAATGATTTTGCGATTTTGGTAATTGAGGTTTTATTAATATTTGCGAAATTATCATCTTTTAAGACATACTACTTTTATTAGGTTTCATTTTCAAACCAAATACCACTCTTTGAGTAAATTTATTTTAAATTTAACTTTACACTACCTATTACACCACCTATTTGACCACCTTTAATAGTTATTCTAAAAATTCAACTTCTTATTTAAGATTTTTTATTGCATCAACTATTGCATCATTTATCGCATCATTTGAATATCGACTTGACCTCTTTATAAATCCTATCAAAATTAGCTTGTAAGTCAACATCAGAATAGTCCTGTTGTTTTGTTGGTAATCGCTTTTCAATTTTAGGCAATTTGAATTGTACTTTTCTGTCTTTTCCATCAGCAAACGTGATAAACTCGCCTTCTTTCAGTCTGAAAAACACATCAGCTCTAATTTTTGCAACCTCACGCTCTCCTGTTGTAATTCGTGTGTCGAAATTAAGATTATGACCTCTGTTTACGCTTGTGGTTTCTTTCTTTACGATTTCAAAAAAGCGTTCGTAATATTTCGCCGTGTCTGGATCGTTTACCTTTCCGAAGAATTGATATGATAAATTACTTAAAATTGCTTTACTCGCCTTATCTCCATACATCATATCATTCTGTATTTTGTCTTGCATCACGTAAATTGTGGCAATATCATAGCTTCGTAATGTAGCTGGAATTCTATGCATATTCAATAGTCTAATCGTTGGTGCTTCTTCAATTAATAGAAATGAGGCATTTGAATTTCGTACACTCATTTGCTTTGTAATGGTATGAATGATAGTAGCTATAATCGGCGAATAGGCAGTCTCATATTTTGGATTATTGACTACTGAAATCGCTAAAGGTTTGTCCTGGCTATTTATGTCGAGCGGAACATCATCTGCGGATAAAGCCATAAAAATACGTTGCGTACTTATTTTTTTGAGCGCATTGGCCAAAGTGCTTTTTACACCAGCAGTTTGTCTGTCGGAATCCTTACCACTAATAAACGCATCAGCCATCGCTCTCGATGTTGTATTCTTACTCAAAAATGCAATTAGACTTGAAGTATTGAGGTATTGGTAAACAGCTATTAAATGTGGTAATGTACAATATTGTGGATGTGAAGTTCTTAACTTCCAAATCAATCCACTAATTAAGCCTTCAGCTGCATCATTAAAAAATTTTGTTGTTCCTATACTTCCGGATTCTCTTTGTTCTAATAGGTTTTCTATAAGCACTCTAGCGACCTCATTTACGCTTTCTTCATTGGTCATATATCTTGGTGCTATTGGATTTACTCTATCATGAATATTATCAAATGAAATCACTTTGAAATCAATCTCGTTTTTTTCAAATAAAGGAAATGCCATTTCTGTGATTTCAAAATTCTTGTAATCGTGAATCACACCAGAAAATTTATGCTTGCTGAAATGCTGAAGAAAATTAAAAACGACGCTTTCTGTTTTTCCACTTCCTGCTGAACCAATTATTGAAGCGCCTCGTTTGATGTTGTTTATTTTGAAACTTCCACCTTTTATTTTAAAATGAACTTGGTGTTTATCATTGGAATCAAAGGTTTCAATTTCCTTGTGAAGAAATACATATAGAACTGTATTAATCAATAAAAGTGGACAACCGATATAAAGAAGCTGGATAACCCAATGCATTAAATATGGACTCAATTTAAAAAGTAGTCCTAAACAAATTACAGTCAAAATGAGGTTTATAAAAAAAGCATATCTCGTCATTTTGAAAAGACTTGAAAACACCAAGCTCATTCCAAACAGTAATCCAATAGTAAACGTGATTCCTTGTATTTCCATGTTATATACCTATTGAACCTGATTTAATTGCTATGTCCACACCACGTTTTAAATACTTTATGGTTTTAAGTGCTAACTGCACTTGATTGGTTGGAATACTCGCCATAGGGACTCCAGATTTTGCAAGCATTTTAAATGCTGCTGCTTTCTCACTTGCTGGCAATCCTAATAATGTTGTGAAGTACAGTTTTGGGTTTTTAATGAAATCTTTTTTCGATTTATAGGATTCTGCATAGTTGCGTTTGTAACCAAAAGTTTTATCAAAAGTGCTTTCGGCTTTTGTGAAAAACGCATCTCGATCAAACCCACGTTTTACAATTTTACCATGCATCTCAACTTCCGAACCTTTGTATTTAGATCCTGGCGATAAACTCACAGAATTTGAGGCATCTTTTCGACTCACTATAATATGAATATGACTTTGATTACCTGCTTTTTTCATGCCTTGAACAATCCGTTTACCATTTTGTCGATGTGGTGCTTCGGCTTCGAGTTTGCTAATTTGAGATTTCATTTTCTTTATATTCCCATCTAATTGATGATTCTCTATTTTTCGAAAATCAGTTTTTAGTTGAAGTATTTTAGTAGCAAAAGGTTGGTTTTCTTTAACCTGTTTATCTGTGCCTTTGAATGTTCTTTGATGCTCAATTTTTGCAAAATATTTTATGTCGTCAACAGTTATTGGTTTACCATTAATTTCTCGATTAAAGGACGTTGCATAATCGTTCATTATGACTCTAGTATATTTCTTTAAATCTTCAGAATTATTCTGTAATTTTCTTAATTCATATTTACTTGGACTAACTGTAATGGAATAAAATTTTGGTTCTTTCTTTTTGAGTTTTGCAGTATTGCCATCGATTTCTTTTACCACATCTTTGGCTTCAATTTCATCGCCATATTGATTGAAAAAATGTTCCACATCTTCTTGCTCCAAACCTTGATTTTCTTTCTCCAGATACTCAGCAAAATCCGCTGAACTTTGTGAATAATCTCCACCTAATTTTTGAGCTGTGATTGTGATATACATAATATTATAATTGATTATTTGAATCATTTTTTTCTACAATTAGCACTTTCTTCTCTTCAACTTCTTTTTCTAAAATCAACTTTTCTTGCTCTGGTTCAAACTCCATAAATAAAGATTGTAACATTGCAGTTGTGGGTTTATCATGGTTCTTTTCTATGTCCTTTATAATGGCAATTACAGCATTGATTCGCTTCTTAATTTCACTCTCCAATGTTTGCATATTTGGTCCCAAAGTTTCATTTGGTGAAATGCCATTGTCCTCAAAAAAGTCCAGCATCAGAAGCAAAGCCATCGATTGTGATTTAGATAATTTTTTACAAAACACTCGAAAACGCTCTGCTACTGAAGTTTTAATCCCGAGCTTCTCAAATCGCTCTTTTTCATATCCTTTATCCATTTTTTCTGAAAAAATTTGTTGTTTTGATTGGGCTGCGAGGATTTTTTCTGAAAAAACCATGTTACATATTCAAATATCAAAACAATCAATCGCCGAAAGGTGCTGATTTTACTAGGGTTTTGAAAAAACTGAAAATCGAAACATCGCGCTAGCGTGTTACCCTCTTGCTATTCCTTTTCGTCCAGCTCGCTGGACAAAAAAAATACCATTACATCCAAAAATGTAATGGCTTTTTCTGTAATACGAATTGAAATTAGATTTTTTAAGAGTGTTTCAATTGAAGTTTAAAAGTATCTTTAACAAACCACTCTTTTTGTTGCAGAATATAAAATATGGGCATAAAAAAAGACCTCTGAAATTTTCAAAGGTCTTACAATTTTTAAAAGCATTTATATATTAAACACGTATGTGTAACTATACAAATTTCTTATTGCTTCTTCGTCTAGCATCTTGTCCAAATTTTGATTATTTGCAGATGCATATTCGATAATGTCCTTTCCATATTTATGCTTAACATCTTCTTTAGAATTGTTAAGCAAACGCTCTTGCGCTTCTTCACTCAAATCGGTAAAATTTATATAAATCATAGCTTTTCGTTTTATAAAATTCCGTTATCTGAAAAACTATAATAATCTCCATCAGGTGCAAAAATCAAATGGTCGAGAAGCTTAATATCAAATAATTTTGCAGCATTCTTAATCTTCTTCGTTAGGCTTTTATCAGCTTCACTAGGCATCAATTTTCCACTTGGATGATTGTGCGTTAAAATGATTGCTACCGATAGCGATTTTAAAATGACCGCAAATAAAATTCTTAAATCTACCAACGTTCCGACAATTCCACCTTGTGAAATTTGATATACGCCTTTTACCTTATTGCTATTATTTAGAAGTACAATTTTAAATACTTCGTGTAGTGCAATAGTATCTTTATCCCAATCCTCAAACAACAATTCGGCTGCATCTTGAGAACTGTTTATTTTTTGCCACATAGATGATTTCAAACCGCCCTTGTAGCTAATTTTTATTTCATTAACTTTGTTCTTCATTATTTCTATTATTAGTTATAGTGAGAATGAAAAAGAGGGCGCATCTTTCCACAGGAACGCCCTCTTTTATTTTCAATTATTCAGTAGCGTTATCCTCGCCTTTAATTCCCAAAAGCAGAATTTCATCAATTACCACTTCGGTAACATATCTTTTTTCTCCCTCTTTGGTTTCATAAGAGCGTGAGGTCAATTTACCCTCTAGTGCTACTTCTTTTCCTTTGCCTACATATTTTTCTACGATTTCGGCAATCTTTCCCCATGCTACAATATTGTGCCATTGGGTGTTTGTCACTTTTTCTCCCTTAGAATCTTTATAAGATTCATTGGTTGCGATTGAAAATTTTGCAACTTTCTTTCCGCTTTCAAGATTTGTGATTTCTGGCTCGTTTCCTACGTTGCCAATTAGCTGTACTTTGTTTTTTAGAGTACTCATAATTAAAAAATTTAAAGATTAATATTGACCTATCTGAACTATTCAGAAAGGCTTTGTTATTGATTTACTTATTATATCCAGAGCGTTTTCCTTTTTTTGTTTTTTTAACTTTTGTTCCGCTTCCTTTTTATTGATTTTGTAAGATTTCATAAGATTCATTTTAGATTTACTTCCCATAGAGCCGACGCTGTTACCTTCTTTTTGTTGCTTGGTGCTGTCCAATATTCAGCTTTGTTTAGACATATAAAAAGTGCGAGGCACGAGCCTGGTTATGCTGTCGTTAAAAGCTGAATGTTGTTATTTTGCTGTCAAAAAAAGGTAAGACGGTGTTGGATTACGGAAGTGATTCTAAAGTCTTTGTGAAATACAAAATCATAGGAAGTGGAACAAAATGCAAATACATTTTTATCGTATTTGGCGGACTTGATTCGCACTTTTTACTTGGAAATGAAGTGTTCCTTTCCAGAGCAACGGAAAGGGTTAACGGAATGAAAAGTCAAAAGTGTGGATTATGTCCAAGACTTATTATAATGAAGTTCTTTTTCTGGAATGAAGTTTTTACGGAATGAAAGGAAATGTGCTGAATGGAATAATAAGATAATCCTCCCTTGTTAGCTGAATATTATTTCAAAACAGTTTCTCTTGAATATCCAAAATACCATCATCTTTTGACACTTTGTTCTTTTTCAAAATACTCTTAAGCGCTTTTCTTCGCTTATCATAAATCCATAATCTCAGATTTTTTAAGAGTCCTTTTTCATAATCTGACAGTTCTTTTGGTGCTATTTCAATCATAGCTTCTAACTGGTCTTTACTTTTAGTCTGCATTGCATATTGAAGCCCTAGCCATGTGTAAATGTTTGCCCATTCTGTTTGCATGGGTGCTTCGTAAGTTCTTGGCATCATATAGGCTAAAGTCTCTGTTAGTGATGCCGTTTTATCTCCAGTCATTGAGCATATTATTCGTGATAATTTGATTCTACCAAGAATATCCTTTGGTATAATATCTTGCCATGCCGATTTAAAAACAATGATTGGACTCGCAAGGCAATCCATAAAATCGAAGACGAAATCGCTCTTATCCTTTTTAGTTGGTTTTACTACTTTTTCTTTTGCTAAAATCGGCTTAGATTCAAAACCGAAATCGAACTGAACTACTTTTAAATTTTCCATGATGTGAGATTTTAGCTTAAACAATTAGTTAATAATACCTGGTAATTTTCAGGATGCTTTTCTCTGTAATAAGCCAAATGACTTTCTCCACTATCGACATCGTAATTTTCACTACTTACTCGATAATGTTCTTCTGCTTCTTGTAATGAGATGCTGGGTTTTTCAGATACTTGTTTCATGATTCTAAGATTTTTTGATTAAACAATATTTGAGCAGTACCCAAACGGAAGCTAAAATCACAGCTCAAAAGGAAACGGAATAAATAAGCGTTGGATGATGCGTAGGCTTTATGCCGTAGTCTTTTGATGGGTGTATTTTACGAGTTTACCTTTGCGCTGATATTGATTGAATAGGTTCTACTTACCTTTTTTTAAAGGACTATATAAAAAAAATAAGAGCCAGCACGAATGCTGACCCTTACTTCCAACAACAAAAGCTAATCGTTTAATTCCTGAATTTTCTTTTCAAGATTTCCTATTCGCTCTTTCAAACGTGCTTCACGCTTGTTTCTCTCTTCTGCATATTCCTTTTCAATATTGGCAATTTTGGTTTTATAATACCCTTGCATCGCATTGTAGAATGAAATGTTCGTTAAGTTATTAACGTGATTGCTTTCGCCAAAATGTACTTGCTTGGTAAGGATGTACCGAATCAACTTATAAAAGGTTTCTTTTTTGAAATTCTTTTTGAAGTTCTCGACAGTTTCAACATCAGTCTTCTTGGATGTGTTACCCAATAATTTTGAAAAGTGTTTTTGTCGACCTACATAGTCCACATTGTTTTCATATAGGGTTAATGAGAAAGCTACCATTTCATCTACCGAAAGTGATTTCTTCTTTTCGATATAATCGGTTTGACGAATCATCTGAACCATATCCTCAAATTGCTTATTGTGCTCGATATGCCTCTTTCGTGTTTCTCTTTCATTGATTTTAACAATTTGCTCTTCAGGCGAACACTCTGCCATTTTTCTATTGGCCAACGGTTCCGAGTATGTAGAATTTTCGATTTTTGAAACTTCTACTAGCTTCACAAAAATTACTTTATGTACATACGTTTTTGGATGAAACATAATACCGTTTACAAATCCATTTTCTTTTGCGGAATTATACACTTCCAATTCTCCCTTGTAATTCTGATTTGCTTCTTCAAGTTCGGCTTTTAGCTCATCTTCAGAATAGTCGTAATGTTGATATTCCGTCTTAATTGCTTCAATTGTAGGTTTAATTGGCTTTTCGATTATTTCAATATCATCCAGAAGGTAGACTTTCAATCCCTTTTTTTCCAGTTGCGATATAACGAGCTGGTTATTCTCGTCATCTGCCCAGTATTTGCGAATTTCAGGAATCAACAACACATTCTCTTTCTTCGATTTTTCAATCAAGTTCAAAAACGACTTGCTTTTCTTCGTTTCATAACAGGCTGATTTTGTACACACCATTTTACCATCGCCAAACAGATTACCTTGATTTGCTGCGTTGAACGGACATGTTGTACATGCTCCTACTTTAGTAATCAACTTTTCATCGACTACATCGAAAGGTGCATTCTCTAAATCGTAGGTCTGGTTTTTAATCATCTGATTAATTTGATGGGCATTAAAATCCTGGCCCATTGTTTCCAACATCATTTGCTGTTCCTCTGGCTCGAAAAGTGCAACACCTACACCTAACGAAATCGTCATTTCGCCATTACGAACAAAGACTTTAAAACCTTCAATTAGACCTGCTAATTTTAAACGTTGCCTTACAAAGTTTTCTGTTCTTCCCAACCGTTTTGAAATCTCCGTTGGCGCATATTTTTCGCTCAGGAATGCTACAGCTTCGGCTTCTTCAGTAGGTTCAACATCTTGTCTTTGCAGATTTTCGATAATTTGAATTTCCAGAACATCATTATTATCGAATGCTCTAACGATGCTCGGAATGGTTTTCTTTTTCGCCAATTTACTTGCGCGATATCGACGTTCGCCCATGACGATGATGTAATCTTTTCCAGATTTTCGGACCGTAATAGGTTGTAGGACACCGTGTTCTTCGATGCTTTCAGCCAGTTGTTTTAGAGCTTCCTCGTTAAAGGTTTTTCTTGGTTGCATTGGGTCAGGAATAATCCTTCCGATAGATAGTTCTTGAACTTGAAGTCCAATGGCGCCTTGTGTCAATTTCTTCTTGACTTCATTTTTCATGGTGGCTGTTGCCTTTCCGTTTTTGCTTGTAGTACTTGCTTTTGTTGTCATAATACTTAAATTTTAGATTAAACAATATTTTTGCAGAACCCAAACAGAAGACAAAATTTCTGCTCAAAAGGAAACGGAATAAATGAGTTGTGGGCGAAGCGTTGGCTTTATGCCGTAGTCTTTTGATGATAATATTTTGCGAGTTTATCTTTGTACCAATATTGATATAGATATCTCTCCCCTTTTTTAGCAGAAATAAAGTATGAATCTAAAAAATGCTCTAGTTTTAAGGTACTAGAGCAACCTTTAATTATTGGATATTAAACCATTTCATATATTTCATTGAATAGTTTTTTATCCCACTTTTCTTGTTGTGAAAATGTCTTCTTCAATGTATTGTGTAACATGGAATTGAAGGCATTGTAGCCTAACCATAAATTCGGTTCCTCGTTTAGCAGTAGTGCTTCGTAGTTCAAGGTTTCAAGAACTTCACGGGATTTCTTTGAAGGCTCTTCGTTTTTATCACTACATTCATATTTGAACAGCTTAGTTTTATCCAAAATTGCTTTTACAAATTCTTTTGTGTCGATGATTTTAAAGTCTTTCATCTTTTCAAATTTCTTGACGATGGTATAAAACTCATTGTTCAGGAACTTATCGAATAAGCCATTCATTCTTGGCATAATCAATTCTGTATTATTTTTGCTATGCTTTATGGAAAACTCAATTTCTGCTTGCGAAACGTGCAGTCCATTTGAGCATACTTTTCTGTAAAAACCAAAATGTCCGGAAGTCTTCTCACTACCATCATAAGAATTTTTAAATCGTAGCATGGGTAGTATTAAATCTTCCTTGTTTTTCAATTTAAACTGATTGCTATCTTCAATGATAAAATCTATTATGAAAGACCTATCATTTCTATTAACGCTTCGTTTGTGATAGTTTAGTCCAGCATCCAAAAGCATCTGTTCCGCTTTTTTGAAGAATAATTGATTGGGAATATGGCCATAACTGTTTGATACCACATTAACGATTTTACCATTTGAGATAATGGCATTTTCAAGTCCTCTACGAGATTCCATCTGCGTGAGGCTTTTTAAGGATTTCATTTCTGAAGAAACAAAAATCTCATCTTGTTGTAAATTACTTAAATACATAATATTTGATTTTAGATTAAACAATATTTAAGCTAGAACCAAACGGAAGCTGAAATCACAGCTCAAAAGGAAACGGAATAAATAAGCGTTGGATATTGCAATGGCTTTATGCCGTAGTCTTTTGATGGGTGTATTTTACGAGTTTAACTTGCTTCACATATTGTATGAATAACTCTTTTTTTTAATAACGCTCTTGTTACTAAATATAGATTAATAAAATAAAAATCAGGTATAATTTAAAAACTAAAAACCCTCACAATTGTGAGGGTTTTTAGTTTACAAAAATACGCTTCAATAAGCTTTAATCAACCCATTTCATGCGCTGTAATCTAACAGCATTCAATATTGCTAACAATGCAACACCAACATCTGCAAAAACCGCTTCCCACATAGTTGCTAAACCACCTGCACCTAATATTAGAACAATTACTTTTACACCGAATGCTAATATGATATTTTGCCAAACAATTTTGCGAGTGGAACGACTAATTTTAATAGCCCTAACTACTTTTGAAGGTTGGTCTGTTTGAATAATAACATCTGCGGTTTCTATTGCGACATCACTTCCCAATCCACCCATTGCAATTCCTACATCACTTGCTGCTAAAACTGGTGCATCATTAATGCCATCGCCTATAAAAGCAATCTTATTATTGGGGTTTTGTTTTAAAATTTCAACTTCATTCAATTTGTCTTCTGGTAATAAACCACCTTTAGCAATTTCGATATTTAATTCGGAAGCTACTTTTTGAGTTATGGAATCCTTATCGCCAGAAAGCATCATAATATTTTTAATACCTACTTTATGTAATGCAGTAATGGTTTCTTTTGCATCGTCCTTTAATTCATCTGCAATAACCACATAACCTGCGAATTTGTCATCAATAGCCACCAAAACAATTGATTCTACAGTATTTTCCGTTTCTGATGAAACTTCAATATTATTAGCAGTCATCAACGCTTTATTACCAACTAAAACCGTTTTACCATTTACAATACCTTTTAAACCTTTTCCTGCTATCTCTGAAACTTCGGATGCCTCATAATCTTCGCCTTCTGCTTTATATTCTAAAATGGCTTTGGCAATGGGATGTGTGGATTGTTCTTCCATCGCCATCAGGTATTTCATAAACTCTTTTTCATCCCAATTGTTAGCTTCAATCTTCTTAATTTTAAAGACACCTTTAGTAACTGTTCCTGTCTTATCCATTACCAATGTATTTATCTTGGTCATGGCGTCTAAAAAAGAAGCTCCTTTAAATAAAATTCCATTCTTTGAAGCTGCACCCAATCCGCCGAAATAACCCAACGGAATTGATATAACCAACGCACAAGGGCAGGATATAACTAAAAATATTAAGGCACGATATAACCAATCTCTAAACACATAATCATCTACAAAAAAGTACGGTAAAAATGTAACCGCAATAGCTAGAAAGACAACTATTGGCGTATAAATACGTGCAAATTGTCTGATGAATAATTCTGTTTTTGATTTACGAGCTGTAGCATTCTGCACCATATCGAGAATTCTGGCAATGGAACTATCCTTAAACTCTTTGGTGGTTTCAATTTCAATAACGCCTTCCATATTAATACTGCCTGCAAATACTTTTTCGCCTTTTGCAATGGTATCAGGTTTACTTTCGCCTGTTAATGCTGCGGTATTGAATGAACCTTTTTCGGAAAGTAGGATACCATCTAAAGGAATTTTTTCTCCAACACGGACTTGCACTTTTTCGCCAATTTCAACGGTTTCTGGACTAACAGAAATGTAATCATTATTGCGATATACCAATGCTTCATTTGGACGTACATCGAGCAAAGCTTTAATATTACCTTTTGCTCTGTTTACTGCGGCATTTTGGAATAATTCCCCAACTGCGTAAAACAACATGACTGCAACACCTTCAGGATATTCGCCAATAATAAAGGCTCCAATAGTGGCAATGGACATTAAAAAGAACTCTGTAAACACATCGCCTTTTTTGATGCTTTCCCAACCTTCTTTTACTACAGGAAATCCAACAGGTACATAAGCAATGCCATACCAAGCAATACGAATCCAATCTTTGAAAAAAGCAACATCAAAATAGTCTAATGCAATACCAATCATTAGCATTGAAAAACTTATAATTGCTGGTACATAGGCTTTAATATTACTTGAGTTGCCACTATGATTGTGACCATCATCGTGACTATGTTGTTCTTCTGAATTTGGTTTTAAATCTCTTAAATTGATTTTCTTTTTTTTCATCATTATTTAATTCTTTAGATAAGATATATTTATATCCAACGTCTTACTTTTTTTGCATACTCTAAATAATCATTCTCGAATTCTCTTTTTAAAAACTCTTCTTCTAATCGAATTTGGGTATTTATACTTATTGTCGATAATGAGATTATCAATAATGTAAAAGCGTTTGGAATCACTAAAAACAATCCAATATTTGCAATCATTATTCCTAAAAATATTGGGTTTCTTGAAATTGAAAACAATCCTTTGATAACTAATTTTGTCTTGTTTTTCTCATCGATCCCAATTCTCCATGAATTGGCCATTTGTGATTGAGCAATACAAACTACAATTAGAGAAAGAAATAAAAATCCCAACCTATTTTAGACAAGATATTATTTTCTAAATACCAAAATGGAAGCAGGTAATCATACCAATTGTTTTTAAAAGCATAAATACCTACAATGATAATCTCAAACAATGTGATAAATGTAAAAACCTTACCATTATAACCGTGAGCATCATCTATTTTATTAAAAGTTATTGGGTTAATTCCAGTTTTTTTCCAAAGTAAAATTGATCTGATTACAAAGACTAGAAAAAAATATAATATGAGATATGCGAATAACAACATCGTTTCTAATTTTATGTAAAAATGCTCAAAAAACCAATGCAATGGAAGTGCATTATTAACTGCTGCATTTATCGCAAATACCCTTTACTACCAAGTTTACATTTTCTGAAACAAAACCATCAGGCACTTTAATTTTCGGGATTTTATGTTCTGTTAAACAAACGGTTTCGTTACAGTTGTTACAATGAAAATGTAAATGTAAATCGGTTTCAATTTCGCAATTACATCCTTTTTCACAAAGCGCATATTTTGTTATTCCTGTACCATCGTCTATTTGATGGACGATACCCTTATCTTCAAATGTTTTTACTGTTCTATACAATGTAGTTCTATCTGCTTTATCAAAAGCACTTTCGATATCACTTAATGTTACTGCTATTTGTTTCTCAGCAAGAAACTTATAAATTAATAAACGCATTGCCGTAACACGTATATTTTTTGACTCTAATAATTGTTCTATGGTTTGCATAATTAATGTTCGTGTTCTGCTTCTCCTTTTTTCATTTCAGCAATTAAATAATACGCATTATTATAAGCGAATTTTGTGGCTTTATCTTGTTCTTCAGCAAATTTAACCGCTATCCAATTACCATCTTTTTCTCCTAAAAGCACTTCAACTGGCTTAAAACTCCAATCGTCATTTTCTTTTTCTACTGAAAAGACATAAAATCTATCGCCTTCTTTTATAATTGCGCTTTCTGGCAATGCATGAGTTTCTGCGTTCTCAACTTGAATTTTACCTTTAATATACATTCCTGGAATTAGATTCCCTTTTTTGTTTTCAATTTCGGCATGGACGTGTAGTGCTTTAGGATTATCTTCAAAAGTTTTGCTTACCGAATAGATTTCTGCTATAAGATCTTCGTCTGTATTAGATTGTAAATTGAAAATTACTTTTTGACCTTTCTTTACTTTATAAACGTCTTTTTCGAACACCATTAAATCTGCATGAACGTGATGCGTGTTTACGATTTCAAAAAGTTCGGTTTGCGGTTCTACATATTGTCCTGTTTTTACTTCAACTTTTTGGACAAAGCCTTCTATTGGACTACGTAATGATATACTTTGAGCAATGGTTCCATTTCGTACTAATGACGTGTTTATGTTTAATAGTCTCAATTGAGCTTCCAATCCATTTACCATAGCTTTAGAGGCATCATATTCTGCTTCGGCTTTTTGAAAACTTGCACCAGAGCCAACTCCTGCATCATATAATTTTTGCTGACGTTCATAGTTCTTCTTTAAAAAATTACTGTTGCTAAAAGCATTTAAATAATCGGTCTGCATTTTTATAATATTAGGATGAGATAGATATGCAACCACTTGACCTTTATTAACTTTATCGCCTTCAATAACTTTTATTGATACCACATTTGCACCAACTACAGAAGTTATTGCTGCTTCGTTTTGTGGTGGTACTTCTAATGTTCCATTGGCTTCTACATAACCGCTCATATTACGCAATGCTAGGGTGTCTGTTTTCATTTTTAAGGCATCAAACTGTTGCTGTGATAACATCACTTCTTCTTCATCACTATGAGCTTCTTCGGCTTCTGGCTTTACATCTTCATTGTGTGCATGACCATCGCCTTCTTTATGGCTTTCTTTATTTCCACAAGCAACTACTAAAAGTGAAACTGTTAGTAATGTTAAGATTATATATCGTGTGTTTTTCATTTTCTTATTTATTAAAATATTGTAGTTGAAATGTGCTTTCTAAATAATTTATTAATGCTTCTTGAGCTTGTAATTCAGATTGAATAGCTTCTTTTATGAGTTGTGTAAACCCTGTATAATCTATCTCTCCTTCTTTATAGGCAAATAAAGCCCCCAATTTTTGTTCTTTCACAAGTGGTAACACCTCATTTTTATAGAAAAACCAAGACGTTTTCCATTTTTGATAATTCTCTTTTGATTGTACAAACTTGGATTGTACTTCTTGTTTTTTGAACTGAATGTTCGTATCAGCAATTTCCTTATCGATTTTTGCGGTTTTAACCTTTGCTTTATTTGTACCAGACAAAAAAGGAATGGAAACACCTGCTTGATAGGTATAAAACCCTGAATTACCATTTAAGTTTTGTAAACCACCTTGAAGATTTAACTTGGGTAAATTATCTGCTTTGGCAGCTTTATATGTGGCTTCTGCTTCTGTTACCTGTAATTGTGCTATACCATATAAGGGATGCTCTTCTAAGTTAAAAGTATCAACATCAATTTCACTAGTAATTTCAAAATCATTGGGAACGGTATAGAATGTATCAGAAACCAACCATAGGTTTAACTGTTGTAATGCAATACCATATTCACTTTTTGATTGCATAAATTTATTTTGAATCTGTAAAGCTTGATTTTTAGCTGCTGAATATTCTAACCTTGAAATAGCTTCTACTTCATAATTTAATGCTACTGCTTTTTCAAAATTGGTATAAATTGAATCTAACTCTCTGTATAAATTATAATTCCTTTTACTCTGCAAGGCATTTGCCCAGGCTTTTTTCACTTCCAATTCTAAATCTAATTCTGAAAGTTGAAACGCTTTTTGAGCTAGTTGAATGCGTTGTTCTTGCAATCGTTTTTTTGCAGAAACACCAAACACATCAATGTTACTTTGACCAATTCCTATAGTTGTATAAATACCATTTCCGTTATTAATTTCCTCGCCTCCAGTAAAAATTTGAGTCGTACCAAAATCATAAGCTGTACTTTTTAACTGCTCTTGTTTGCTAATTTCTAATTGCTTTTGTTTTAAAAGCGGGAAATTTTCTTTTGATAATTTAACTGCTTCATTCATTGAAATAATTGGTAACGTATCGTTAACTTCTTGGGCGTTTCCTGTTATTGGCAACAAAAGCATTAAAGCTACCATAGCAGTAACTGTAATTATTTTTTTGTCTGCTCTAAACTTGAATGATTTGTTTTCTACCCAATGATATAATATAGGTAAAACGAACAATGTTAATAATGTAGACGTTAATAAACCACCAATTACAACCGTTGCTAAAGGCCGTTGTACTTCTGCACCAGCTGATGCAGAAATTGCCATAGGTAAAAACCCTAAAACATCTGTAAAAGCGGTTAGCATAATTGGTCTAATTCTTCGTTTTGTTCCCTCTATAATTCTATCTTTAAGATTGGTAACACCTTCATCTTTCAACTCATTCAAACCACTAATCATTACTAATCCATTTAAAACCGCAACACCAAATAAAACAATAAAACCAACTCCTGCTGAAATACTAAATGGCATATCTCGTAACCACAATGCTACGACACCACCAATGGTTGCCATAGGTATTGCGATATAAATCATTAAGGTTTGTGGCAAGGATTTTAAAGCAAAATATATGAGCACAAAAATAAGTAATAACGCAATTGGCACAACGGTTTGCAATCGGTTACTTGCGCGTTCTAAATTTTCAAATGCTCCACCATACCTAATAAAATATCCTGATGGTAATTCAAGTTTAGCATCTAACTTGGATTTTATTTCTGTTACCAACGATTTTACATCACGTCCTCTTACATTAATACCAACATAGGTTCTTCTGTTTGTATTATCCCTACTTATTTGCATTGGACCAGCTTTGTAGCTTATATCTGCAACTTCACGAAGTGGAATTTGAGTACCAGATGGTAAATTGATGTACAAGTTTTGAACATCTGAAATATCCTTTCGGTTTTGAGAATTTAATCTTACTACTAAATCGAATCGTTTTTCGCCTTCAAAAATAATTCCTGCTGTACCGCCTGCAAAAGCAGATTGAACGATTTGATTCAAGGTATTTATTTGCAGTCCGTATTGGGACAATTTATTTCTATTGTACGTAATGGTCATTTGTGGTAACCCTGTTGTGGCTTCCGCTTTCATATCTCCAATTCCATCTGTACCTGCAATAATTTTGGATATTTCTTCAGCTTTTTGAGAGAGTATATTTATATCTTCTCCATAAAGTTTTATAGCAATATCCTCTCTGACACCTTCAAGTAATTCATTAAAGCGCATTTCGATAGGTTGTGTAAATTCATAGTTAACACCAGGAACCATTTCAACCGCTTCTTTCATCTTCTCTATCAATTCATCTTTTGAAGTAGCTGTTGTCCATTCACTTTTTGGTTTCAAAATCACAAAAACATCTGCCAAATCCATTGGCATTGGATCTGTTGGTATTTCGGCAACACCAATTCGACTTACAATTTTTTCAACTTCTGGAAACTTTGCTTTTACAATTTGTTCAATCTTTGTCGTCGTTTCAATAGTTTCTGTAAGGGAACTGCCTGGTTTTAAAATGGCGTGAAATGCAATATCGCCTTCATCGAGTTGTGGGATGAACTCGCCTCCCATTCGACTAAACATAAAAACTGTTATTCCGAATAGCACGACTGCAATGCCTATAATCCATTTTCCTTTTTGTATCGCTTTAACTAATATAGGTTGGTATTTTTCTTCTACCCAATGCACAAATTTATCGCCATAAGATTTTTTGTCTGACTTTGGTGCTCTTAAAACCAAGGCAGACATCATTGGCACATACGTCAAACAAAGTACCATTGCACCAATCATTGCAAAAATGAAAGTCAATGCCATCGGTTTGAACATTTTTCCTTCAATCCCTTCTAATGCCAAAATAGGCAAGAAGACAATTAGAATAATTAGCTGACCAAAAAAGGCTGCATTCATCATTTTTTTTGAAGCATTAGAAGCCACTTTATCTCTTTCTTTTGCAGTAAGTTTCTTCTTTTTTAGCACTTGTGATGCAATAAGAAAAACGGTACTTTCTACTATAATTACTGCACCATCGACAATAATACCGAAATCTATTGCTCCTAAACTCATTAGGTTAGCCCAAACATCAAATACATTCATTAGTATAAATGCAAACAATAACGATAATGGAATAGTGGATGCGACTATTAAACCACCTCGCCAATTTCCTAATAAAAAGATAAGTACAAATATTACTATTAATGCGCCTTCAATAAGGTTTGTTGCTACAGTTGATGTAGTTTCTGCGATTAACTTACTTCGATCTAATAAAGGTTCGATAATCACACCTTCTGGTAATGACTTTTCTATTAGAGCCATGCGCTCTTTTACATTCTCGATAACATCGTTTGAATTTGCGCCTTTAAGCATCATTACCAAACCGCCTACAACTTCGCCTTCGCCATCTTGTGTTAATGCACCATAACGAATCGCTGAACCAAATTGTACTTTGGCAATATCGCCAATAGTTATAGGAATATTATTGACGTTTCTTACTGTGATTTTTTTAATATCATCCAAACTACGCACTAAACCTTCGCCACGTATAAAATTGGCTTGATGGTTCTTTTCGATATATGCACCACCTGTATTTTGATTGTTGTTTTCTAGAGCCTCAAAGACATCAGTAATTGTTAATCCGATTGCTCGCAACTCATTTGGATCAACAGCGACTTCATATTGCTTAATTTTTCCGCCAATAGCATTAACTTCAACAACACCTTCTACCATTGCCATTTGACGTTGTACAATCCAATCTTGCATGGTGCGCAAATCAGTAACTGAATATTTCTCTTTGTATTCTGGTTTGACTTTAAGTGTGTATTGATATATTTCTCCTAGACCAGATGAAATAGGACCCATTGAAGGTTCTCCGAATCCCTCGGGAATTTGTTCTTTGATGTCGTTGAGTTTTTCAGCGACTAATTGACGTGGCAGATACGTTCCCATATCATCGTCAAAAACAATAGTAACGACTGATAAGCCAAAACGAGAAATTGAACGAATCTCTTGGACATTAGGTAGATTGCTCATTGCTACCTCTACTGGATAGGTTATGATTTGCTCAATATCCTCTGTTCCTAAATTTGGTGCTTGCGTAATGACTTGTACTTGGTTGTTGGTAATATCTGGTACCGCATCTATAGGTACTTGAGTCATACTCCAAATACCAGCTCCAACAATGGTAAACGTTAGCAAACCAATAATGAATTTGTTATTGATTGAAAAATCAATGATTTTATTAATCATAGAATTATAGTTATAATGAATTTATAAATAAAGAATAGTTACCAAAGAGTATCGATGGTAGCATAGATTTATAATACACCTGCGTAGCAGGTATTCATTAAACTTGTGGTGGTTGTAAAACGGAACTCGTGAAGTCTTTTTCTGAACCGCTTAGGTATAAAACATCTTTTGTGGAAATAAAAGATATTCCTAATTTTAAATCTGGAATATCAAAATGCACAGCACTTACATGGCAGCATTGACAAATACAAAAAGGCGAACATAAATCTGAATCTTGATGTTGATGGTCATTGTCCATTCCTTGTGAAATTTCTGTTTGAACCTCATTATCAAGCGTAACATTATCTTCGCAGGGTGCTAAATTAAGCGCGAAAATATAAATTGATAATATAAAAGCTAAAAATTTCATCGTAGCAAAGATATAAATTATTTAATGCAATGGTATTGCAAATAACGTTAGTATGATTTTTCTATATTAGAAGAGCCTTAAATAACAAGGCTCTTCTATATTTATTATTAATGGTCATGGTCTGAATGATCCTCTTCCTTTATCTCCTTATTGATTCATCATCATTTCGTGGTCGTATTGACAACATCCAGGTAGGTTACTGTAAGCATCTTCATCTCCTGAAACTTTTTCTGTATCGTAACCTGATGCTGCTATTGCCTTGTGAATTGCCATTGCATCTGTTTTAGCATCATCAAAAGACACATCTATTTTCTTTTTATCGACATCCCATGTTGCATTAGCAACACCTTCAACTTTGTTAGCAGCTTTTTCGATGGTTTTTTTACACATTCCACAATTACCTCTAACACCAAAAGATATGTCTACCATAGCCATGTCTTTAGATACTTCCGTTTTTGTTTCTGTTGTTTCTTGCTTGGTTTCGTTTTTACAACTCGTTAAACCTATAGCCATAATTACAGCTACACTTAAAATTACTTTTTTCATTGTTAAAAAATTTAATTGTTATTATTTGATTTTTATTATTCTATTACTTGTTTTACTTCTCCACAGGTTAGCATTGCGCCACCAAAATATGGATTGATTACTTTTTCTTCCCTGCTCAACCAGTACGCACCGTTGTTATCGTCTACCATCGGACAAAACTCAACAAAGACTTTTTCATTGATACCAAATGTCTGAATCGCGCTAATTAAATGTGATGAAAGATGCTTAAAATGATTTCGTTGTGATTCAATATTTGATGCATTTGAAATTGATGTGGCAGATGCTTTTATTTCTTTTTCTAATGACATCCAATGACCATGAACCTCTTTATCTTTTAATAGCTTCATTTCAACTTTAGATAAATTACCCAGTAGTCTTTTTGATTCAGTTATTACGTTATTAGATTCATCTTTAAGTAAAGAATCTTTTAATTTGATATAATCATTAAAAACGACTTTCAATTGATTCTGAAAACCCTTGGACACTTTTACCCTCTCATTCATATTAGAATGATTCGCGTTATTTGCTGAAGGATTATTTTCCATTCCAAGATGTCCTTCATGACCAGTAATAACTTTTCCGCCTTCTTTATTCATCATTGATTTTTTACCTTGTAATTGCGCTGCTGCATCAACGGTAAATGTTCCATTTGTTACTATCTCATCATCAATTTTCAAACCCTCTAACACTTCATAATTATCGCCAATTTGATTCCCTAATGTAATTTTTCGCATTTCAAAAACAGGTTGAGCAGGGTCTGTTTTTATATAGACAACTGAACGTTCTCCAGTCCATAAAACGGCTGTGGATGGAATGGTTAATGCTTGTTCTTTACTTGAAGTCATCCCTTTAAATTTTCCTTCAACAAACATTCCTGGCTTAAAAACATCCTGTTTATTATTAAGTATCGCTCGTAATTTTACAGTTCTTGTTCTGGTATCTAAAACAGGGTCTATAAAATCTACTTTAGCTTCAAATTCTTTATTAGCATAAGCATTGGTAGTGACTAAAATCTTTTGTCCTTTTTTAAATAAATCGATTTGATTTTCATACACATCAAAATTTGCCCAAACTGTACTTAGATTTGCTATTTTGAGCAAAGGTTGGCCTTGTTTGATATAATCGCCTTGTTCTACTAATTTTTCAGAAACTGTTCCTGAAACCGTTGCATAGACAGGAAAGTTTTCTTTAACCTTACCAGAAGTTTCAATTTGATTAATTTGATTTTCAGAGAGCTTCCATAATTTTAATTTGTTGCGCACAGCTTTATATAATGCAGGTTGTGATTCTTTTAATGAAGCTGCTGTAATGAGTTCTTGTTGCGCTGCATATAATTCGGGCGAATAGATAGTTGCCAATAACTGTCCTTTTCTAACTTCCTCGCCTGTAAAACTCACATTTAGACGTTCTATTCTTCCTGAAAAATAACTGACTTGAACGGCATTGGCTTCTTCATTCTCTACAATTTTTCCAGATAATTTAACTGTATTATCTTCTACTTTACCATTGCCAACTATAGAGGTTTGAATATTTGCCAATGCCATAGCGTTTTCTGTAAGCTTGAATTGGTCTGCTAATAAGCCGTCAGCACTACTTGCTGCAGGAATTAAATCCATCCCGCAAATTGGGCAATCTCCAGCTTCTGGTTGCATAATCTGTGGATGCATAGAACACGTCCACATTTGATTAACTTCAGATACCGCATCGTGATTATGTTCAGTTTCTTTAGTAGATGAATTACCAAATAGAAACCATCCTAACAAAAGTCCAACTGCTAATATCCCTATGTAAATGACTATTTTATTATTTTTCATTCTCTAATCTTTTTATCATTGCTTTCATGTCTTCTATTTCTTTTCGTTGCGCTTCAATAATATCATCTGCCAGCTTTCTAACTTCTGGGTCTTGAATATCTGCACGCTCACTTGTAAGTATAGCAATTGAATGGTGTGGAATCATCCCTTTTAACCAAAGTACGTCTCCTACAATTGGTGCTTGTGCTCTAACTAATCCTAACGCACTAATAAAAAGCACTAGACTCCCTATAAGTATTGCCATATTTTTCTTTTTGTTTTTATACATTTTCAGCATGAATAATAGCATGATTACTGCCATTGTTGAAATCCCTAAGCAAACCATATAAAAACGAGTCAAGCTGAAATATATGTGGTCTACGGCATAGGTATTTAAGTACATTGTTATATACATAGCTATAAAGGATAACCCTAACATTAAAAAAAATGTTTTATAGTTTCCTTTATTTGAGTGTTGATTTGAATTTTCCATAATTATTTGATTTTATATTTAAACTTTAATTGTTCTTAATCTTAATGCATTTGCGATAACCGAAACAGAGCTAAAACTCATGGCTAACGCTGCAATCATAGGCGAGAGTAAAATTCCGAAAAACGGAAACAAAACACCTGCTGCAATAGGCACTCCTAATGTGTTATAGATGAGAGCGAAAAACAGATTTTGTTTAATATTCTTCATTACGGCATCACTCAAATGTCGCGCCTTGACAATACCGTGTAAATCTCCTTTTACCAAGGTTATCATAGCACTTTCTATAGCAACATCTGTTCCTGTTCCCATTGCGATACCTACATCACTTTTAGCAAGTGCTGGTGCATCATTAATACCATCGCCTGCCATAGCAACAACTTTTCCTTTTTCTTGTAGTTTCTCTACTTCTTTGAGTTTATCCTCAGGCAACATACTTGTTTTAAAATCTGTAAGATTTAATTCTGATGCTACTGCTTGCGCTGTGTCGTGATTATCGCCTGTTAACATGATGACTTCAATACCTTTATCTTGAAGTTCCTTAATAGCTTTGGCGCTAGTCCCCTTAATTTTATCTCCTATAACTACATAACCAGTAACCGTTTCATCTATGGATAAGTATGAAACCGTTTTACCTTGTTTTTGATAAGTTTTAGCTTCTTCCTCCATTTGTGAGGTTATCTCTGCATTAGCATAATCCATCATCTTAGGATTTCCCAATGCTATTTTTTTATTATCAATAGTAGCTTCTACACCTTTACCTGTAACTGCGCTAAATGCATCTGATTTTAAAATTTCAGAATTTTGTACTTTTCCATATTTAACCGTAGCTTCCGCTAATGGATGTTCGCTGTTATTGTTCAACGAAACAATATATTTCAGAATGTCATTTTCGCTAAAATCAGCATCAAAAGAACCTACTGTTTCAACGGTTGGTTTTCCTTCTGTAATTGTTCCTGTCTTATCTACAATTAGCGTCGTAACCTTATCCATTTTTTCAAGTGCTTCGGCATTTTTAATCAATACACCATTTTGAGCACCTTTACCAACACCAACCATTACAGACATAGGTGTTGCTAATCCTAACGCACAAGGACAAGCTATTATCAAAACAGCAATAGCATTCACAAAGGCATAAACATAAACTGGTTCTGGTCCCCAAATTGCCCAAACTGCAAAAGTTAGTAATGAAATAATGACCACAACAGGCACAAAATAACCTGATACTTTATCGGCTAAATTCTGAATTGGTGCACGACTTCTACTGGCATTGTTAACCATGTGAATGATTTGAGAGAGTAGCGTATCACTTCCTACTTTTTCCGCTTTCATCAAGAATGATTGATTTCCATTAATTGTTCCGCTACTTACTTTATCATTTACTGTTTTATTAACAGGAATTGGCTCTCCAGTAATCATTGACTCATCAATGGTTGTATCTCCTTCTGTTATCGAGCCATCCACAGGAATCTTATCGCCTGGTTTTACTTTTAGAATATCATTTAATTCAATAGCATCGATGGTTACTTCAACGTCTTCGCCATCTACTACTTTTATAGCTTTATTGGGTGCTAACTTTAACAATTCTTTTACAGCCGAATTGGTTTTACTATGCGCACGAGCTTCTAAAAGCTGTCCTAAAAGCACCAATGTTAGAATAACGGTTGCTGCTTCAAAATAAACGTGTACTGCTCCAGATTCTGTTTTGAACTGACTTGGAAAAATATCTGGAAAGAACATGCCAAAAACACTAAATAACCAAGCGACACCTGCACCTATTCCAATAAGTGTAAACATATTAAGATTCCATGTTTTTATACTCTTATAGGCACGTTCAAAGAACATCCAAGTCGCATAAAATACAACTGGAATGGATAATGCGAACTGAATCCAATTCCAATATTTTTGTTCCATGATGTCATACAATGGATTATTGGTCAGCATTTCACTCATTGCCATTAAAAAAATTGGTAATGTAAAAGCAACAGCAATCTTAAACTTCTTTAATAATTTTTTATAGGTCTTCTCTTCTGCTGAACTATCTGCTTCCATTGGAACTAAATCCATTCCGCATTTAGGACAAGCACCTGCTTCATCTTTTATAATTTCTGGATGCATCGGGCATGTCCATTGCTGTGATGAAGTTGTGGATAGATTTTGTTCTTCAACTAAATCCATTCCGCAGACGGGGCAATCGCCCGGTTTATCATAGGTCTTATCTCCTTCACAATGCATTGGGCAATAAAATGTACCCGTACATTTACCTTTTGGCTGTTTTTCCATTTCTACTTTGGTATGATGGTATTCTCCTAATTTTTGAATACTATATTTTCCGCCATCTTTCTTTAAAGCTTCTTGAAACCTTTCTATTGGAATATGAGATTCCATTTCGATTGCTGCTTCTGCTTTTTCTAAATCAACAGAAGCCTTTGAAACACCTTTCACTTTTGAAAGTGTTTCTTCTACGTGACTGCGACAACCGTTGCAAGTCATTCCGTGTATGTGATATGTATGTTTCATTATTGCTGTGTTAAATAATTAATAATTGTAGTTTGCACATAGTAGGTTTTAACAGACTCAATTTGATTTATTTGAAACTTCAGTTGCAATTCTTGTATGTCCAAAACATCATTAAAATCAATCGTTCCTGTTTCGTAATTTTTAATAAGAATCTCTTCAGCATCTTTAGCTTGCTTTAAGTTCTTCGTTTGGGTTGCATAACTTATTCTTGCTGAAATCTTATCGTTTACTGCTTTATCCAATAGTATTTCTAATGCATTTGTGCGCTCTTGTTTTTGTGCCAAAATCTCTTGCTGTTGCAACTCATTTTGTTTGGTTTGGGATTTGTACTTATTATTAAATATGGGAATTGATACTGATACCATTGGCATAATTATATCTTTTCCATTGTCACTAAAATCCATGTTAGGACGTTTATCAACATTGATATAATCTAAACCTAAACCAATCATTGGACTACTTTCTTTTTGATTCAATAATTCAGATTGCTCTACAGACTGATAGAGTTTATCGAATTTTAGTAATTCAGGATGTAGAGATAAATTTCCAGAATTGATTTCAAAATCTTCTGAAGGAATTATTAACTCATTAATAACAGAAACTTGTACATCCTTATCACGATTTAAAAGCTTATTAAAAGTAGTTTGTTCTGCTAAAAATTGTTGAACCAAAACATCTAATAACTGTTGCATTTCATTTTGACGCATTTGCAATCGTAAAACATCTACAGCTGAAGCTTTGCCAACTTCAACCGATGTTAATGCTAACGTTTCGTAGGTTTTAAGTAGTTTAATATTCTCGTTTAAAACGTCTTGTTTTGCTTTATTAGCGTAGAGATTATAATAGGATTGCGATACAGAAGCCATCAGTTTTCTTTTGGCAATAACAATGTCCTCGTATTTAGCATCTGCCAAAGCACTCACATAGTTTTCTCTTGCGGTAATATTACCAAACCAAGGCAACATTTGTTTAGCTGATACTTTGAAGCGTTGCGCTCCTGTTCGGGTTTCTGGTTCGCTTACGAAGTAACCCACACCAAATTCGGTATTAGGCAATGTATTTACTTCATTCACTTTTTCGGAAGCAATACTATACTGTAATTCAAACTTTTGAATTTCAGGATTGTTATTTAATGCTTCATTAATAAGCGTTTCTAATTCTTGTGCATTAGAAACACTAAAAGTTAATAAACCTATGAGTGTATAAATTATTCTTTTCATTTGTTTGCTCTTTTCAATTTAAACTCTTCTCTCCAGCTGTATAATACCGGTACAATAAAATAAGAGGTAATATCTATAACCATTCCGCCAAATATTGGAATTGCCATAGGTATCATAATATCACTTCCTTTTCCTGTGGATGTCAATACTGGTAACAGCGCCAAAATGGTAGTTACAGTAGTCATTAAACACGGACGAATACGTTTTTCGGCTGCTTGTAATGCGGAAGCTCTAATACTCTTTTTATCAGAAGGTTTTTCACGCTCAAAAGTTTGCTTGAGGTATGTTGCCATAACGACACCATCATCTGTAGCAATACCAAATAATGCTATAAAACCTACCCAAACCGCAACACTTAAATTGATAGTTTTCATATTGAAAAGGTCTCGCATATTCTCTCCAAACAAACTAAAATTGAAAAACCAATCTTGACCGTAAAGCCATATCATTATAAAACCACCCGCAAAAGCAACTGTTATTCCTGTAAAAACCATGAGTGACGTAGTAACAGATTTGAATTGGAAATATAGAATCAAGAAAATAATAGCAAGTGCTAATGGAACGACAACAGAAAGCGTTTTTTCTGCTCGTAACTGATTTTCATAAGTGCCTGTAAATTTATAGCTGATGCCCTTTGGAACAGTTAATTCTCCTGAATCTATTTTCTGTTGAAATAAAGCTTGCGCATTTTCAACAACATCAACTTCTGCAAACCCATCTAATTTATCAAACAACACATAGCCAACTAAAAAGGTATCTTCACTTTTTATGACTTGTGGACCTTGCTCATACCGAATCGTCGCTAATTCACTTAATGGAATAGGACTTCCTTTTTCAACAGGAATATAGATGCCTTTTATATCTTCAGGATTACCTCGTAGCTCTCTAGGGTATCGCACTCTAACAGCATAGCGTTCTCTTCCTTCTACAGTTTGAGTAATAGCCATACCGCCAATTGCTACTTTCAGCACACTTTGTACATCTTCTATAGATACACCATAACGTGCTATTTTTTCTCTATCAATATCAATAAGTAAATAAGGTTTCCCTACAATTCTATCTGCAAAAACAGCTTGCTCTTTTACACCTTCTGCTTGTTTAAGAATGGTTTCTAACTGCAATCCAAACGCTTCAATTTGTTTTAAATCTTGTCCTTTTACTTTTATTCCCATCGGTGCACGCATTCCTGTTTGAAGCATTACCAATCTGGTTTCTATCGGTTGTAATTTTGGTGCAGAAGTAACTCCTGGTAATTTGGTAACTCTAACTATTTCATTCCAAATATCATCAGGACTATTAATTTCTGGTCGCCAATTACGATAGAATTCGCCATCATTATCTTCGATAAGTTGAGCATGTATAACTTTTGTAAAAACAACATTTTCGGAATTATTAGGATTGGCGATAAATGTTCCATCTTTCAATTCAAAAGCACCATCATCGTTTACTTTGTAACGTTGTCTTTTTCCTTTTGAGTTACGCATGTATTCAGACTTATACTGAATCATGTTTTCGTACATAGATAAAGGCGCAGGATCTAATGCAGATTCTGTTCTACCAGACTTTCCTACTACGGTTTCAATTTCTGGAATAGTGGCTACAGCCATATCCAATTGCTGAAGCACACGTTTATTTTCCTCAACACCTGAGTGTGGTAATGAGGTTGGCATTAATAGAAAAGAACCTTCGTTTAGAGATGGCATAAATTCTTTTCCTGTATTGTTCATAATCCATCCTCCAGAAACAAGCACAGTTGCCGGAATAATTAAAAACAATAACTTGTTTGCTAAAGCCCAATTTAAAATTTGACCATAATACTTTCTGAAAATTGAAAATATTCCTAAAATTCCGAAGCAAATAATAGCTACAAAAATAAGATTGACTAAAATACTTCTGTCAAAGCCTAGTGGTCTCCAATATTCGGCAAGTAAAAATATAATGGCAGTACACGAAATAATAATATTTACAAGATTGCTGTTTTTCTTATTTAGTTTACCAAAGACTCCAAGTAAACCAGTAATACCAAAAGCAATTAAAATAATCCCTAACCAATATCCAGTAACCATAATTGCTATTCCAGCAATTATTAAAGCACCATTTATGATGTATTTAAATGACTTTTTAAGTGATGTTTTTCTGAATAAATAAGCTGCTAATGGTGGGATTAGAAATAAGGCAATAACCAAAGATGCTGATAACGCCATCGTTTTGGTAAATGCTAATGGTCTAAACAATTTTCCTTCTGCACCAATCATTGTAAATACAGGAACAAAGCTGATAATTGTAGTTAATACCGCAGTTAAAATCGCTCCAGAAACTTCGGAAGTCGCATTATAAACTACTTCATTCATAGTTAACTCTGTACCATCTTCTCGTAATCGTAATTTGTCATCATCGAGATGGCGAATCATATTTTCTGCGAGAATGACGCCTACATCTACCATAGTTCCAATTGCAATAGCAATACCAGAAAGTGCTACAATATTGGCATCTACGTTAAACAGTTTCATGGTTACAAATACCATTAATACTGCAACAGGCAACAATCCAGAAATTAAAATAGAAGCTCTTAAATTGAAAACCATAACAATAATAACCAAAATGGTAATTAATATTTCTAGTGTCAACGCTTCATTAAGCGTGTCTAATGTTTCTTCAATAAGCTCGGTACGATCATAGAAAGGAACAACTGTTAATTGAGATGTTCGTCCATCTGCCAATACCTTTGAAGGTAATCCGCCTTTCAGCTCCTCAATTTGCGCCTTTACATTATTAATGACTTCCATTGGATTTGCACCATATCGTGCAACTACAACACCACCAACGACTTCCGCACCTTCTTTATCCAATAAACCTCTTCGTGTTGCTGGACCTAATGATACTTTACCAATGTCTTTAATCTTAATTGAAGTAAAATCCTCTGAAGTAACTACAGTATTTTCAATATCTTCAACAGATTTCACATAACCCAAACCACGTACTAAATATTCAGCTTGATTAATTTCTATAGTCTGCGCACCAATATCTTGATTGCTACTTTTAACCGCTTTTACAATCTGGTTTAAACTAATGTTATATTGACGCATCAACTCTGGATTGACATCAACTTGATACTCCTGAACATAACCACCAATGGAAGCTACTTCAGAAACACCGCTTGCAGTAGATAAAGCATATTTTACGTAATAATCTTGAATGCTACGCAGTTCGTGTAAATCCCAACCACCAGTAACATTTCCATTTTCATCTCGACCTTCAAGAGTGTACCAAAATATTTGTCCCAAACCTGTGGCATCTGGTCCCAATGCAGGATTAACACCTTCTGGTAATAATCCACTTGGTAATGAATTGAGTTTTTCTAGAATACGACTGCGACTCCAATAGAATTCTATATCTTCTTCAAAAATGATATAGATACTTGAAAACCCAAACATAGAAGAACTACGAATGGTTTTTACTCCTGGAATACCGAGTAAAGAAGTCGTTAATGGATAAGTGATTTGGTCTTCTATATCTTGTGGCGAACGACCATCCCACTTTGTGAATACAATTTGTTGGTTTTCTCCAATATCTGGAATGGCGTCAACCGCTACAGGGTTGCTTGGCAAAAATCCTGTATCCCAATTAAAAGGTGCGTTTACAGTTCCCCATCCTACAAAAAGGACGAGTAACAGAACTGCTACGAGTTTATTTTCTATTAAAAATTTGATGCTTTTATTTAGCATTGGCTTTGATTATTAAACAGTTAGACATTGGCGTTAGGAAAACACCGAATACAGCAAATTATCCTTATGACATAAAGTCATAGGATAAATCAGTCTATTGTTTAAAAATCAAATTAAATACGTCTCGTCAATTTTGTAGAGTTGCCTTATGACGAGTGGCGGTTTGTATTCTTCAAAAGAAGACACATTGTTATCTAAACCTTCAAAAAGGTTAATATAGGTATAAACAAATGAAGCGATGAATACTTGTTGTTCAAAAGAAATTTTGTCAACTTGTAATTGTAGTTCGTCTTGACCATCAACTACCAATTGTTCATCATTACAACAATTCTTTTTTGTAATAGAACAACCTTCAGTTGAAGGATTATCCATTTCCATTCCGCATCCTTCTGCTTTATGGAACATAGCAGTTTCTACCAAAGTATCTCCACAATAATGCATACTGAGCGTAAATGACATTGTAGAGAGTAACACTACAAAAGCCATTGCCAAAGACATTGCTTTATGGAATACTTGTTTCATATTGAGTACAAAGGTATAAAATTTTAACAACTCCTAAATTTTGTTTAACAGAAGTTTAGATATAAAACTGCAAAAAACAAATAACCAATTTACCACTTACCCATTTTTGATAGCACCTTTTTGTACTTCAACATTTGGATATCGTCTTTACAATATGGATGTTCTAAAAGTTCTTTAAGTTTACCTATAAACTCTTTTGAAACAAACCCTTTTTTCTTTAAAACATCAAATAAAACGAGGGCTTGCTCTGCCCTGTATTTAGCTTTTTTCAAAAACTCTTCTCCATTTTCTGGGTTTTCATAATGGTTTTGAATATCAAAATGTTTATCAATATCTCCTTTGTATGCTACTAATAAGTTTTCAGCATTCTGTTGTGTAACTCCATTTGTTGTAAATACATAGTCTCTGTCTTGAGTAAGTCTATTAATTCTCGTTTGTCCATCTGCGTAATCATTAGGATGAATCTCTAAATAATGTGAACGATCCAAGGGTAAAGTAATAACTGCTTTGGGATCATATAAACCTTGAAATTTATTAGTTTCAAAATGCCTAATTGAAACTGGATTATCACAAGTAATTATTGGCGCATTTGAATCTTCTATTTTAATTACATTTATTGTACAATCGTATTTGTATTTAACAAAGTTCCCCCATTGTTCAAGATGGTTAACTAAGAAGGCCGTTCTTGAACGTTCATCGTACTGTTTTTTAACCTCCTCTATTTCATCAATATGAAATTCCATTTTCTCTCCAAATAAATTCATTTTTATCAAACCATGTTCATTTGCTGTTTGATCTGCCCTATCAAAGATTTGTTTATTCATACCTTTTTGAAGATTTAAAATTCTTGGTGTACGAAAATATAATGATAGACATACATATAGTATTTGAATTTTTTGCTCTTGACTAACTGTCAATACCTTTTCATCAACAAGTAATTTATATATTTTTGGAAACTCGCTATCAACATTTTCAGCATAATGTTTTTCTAAGGCGTATTTTACTTCATCTGATTCAGCAGGAATTGTATAAATGTTTTTTTCAAAACAAATATCTTTTGTGCTTATTTGCTCTAAAAGCATATCATTGTCCATTTTATAAACATCGACAAAATAATTTCTTTTTCTTCCTTCAACTGCAAAGTTCTTTAAATATGAACGTGGTATATAATGTTGCTTTATTGGATTTGACATTATTCTATTCTTTTGTTGAGACTTCTTGTTTCATTAAAACTCGCCACGTTAAAGGAAAAGGTTGGCTTTTGTAGTGCCTACTTGCAACGTGAGCAACAATATCGAAACTATGTTTAAAAATTTTAAAGTTCTTTTCTGGTCCGAAGAGTTCCATTTCTGATACCATTTCTTTTTTGTACTCTTCTACATTCTCGTATAGTGTTACAGAATGTTTTAGTGTTCCTTCGCCACGACTATAATCCTGAACACATATTTTATTTTCCATTTCTTCAAGTGGAAACCATATTTGTAAGTTCAAATCTGGAAAAAGTTCAGTAGGGATCTTGCGAACAAACTGATATAGGTCTTCATCCTTTAAAACTAAAGTGTATTCTGCCAATATAAGAACTATCATTGAAGACTGAATTTCACATTCTTCATCTCCATTATGAATATCCACCAGCTTATCATAACTTTTTCTAAACAATGGGAAAAACTTATTTATTTTATATCTGTTATTAAAACCTAAAGTCATTTCAGAAATCCATTTTTTGGCTGGGTTAAAGTTTCTTGTAAAATTCATTAAGTTAAGTGCTAAAGCTATTTCAATACTATGCACATCGTATTCTGGATATTTTGAAGGTGGATTGTTTTTTATAAACAAACATAATCCGTTACTAATTGAAAGAGCGCTTTGGTAATATGTTTGAGCATGCTCTTCATTACCTTCTCTATAATGGATTCTAAACTCTTGTATTTCCGTTAACCCTATAGTTGCTATAATTCCTATTTCTTCCCAAACATTAAGACTGTACTCTAGACTATTTCTGCTGTATTTATATATACTGTGCTCTGTTTTGTAATGTTTAGCAACTTTGTTAAAATAATAGACACCTATATTTCTTTTTAAAGAATGGATTTTGTAAAATTCCTGTCTTACAAAATTTTTCTTCAAATGATTACCTTCTTGCATAAAGTGCCAACTTAGTAACAAGCATCGTTCACTTGCATAAATTGAAGGTTTCAAATTATTATTGTCTTGAGACCATTTATATATAATGTTAAGGCATAATCGTACCAGTCTTAACTTTTTTAATATTTGTCTTTTTTGTTTGGGTTGCTTGTCTAAAATTTTTTGAATCAGCGTATAGAAATGTGATAAATCATAATCAGGTAAATCTAAAAATGCCAAAGACTTTCTTAATAATGATTGATATTCTTGTGGAAATAGTTTTTCACTAACAAGATAGTCGTCAAGCATTGCAGTTATTTCGCCTGTACCCCAAAAATCATATTCAACAGCATCTGTAGTATTCTGGTCGATATATTGTGTCCAATCAACTAAAACATTTTGATTTATAACACCATTAGTACAAACTATTATTTTTTTAGGAAGTTTTTTTAAACGATTTGTAAGTGATGTTGGAATAAATGTATCTTTAATTTGGTTTAGAGTTGAGCGTATGGCGTTGACATCTCCATCCCAAGTGGTTCTTGTTAGATTACCTTGTTTTACAGCGAACAAAAACACCTTCTTAATACTATCTTCTGGATCAATACCTACAGCTGAAATATCTACACCAAATTGACGACCTTTCATTGGCTTTGAGATAGTTGTAAATTTCATTCCAACTAGCAGATCAGTCAGCAACACATCAAGTTCATTATCTTCTTTTAAAAGATTAATATATTCACTCAGTAAAAATCTCATTGCCTTCTTTTAAAATTTTGCCATAGTAACCGTTCTGTTGCTTGACCTATGGGATCTATAAATTCGCCTCTTGGCATTTCGCCACTATGCGAAATAAGTGCTGGTGTCATCTTTTCGGTGTATTTGCCTTGGTATTTTGAAAATGTAGACTTTCCCGTTCTGTAATTGATATTCGTAATCATACTTAAAAATGATGAACTTTCTGACTCACTCTCTTTATAGGATTTATTAAATTTTCTATTCTGAATTTTATTATAATATATCATTCTTCTCTCTGAAGGCGCAAATTCTTTTAGGTTTTCTAAATCTGAATACGCCTTGTATTTATCTTCTCCTTCTTCAACAATATCTTTTATTATTTTTTTTAATTTCCTATTGGCCGTCTTCTTTTTTAAATTTAAAAATTCAATAGTTGAATAATAATTAAAAATTAAGTGGTTAATAAACAAATCAGCTAAGAAAACTACAACCTCTTTATTATCTACTTTTTGTTCAAGTATAGAATATACCAAAGACAGAGAGGTGTCTTTATCATAAACATAGGCAAGTATTTTGTACGTGATATATTCAATATCGTAATCTGAAAAGTCCTTTATTAGAACTTCTGAAACCGTCAATCCTGATAAATCTCTCATATATCTAGCACTATTCATTTCAAAAATGGCAATATGAAAATTTGGATTGTCTTTATTTAACCAATTTGTATATAGCTTTTGGAAATCTGAATAAAAATCATCGCAAAGTGTATTCAGCAAATGGCTGAAATATTCTATTTTTCTAGCATTTTTTGGACTTATCCCTACCCAATCTGTAATAAAACCAACTACCAAATCTAAATTGGTTTTAGCCATATTTTCCAATCGATAAGCCAATTGATTATACGCTCCTGCATGTTCTATATCAATGTGAAGCAACAATGGAAGATATTTTTTAAAGAGGTGTATTTCGTTGCCTAAATCTATATTGTAATCCAAAAAGTAAATGAGCTCTAATTGAATTTCAATAGTCTTAATACTTGATAGCTTATCTATAATTTTATCTGCATTTTTTAATTCATTTCTTTTATTTCTAATGGTAAAGAAAACGGATGGCCATAACTCCTCAAGAGTCTTATTATTAATAATACTATTGAATTGTTTCTCAATCCAGCTCACAAATGTTTTTGGTGTTGTTTTCGCTATCAAATCAATTTTGACGATAGATTTTATTCCTATTTCATTTAAGCTTATGTTATCATCTTCGATTAGGCGTTTAATTTCATCTATTGAAAACTTTTGGTCTGAATGATATAATCCGGATAGAATATCCATTAATATAAAATACGAATCAGGATTTTTCGTTTCAAGTGTTTTTAAATAAATTTCTTTACCAAAAGAAGCATCCTCTTTTGCTTCGCGAGTAATGGCTATTTGAAGATTTCTTACAGGATAATTACTTTTTAAGTTTTTAAGCAATTCTGGTAGTGCCTTAACATAAAGGTCTATATCAACATTTTTAATATTGTCACAAAAGGTTCTATAATCTTGCCATCGATTGGAAGGCTCTTTATTGTCTAATAAGTCTTGTAGAAATTGCAAATGAAAAGGGTTATAATTTTTGACTAAAGTTAAAAAAGAATTGATACCGTTCTGTAAAAGAGTAACAAAGTTTTTTTCCATTCTACCAAAAGAAATCAAACTATATCAAATACTATTAAATGGACAAAAAGAAACAAAATGTTGTACCTATGTTGTACCCAAACATTTTTCCGAGCTTATTTTAAATAAAAAAAGCCGAAGATTTCTCTTCGACTTTTGTACAGGCGGCGAGACTCGAACTCGCACACCTCGCGGCATTAGATCCTAAGTCTAACGTGTCTACCAATTCCACCACGCCTGCATTTTATTTTTTTAACACTAATAATTAGGTTAAATCCTAAGTCTAGCGTGTCTACCAATTCCACCACGCCTGCAACTTATTCCGATAATTTTCGGACTGCAAATATAAACAATAGTTTCAATATTCATAATATACCATCAAAGAAAATACTTTCGTTTTTGTACTTTTACATAAACTCATAAAAATTTCATTAAAAAATATAAAAACTAAACAATGAAAGACATTCAATCTTACGTAGAAAAAAATAAACAACGCTTTTTAGACGAATTAATTAGTTTACTCAAAATCCCTTCGATTAGCGCAGATTCCGCTTATAAAAAAGACACTATAAATACAGCAGAAGCTGTTGCAAAAAGCTTAACAGAAGCGGGTTGCGATGTGGTAGAAATTTGTGAAACCGAAGGCTACCCAATTATTTACGCTCACAAAATAATAGACAAAAATTTACCAACTGTTTTAGTGTATGGTCATTACGATGTGCAGCCACCAGATCCATTAGATTTGTGGCATTCACCACCTTTTGACCCTGTAATAAAACCAACCGACTTGCATCCTGAAGGTGCTATTTTTGCAAGAGGCGCTTGCGACGACAAAGGACAAATGTACATGCATGTAAAAGCAATGGAGTTTATGACTAAAACTAACCAGTTGCCATGTAACGTTAAATTTATGATCGAAGGCGAAGAAGAAGTTGGCAGTGTAAATCTCGCCAAATTTGTAAAACAAAACCAAGACAAACTAGCTAACGATGTGATACTAATTTCAGATACAGGAATGATTGCCAAAGACGTACCATCAATCACCACAGGATTACGTGGCTTAAGCTATGTAGAAGTTGAAGTTACAGGACCTAATAGAGATTTACATTCTGGTTTGTATGGAGGTGCAGTTGCTAATCCCATAAATATATTAACTAAAATGATTGCCTCATTACACGATGAGAATAACCATATTACAATTCCAGGTTTTTACGATAATGTAGAGGAGCTCTCCAAAGAAGAACGCGCAGAAATGGCAAAAGCACCTTTCTCTTTAGAGGAGTATAAAAAAGCATTAGATATAGACTCTGTTTACGGAGAAGCGGGTTACACAACCAATGAGCGTAACAGTATTAGACCAACTCTAGACGTTAACGGAATTTGGGGAGGTTACACTGGCGAAGGCGCAAAAACAGTAATTGCAAGCCAAGCCTTTGCAAAAATATCTATGCGATTAGTGCCAAACCAAGATTGGGAAAACATTACAGACTTATTTAAAAAACACTTTGAGAATATTGCACCAAAAGGAGTTAAAGTCAAAGTGAATCCGCATCATGGAGGACAAGGTTACGTTACACCAATTAACAGTATTGGCTACCAAGCAGCAAGTAAAGCTTATGAGCAAACGTTTGGCAAAACACCAATTCCGCAACGTAGTGGAGGAAGCATTCCTATTGTTTCGCTTTTTGAGCAAGAGTTAAAAAGCAAAACAATATTAATGGGATTTGGTTTAGATAGTGACGCCATTCACTCACCTAACGAACATTTTGGTGTTTGGAATTATCTAAAAGGTATTGAAACCATACCTTATTTTTATAAGTATTTTACCGAAATGAATTCTTAATATTTTTATGGTGTTACCACCTTTTGCTTTAAAGTGGCAAAAGGTGGTCGTGCCATCCATTATATCTTTATTTTGCCATATATGGCAGCAAAATAAAGGATGCCATTACTACCACTAACACGTTGCAAAAACACTAATAGAGCTCTATTTAAATTATTTTCAAATTATTTTCAACTTACTCCTTAACAACTTTATAAGTGCCAGACTTTGTGTTGGTTTTAGCTTCAATAAAATAAACACCAGCTTGTAAATTACTAATATTTAAAACTTTAAAATTGCTTTCTATCTTTGTCTTAATAAGCAATTTACCAGTAATATCGTAAATTTTTAAATCAACATTATCAGCTAAAAAAGTTTCAATAGTAAGTTGACCTTTAGTAGGATTTGGAAATATTTTAATTTCATTATCGTTAAATAAATCAACACTTAAACTATTAAAATTATAACACTCACTCACTTCTGTACAAGAGCCAGAAACAATTTCAACAGCATAATTACCAGTGTTGGTTGGTGAATACGTTTGGTTTGTGGCTCCAGAAATAGGCATTCCTGTATCACAATTTATCCATTGGTAACTTGCAGAATTTTGGTTAGCTATTAGAGAGGTACTGTTTTGTGTTACAGTATTATCTACATTAACAAGACCTGCTTTAGTAACCATGTAACCCATAATTAATTTAGAAAGCTCATGATAATAAGGGAAATTTAAAGTGTTATATCTATCGTTAGAACTATGGTAAAACGGCGTTTGATCGTTTGTTTCCCAAGATTCTCCAACCAAAACTGCGCTATAACCTCTGTTCCAAAATCTAGAATGGTCACTAGCTGTAGTTCCTGGGTTTACAACGTTTACATTTAAATTAAATCCATAAGCAGGCGTGTTTAAAATAGCTATAATATCGTCCTTCATACTCAAAGAATTAGCAATATCTCTAACATCTATATCAAAATCATTATCGTTATTACCATCGTAACCCATCATATCAATATTTAAAACACCCAAAATATTGTCTCCATTGGCTTGCGCTTGGTTAGCGTAGTAAGCAGAGCCTACCAATCCGTTTTCTTCTTCGTCCCAAAGTGCATAAACAAGGGTATTATCTAAACATTGTTTGGATAAAATTCTTGCAATCTCTAAAATTGCTGCAGTTCCACTGGCATTATCATCTGCACAGTAATCTGCTACAGAATCGTAATGTGCACAAATTATATATATATTATTTGGGTTTGTTTTTCCTATTTGTGTAGCGATTACATTTCTTCTTCCTGCTTCTCCATTAATTAATTGGTTAGTTACAGTGAGGTTGTCTAGCTTATCGAGTTTTTCGTATAAATAATCTGCGGCTAACTCATTATTAGCTTGTACTCTACTAGTAATTGTAACAGTACTCCCATTTACAATTGTAGCTTGTTCGCCAGTAAATTCTCTTAATGTTAATTGAAGCGAATCTAAATTCACTTCATTGATAACCTCTCCAATAGTTTGTCCTAATGCAGAAAACACAAAAACAAAACTCCCTAAAACACTAAAAATCAATTTTTTCATAACACAAAAAGCTGTAAACTATACTTACAAAGGTAACCGATTCGCAAAAAAAATGAATAATAATTTGTTAATTTAAAATATTGCTCTACATTTGTAGAGTACATTCTAATAATGTAGAACAATGCAATTATCAAAAACCGAAGAAGATTTAATGAACCATCTCTGGAAGCTAGAAAAAGCGTTTATGAAAGATTTGCTAGACGCTTACCCAGATCCAAAACCAGCAACAACTACTGTTGCCACCTTATTAAAACGTATGACAGACAAAGGGTTTATTGCCTATAATTTGTTTGGAAACTCAAGAGAGTATTACCCATTAGTGCAAAAAAAGGACTATTTCTCTAAGCACGTTAACGGATTAATTAAAAACTTTTTTAACGATAGTAGTACACAATTTGCTTCTTTTTTTACAAAAGAAACTAACCTTACTAAAGTAGAGTTACAAGAATTACGCGCTATTATAGATAACGAAATTAAAAACAAATAATCATGGTAATCCTGCTTTTAAAATCTGCAAGCTGTTTGGCTATTTTAATGCTATTTTACAAATTAGCTTTAGAAAAATTAACCATACATAAGTTTAAGCGTTTTTATCTTTTGGCTGCTTTAATTGCATCTGCAGGCATTCCATTTATAACATTTATTGAGTATATAGAACCTGTTGTAACTAGTAATACACTTAATTTAGGCACATTTCAAACGCCAAATCATATTCCGGAAGCTATTACCAACACTGAACCAACACATTATTTACCAATAATTTTATGGAGTATTTATGCCTTAGGTGTTTTGGTGTTTACTATTCGGTTTAGTCACAATTTATATAAAATAATTTCTAAAATTAATAGCAACGAGAAGCAAAAGCAACGTTCTTATGTTAACGTATTGCTTCAAAAATTAACAATTCCGCATACGTTTCTACATTTCATATTTTTAGATAAAAAATTATTTAAAAATAATGCCATTCCTCAGGAAGTCTTACTGCACGAGCAAACACATGCTAGGCAAAAACACAGTTTAGATATTCTATTTATAGAGGTGTTACAAATTGTTTTTTGGTTTAATCCCTTACTTTATTTTATTAAAAAAGACATTAAACTTAATCACGAGTTTCTGGCAGATCAAGCTGTTTTAAAGCAAGGTTTTGCAACCTCTAAATACCAACATACCTTGTTAGCGTTCTCATCAAACCAACAGGAGTTAGCATTAGTAAATGCAATCAATTATTCATCCATCAAAAAACGATTTACAATTATGAAAACACAAACATCAAAAAAAGCGACTTGGCTTAGAAGCTTTCTAATATTGCCATTATTAGCGTTATTAGTTTACGGATTTAGTACCACAAAAGAGGTTGAGGAAGAAATTGTTCCTAAAATGAAGTCAGACGCCAATACTATTTTAACTTCAACGCACACAGCAAGAAGCATTAACATAGAGGTATTTAAAGACGGAACTTATAAAATTGATGGAATTAAAGCTACCAAAACCAGCTTTCTAAACGTAATTAATAGATTACATCAAGACATTACACCTGAAATAAGAAACAACATCATAAATATTCATGTTAATAGTCCAAAAGACATTTCTGATAAAGAAGTATGGTTTATATTTAATTCTGTTCAAGAGTATGGCTTCCATCGGATTGTAGCTTACAATCAAGAAGTAGTTAGATCAAAAGGTAACACTCCTTTTGCAATTGTAAATACAAACCATCAAAACACAAAAATCCTAGTTAACGGAATAGAATGCGATGGCTGCCAACTTAATTTATCTAAAAAAAGTATTGAAAACCTTATACTTTCTACAACTACAAATAAAGACATTACAGCTTTCAAAATTAAATTTAAAGGTAAAAAAACAGAATCAATAAAAGGAAACAGATTAAATTCTACAGCAAGAAACAACTTAAAACAAGAAGTTAATGGATCCATCGTTCAGCTTTTTGATATTAAAGCTGGGAAACAAAAATTCTCTCCAATACTAATTACTTTAGTAGATAAAAACGATCCTAATTATTCTCATTCACCAACAGTAAAAAAGGGAGAACAATCGCCCTTACCTCCTCCACCTCCTGCTCCACCAAAAGTGAGAAAAGGTGATAAATCGAATATTCCTCCTCCACCTCCTACATCAACTCCAAAAAACGAAGGTGACACTGAGTCTGGCTACATCGACATTAATGGCGAAACACACTTTTATATTGTTTCAGATGGAAAAACAAAATATTACAATCGTTGGGGAGTTTTGGTAGATAGCAGTGGCAAAAAGATTTCCAACAAACAAACCGAAGGAGATAAAGTTGTAAAAGGACAAAACATTACTAAAGTTTATAAAGACAATAAAATAATTAGCGAATTTAAAAAAACTGGCAACGATAAGATGGATTCAACAATTCCTCCTCCTCCACCTCCAATGTCAACAATAGATCATGTGGTATTAATGGCAAAAAAAGGAGCTAATTTCTATTATAATGGAGAGTCTATAACTTCTGATAAAGCAATTGCTATTGTTAAAAACAACACTAAAATTAACATAAGTTCGCATACAGATAATGGAAAGTCCACAGTAAGCCTATCTACAAATCCAATTAATAGAAATAACAGATCTATAACCGTAGAACGTGGTAAAGCTATGGAAGAGAGAAAGCAAGCGCTAAACCAAAGAAAAACAATGAGAAAACAAGCTTTAATGGAAAGAAAGGAAGCGTTAAGAAATAGAAATAGTCGTTTACCACTTTCAGAGCGTTTTGTTGGCATGGAAGCCAATGGTACAATGTTTTATTATGAAGGCGAGAAAATTTCAGAACAAAAAGCCATAAAATTAATTGATGAAAATCCTAAATTAAATGTATCTATACATAGAGATAATAGCAAAGGCACTGTACATTTATCTAAAAAAGGAATTAAAACTATTAATGGAAAAGTGATTAAAAATTAAAATCATATTAAAAAAATTAATTCAGACCTGTTAAATTTTAAAAAATTAACAGGTCTTTTTTTGTTAAATAATGTAACAATAAACACCTTTTAGCGTTCTAATAGTCTAATCATCAATCAAAATCAACACATCATGCTAAAACAATTTTTCATTATCTGTTCTGGTGCAGACACCACAATTTTAAAAGAAGCTTCCAATGGCGAACAAAATAAATTCGCAGGTATTGGAGCCACAGTATTTTTTACGGCTTTAATGGCATTTATAGCTTCAAGTTATGCTTTATTTACTGTATTCGACAACTATTTTACTGCCATAGCTTTTGGTATAGTTTGGGGCTTACTTATTTTTAATTTAGACCGTTTTATTGTCTCCACAATTAAAAAACGAAATAGTTTTTTAGATGAATTACTACAAGCAACACCACGCCTTATTTTAGCAGTTATTATTGCTATTGTAATCTCCAAACCACTAGAACTAAAGATTTTTGAAAAAGAAATTAATCAGGTGCTTTTAACCGAAAAGAACCAAATGACTTTGGATAACAAAGATCAAATTGCATTACAATTCTCACCAAAAGAAAGCGCTTTAAATAGTGATATCGAAGCATTAAAAACTCAAATAATCACTAAAGAAAATGAAGTCAATGCGCTTTATGATATTTATATTACTGAAGCTGAAGGTACCTCTGGAACAAACAAACTAGGAAAAGGTCCTGTTTATAAAGAAAAAAGAGAAAAACACGATGCTGCTTTAGCAGAATTACAACAACTAAAAACAAACAATACCACTAAAATTGAAGCTTTAGAGACGCAATTACTTCAACTAGAAAATGATTACGCCACTCAAGTTGCAACCACGCAACCAATAATTGATGGTTTTGATGGTTTAATGGCTCGTATTACTGCACTTAACACACTGCCTTGGCTACCTTCGTTTTTTATATTTTTATTATTCTTAGCAATAGAAACCTCTCCAATAATTGCAAAATTATTATCTCCAAAAGGCGAATATGATTTTAAATTAGAAGCACAAGAAACGGCTTTAAAAACGTGGACAGAGCAACAAGTAAACCAAAGAAAAGAGTTACTTAAAGCAGACACGATACTAAATGATAAAGTGTATGGAACCATAGCCAAAGAGGAAGATCTTTTAGAGTATAAAACAAAACTAGCTCGAAATTTAATGAAAAAGCAACAGGACGCTTTTTATAGTAAACAGTCTCAGGTTTTATAGATTAAAAATCAACAGCTTGTACTAAATTATCCAAGATTAGTATAATTTTAGCAGATTCATGAGTAAATAGTGATAAAAATGGTAGTTTTTGTTACTTTTAACAGTATGGAAAATATATTGCAAATAGAAGCTAATTTTATTGAAAAAAATACGGTCTTTACAGAATTAATCCAAGAGTTAAAACAAAGCTTTTCTAATCAAGGCATTATTGTACCAATGCGTCATCATCATGATTTCCCAAATCCAGCAGTAAAAAAAGACTCTACTCTTTTATTAATGCCTGCTTGGAATACCAATGAAAATGCTGGCGTAAAAATAGTTACTGTTAGTCCAGAAAATGGTCAATTTAATTTACCATCTATTCAAGGAGTTTATATTTATATAGATGCTGTAAAAGGAAACATAAAAGCAATTTTAGAAGCCAAAAGTTTAACTGCAAAAAGAACTGCTGCAGCTTCTGCTTTAGCTTCCTCTTATTTATCTAAACCTGATTCCAAGTCTTTATTAATGCTAGGCACAGGAGCATTATCTACCAATTTAATTCAAGCGCATGCTTCTGTTAGACCTATAAAAACAGTTTATATTTGGGGAAGAAATTTTGAAAAAGCACAAGCTATTGCTTCCAAATTAAAAAATGATAAATTTACTATTCAAGCCATACCAACTATAGAAGAAAAAATTTCTGATGTAGATATCATTTCTTCAGCAACACTTTCAAAAAATCCTTTAGTTTTAGGTAAATATTTAAAAAACGGACAGCATGTAGATTTAGTTGGTGCTTATAAAGTGGACATGCGCGAAGCAGATGATGAAACTATTACTAAAGCTTCGGTTTTTGTTGATACTTTTCAAGGTGGATTAAAAGAAAGTGGAGATATTGTAATTCCGCTTCAAAATAAAACACTAAAAAAAGAAGATATTAAAGCTGATTTATTTCAATTGACTTCAAACGAAAAACAAGGAAGACAAAACAATAATGAAATAACTGTTTTTAAATCTGTTGGTCATGCTTTAGAAGATTTAGCTGCTGCAACTTATTATTATACTAAATTTAAAAATGAATAATACATACCAGAATATTCTCAACAATACCAATTTTAAAGCGCCTCAAGATTGGTTGCAAATAAAAACCATAGACATGCATACTGGAGGAGAACCATTACGAGTAATTGTAGATGGTTTTCCAGAATTAAAAGGAGATTCGGTTTTAGAATATAGAAGATATTGTAAAGAAAATTTTGATCATTTACGTACAGCTTTAATGTTTGAACCTAGAGGTCATGCAGATATGTATGGTTGTATTTTATTACCACCAAATGATGAAGAAGGAGATTTCGGAATTATCTTTTTACACAACGAAGGCTACTCTACCATGTGTGGTCATGCCATTATTGCAATTTCTACTTTAGCAATAGAAATGAATTGGATAGACGTAAAAGAAGGTGACAACATCATTAAAATTGATGCTCCTTGTGGCAGAATTACATCTTTTGCAAATGTAAAAGAAGGTAAAGTAACAGGAGTTCGTTTTCATTGTGTACCAAGTTTTGTGGTTGGTTTAAACAAGACTGTAGAAGTGGATGGACTAGGAAAAGTAACCTATGATTTGGCTTATGGAGGCGCTTTTTATGCGTATGTAGATATGGCAAAAAACAATTTTGATTTTGATTTAAGCGTTGCTTCTTACAGAAATCTAATTACCAAAGGAATGGATATTAAGCATGCTGTGATGCAATCTGATAAACATATTCTTCATCCTTTTGAAAACGATTTAAGTTTCCTTTACGGAACCATTTTTATTGATAACAACAAACAAGTTTCTGGAATAGATAGCAGGAACGTTTGCATTTTTGCCGAAGGTGAAGTCGATAGATGTCCTACAGGATCTGGAGTTTCTGGAAGAATGGCAATACATAAGGCAAGAAAAGAAATTGACTTTGGAGAAACAATGACAATTGAAAGTATTACAGGTTCTGTTTTTACAGGTTCTGTAGTTTCTGAAGAAGATTATGGACCTTTCCATGCAGTAATTCCGCAAGTAGAAGGAACAGCATATATAACAGGAAAACATACTTTTTTAATAGATCCAAACGATCCTATGAAAGATGGATTTATTTTAAGATGAAAAATGCACTAACACTATTATTTATAGTTTTCGTTTTTGGTTGCAATTCAAAATCAAAAAAAGAAACAAAAAAGGATTATCTAGTATTTAGTGAAAATATTTTAGATTATCGCGTTTCACCAAAAGACTCTGTAGATAAATCTGGTTTAATGTTTTCAGATCAAGGTGCTTGGTTTGCTTATAGTTTGCCAAAAAATTCTGGAAATTATATTGGCTTTTCTGGTCCTTTTTTAATGACGCAAGAAAATGGTGTTTGGATTAGCAAAAATTTAGCAAATATTGGTATAACACAACAATCTCAACCTATATATTTAAACAAAAGCAACTTAATCTCTCAAAAAAGTTTTGCTAGCCATTTAGAACAAATTTATCAATATAATAACCTTAATATTAAACAGGAATTGGTGTTTTTGTCTGGAAACACAGCATTTATAAGACACGCTTTTACTAATCTTGGTGAAGTTTCTCAAGAAATCTTTTTGCAAGCAAATTTTAATGTCTTTGATAACGGTTTTCTATTGAAGCAAAAATCTGAAAATGAAATTCATATTACATCTTCAAAATCAGATGCTGTTGGACTTATTATTTTACCTAAAGGAATCACTTCCACATTCATTGAAAACAAAAATGCCGAACAACAAAAAATTATTCTAAAACCTAACGAGTCTAAAAAATTTGTTATCTCACAAACTTTTATTTTTCTAGAATATAATTTAGAAACGGAAAAAGATTTAATCAAAACTTCCAATTTTGATTCAATATTACAAGCTAGAAAATCTGAAAAAAATAAAGAATTAAAAGCTTTAATTTCTAATAGAAAACCACAATTTAAAGACAGTATTTATGCTCATGTTTTAGCAAAATCGCATTTGACATTACAAAATAATTGGCGCATTGCAGCTGGCGAACTCAAGCATGAAGGTCTTTTTCCTAGTTATCATTACAAATGGTTTAATGGTTTTTGGTCTTGGGATTCTTGGAAACATGCAGTTGGCTTATCCTATTACAATACAAAATTAGCTAAAAACCAAATACGAGCAATGTTTGATTTTCAGCTTGAAAACGGATTTATAGTCGATTGTGTTTTTAGAGATACAACCATAGAACCTCATAACTTTAGAGACACAAAACCACCTCTTGCAACTTGGGCAGTTTCTAAAATTTACGAAAAAGATAAAGACCTAGAATTTGTAAAAGAGCTGTATCCAAAATTAAAAAAATACCATTATTGGTGGTACAAAGATCGTGATCATGATCAAGATGGTCTTTGCGAATATGGCTCTACAGATGGCTCTTTGATAGCTGCAAAATGGGAAAGCGGAATGGATAATGCCATCCGATTTGATACTTCTAAAATTTTAAAAAATGCAGAAAACGCTTTTTCTATAAACCAAGAAAGTGTGGATTTGAATGCCTATTTATATGCTGAAAAAATATTTTTAAGTGAATTAGCTTCTGTATTAAAACTTGATGAAGACAGTAAGCAATTTTCAATGGAAGCTATTGCGTTAAAAAATAAAATTCAAACGCAATTCTATGATACAACAGATGCTTGGTTTTACGATACAAATCTAGAAGGAAACACGTTTATTAAAGGAGAAGGAAGCGAAGGTTGGACAGCACTTTGGGCAAAAGCAGCAACACAAGAACAAGCAGAAGCTATAAAAAACAAAATGATGGATCCTGCAAAATTTTTCACTAAAGTACCTTTTCAAACTATGAGTGCTGACCATGAAAAATTCAATCCGTTAAAAGGCTATTGGAGAGGTCCAAATTGGTTAGACCAAGCATATTTTGGAGTAAAAGGTTTGCGTAATTATGGATTTAATAACGAAGCAAACCAAGCAACTATTCAATTAATTGAAGGAGCAGAAGGCGTTTTAGGCAAAGGAAAATCAATTAGAGAAAATTACCATCCAATTACTGGAGAAGGTTTAAATGCTAAAAATTTTAGTTGGAGTGCTGCACACCTCATCATGCTTTTACAAAACGATTAAAAAGCTTATATTGAAAATTAAATACAATCGTATTACACAACATCATGAAAAAAATCATTCTACTATTTTGTCTAATTAGTTTAACTAGCTGTACATCTCAAACCACAGAAAAAGAAGATAAAGACGCTATAATATCTGTTTTAAGACAGCAAGAAAAAGCTTGGACAAACAATGATATTGATGGTTATATGCAAGGCTATTGGAAAAGCGATTCTTTAAAATTTTATGGTAGTAGTGGACTTACAAAAGGTTGGCAACAAACGTTAGATAATTATAAAAAAAGGTATCCAACCAAAGACCATTTTGGTACATTAACTTTTAAAATAAATGACATTTCAAAAATTAAAGAGGAAAGTTATTGGGTTATGGGAACCTACCATTTAAAACGAAATTTTGGTGATGCAAATGGCTTTTTTATGATTATATTTAAAAAAATAAATGGTGAGTGGAGAATTGTTGCAGACACTACTTGCTAATCTTGAAATAATCCGATAAATAAAACTTAAAAAAATAACTACTATGAAATTATTTCGCTCTTATTTAATACTATCATTAGCCATATTATTTGTTAGTTGTAAGACTTCACAAGTTGCTACAAAAACACTTGCAGAAGTTTCTACTTTTGAAAAACTAGCAAGTATAAAAAACGTTGTTAGTATAGAAAAAAGAGATATTGTAAGTCATTTTGATGAAAATTACGAAATCTGGTTTGAGCAACCAATTGACCATAATGATTTATCTAAAGGAACATTTAAACAACGCGTATTTTTAGGTTTTGAAGATAAAAACAAACCTGTAATTGTAGAGCTACGTGGTTACGGAATTGGTTCTGATAGAGCTGGCGAATTAGCAGATCATTATCAAGCTAACCAATTAGCTATTGAACATAGATACTTTAATAATTCGCGTCCTGAAAATATAGATTGGAACACACTAACTGTAGAAAATGCAGCAAAAGACCAAGCTTATATTATTACTGCAATAAAAAACGCATTATATCCTGAAGCCAAATTTGTAACCACTGGAATTTCTAAAGGTTGCCAAACCACAATGGCTCACAGAAGATATTTTCCAAATACTGTAGATGCAAGTGTTTGTTATGTTGGTCCATTAAACTATCAACGTGAAGATCCAAGAGTATATTCCTTTTTAAAAAACGTAGGCACAAAAGAAGATCGAGATAAGATTACTGCTTTTCAAAAATTATGTTTTGAAAACAGAGCTGCTCTTCTAAAAATGATGAAAAATGTTGCTAAAGAGAAAGATATGTCTTGGGAGTTTGGTGTAGAAAAAGCTATTGATTATACCATACTAGAATACTCTTTTGCTTTTTGGCAATGGGGAACTCCAATAGATGCTATTCCTTCTAAAGACGCAAGTGTAGAAGCTATTTACAAACACTTAATTGATGTTGTTGGTTATGGCTTTTTTGAAGATAAATCGGTTGCAGGTTTACAACCATATTTCTGGGCTGCTTTAACAGAACAAGGCATTTATGGATATGAAACTGCACCTTTTAAAGAATATTTAAACACAGAAGAAATTTACAAATTTGATTGGGCTTTTCCTGAAGGAGTTTCTAAAAATTATAACTTGAAACCAATGCAAGACATTAAATCTTTTTTAGATACTTCAGCAGAAGACATGCTATTTATTTATGGCGAATATGATTCTTGGAGTGCTACTGCTGTTGAGCTTCCTGAAAATGCTTCGGAAAGAGAAGTGTATAAATTTGTAAACCCAAAAGGAAGTCATACCACAAGAATAAAGAGTTTTAATCCAGAAACGAAACAAAGAATCTATCTAATTATTGATAGTTGGTTATCAGAATAAAACATTATTTTTCTTCTGAATATCCAAACGGATTTTCAATGCTGTGCATTGGTTTTGTAAACCATTGTGGACCTTCATTTGTCATATAAATATGATCTTCTAATCTTATTCCAAATGTATCTGGAACACAAATCATAGGTTCATTACTAAAGGTCATTCCTGGTTCTAAAATCGTTTTGTCATTTCTAACAATATAAGGCCATTCATGAATTCCTAAACCAATACCATGTCCTGTTCTATGTGGTAAACCTGGTAATTTATACTCTGGTCCTAAACCATGAGATTCTAATACAACTCTAGACGCATTATCTACATCTGCACAAGTGTTTCCTAATTGTGCAGCATCAAAAGCAGCTTGTTGTGTTTCTTTTTCTATATTCCAAATGCGTGTTTGTTCTTCATTTGCTTTCCCAAAAACATAGGTTCTTGTAATGTCTGAAATATAATCGTGTAACAAACAGCCAGTATCTATTAAAACAATTTCGTTTTCCTCTAAATCTTTTGGTGATTTTACACCATGCGGAAAAGAGGAATCTACGCCAAACAACACGATACAGAAATACGATCCAGATGGAATTCCGTATTTAACATGTGCCTCATGAATAAAATTAGTTACTTCTTTTGCAGAAATACCTACTCTTAAAATTCTTGCTACTGCCTTATGCACTTCTAAAGTAATATTCATGGCATGTTGCATAATAGCAATTTCAGCATCAGACTTAATCATTCTACAACCTGCAGTAATAGGCTTTGCATCAATTAATGTATAGCTGTTTTGGCAACAATCAATTCCGTTTGAAATAAAAAAAGGAGTTGCTTCATCTATTGAAATTTCACCTGAAACTACTCCATTCTCTTTTAATACATTAACAAATAATTGGTATGGAGATTCATGTTCTTCCCAACATACAATCTCTCCTTCCATTAGCATAAAATCAAAAATAGTTCCTTTTTCAAATTCTGGAGCTATGTATATTAATTTTCCATTTGGAAACAATAAAGCACCAACCATGCGCTCACTAGAATTCCATTTCATTCCTGTAAAGTAGAATAAATTGGTACCAGCATGTAAATACATAGCAGGAACTTTTTGCTCTTGCATTAACAGACAAGCTTTATTTATTCTTTGTTGAAATTCTTCTTTTTGTATTGGCTGTACTAAATGTGCTAATGGTTTAATTGCCTTTAACTCTGCTTCTATGGTTGAACCTCCTATTCCTATCATTATTATTTAGTTATTCATTAAAGCTTCAATTGCATCTATTTCAATTGGCATAGCTTCGGTTAGATTGATATTTCCTGTTGTTGTAATTAGATAATTATTTTCTAATCTGCAACCAATATTTTCTTCTGGAATATAAATTCCAGGTTCGCAAGTCAATACCATTCCTGCTTCAAAAGGACGAGAATACAAACCAACATCATGCACATCTAATCCAAGATGATGAGCAGTACCATGCATAAAGTATTTTTTATACAATGGTTTTTCAGAGTCTTGCTTTGCAACTGCATCAGCATCTAACAAGCCTAATTTTATTAATTCGGTTTCAACTATACTAGCCATTTTAGATTCATAATCTAAAGAGAGTATTCCTGGTTTTAATAGTTTACTACCCTCTGTTAAACAATGTAAAACAGATGTATAAACTTCTTTTTGTCTTTTTGAAAATTTTCCGTTTACAGGAAAACATCTAGTAGTATCACTATTATAATTTGCATAGCAAACGCCAAAATCCATAAGCACCATTTCGCCATCTTTACAAACTTCATCATTGGTATTATAATGTAAAGCACAAGCATTTTTACCTGAAGCTACAATTGGTTTAAAAGCATGACGTGTTGCTCCAGATTTTATTAAATTATAGGCTAACTCTGCTTCTAACTCGTATTCTTTTATATTTGGTTTGCAAGTTTTTAATACGCGTTTAAAACTTGCAACACTTATATCTGCTGCTTTTTGAATTTGAGCGACTTCTTCTTCCGATTTAATTGGACGTAAATCTCTAGTTATTTTTGCTACTCTGTAATAATCGTGCAAAGGATATTTTTCTTTACACCATTGTATCATTCGGTCTTGTTGCGTTTCTTGATCTTTAGTTACACGCTTTAAATGTTCATTGTGTCCTAGATAAAATCCATCAGCTTCAAAAGCCATGTATTGTAAAAGCATTTCAAAATCTTGAATCCATTCTACTCTTTTAATCCCAGAAATTGCAGTTGCTTGTTCTTTGCTTAATTTTTCGCCATCCCAAATTTTTATATGTTCATTGGTTTCTTTAATAAACAAGATAGCTTTATTTTCTTTTTTATGTGCATCAGGATATAACACCAAAATGGTTTCTTCTTGGTCAATTCCTGTGAGATAAAACAGATCATTATTCTGTGCAAAACCCATAACATCATCTGCATTGTTATGCTTTACATCGTTAGACGCTAAAATAGCAATGGTATTTGGTTTCATTTTAGAAATAAAATTTTTTCTATTTCTAATGAATAATGTATTCGGAATTGGCTCGTATCTCATATTAAAATTTTCTATCTGGATGAAAGGCACTTAAATCTAAAGTAGTCTTTTTTTCTGAAATTACTTGAGAAACTAGTTTTCCTGTTGCTGGACCTAAACTCCAACCCATCATGGCATGACCAGTTGCAATGGTTAAGTTTTTACACTTTGAAGATTTGCCAATATATGGTAATCCATCTGGTGAACAAGGACGCAATCCGCAATCTGCAGACGCTTTTTCTGCTTCCGAAATAGTTAAATTCCCATAATAATTTTTCGCTGCATTAGCAATAGATTGTACTCTAACTGGATTAATTTTATGATTAATTCCTGCAATTTCCATAGTACCTGCAAAACGTGTAAAGCCTTGCATTGGAGTTACTGCAACTTTGGCTTCGCATAATATGGCTGGAATGGTAATTCCTGTTTCTCTTTCTACGTTTATTCTATAGCCTTTACCTGCTTGAATTGGTATTTGTAATCCTAATTTTTTAGTGAGTAAAGAGCTCCAACTACCTGCAGCCAAAACAACCTCATCTGCTTGTAATTCTTGTTTATTTGTAATTATTTTTGAAATGCTTCCGTTGGAAACTTCTATATCTTTTACTTCTTCATTGGCATAAAAAACAACGCCTTTACTCTTTAAATAATCTGCCATTTCAGACATGAAATCTGTTGGAGTCATGTGTGCATCAGAATCGTAATAAACTGCTCCTTTAATATTCAAATTTGCATGAGGCTCAAGAACATCCACCTCCTCTTTAGTTAGGTTTTTTACTCCTAAACCTTCTTCAATTCCGCGTTGTCCAACCTTCCATTCTTCTTCACCAACTTTATCAGATTGGTAACACATGAGCAATCCTTTGCGTTCATAGTGAAAATTAAAATCTTTGGATGCTTTTATGTCTTCGAATAGATCGCGACTTAAAAGATTAATATCTTTAATTACAGGAATTGCTTTTTCTACTTTTGAAGCTGTTGCAGATTTTTTAAACGCTAAAGTCCACTTTAAAAAATCAGCATTTAAACGAGGTTTTACATAAAAAGGACTAGACGAATTAAACATCCATTTAATGCCTTTATTAATCATTCCTGGAGCTGCCAACGGAATAAAATGACTTGGCGTAATATAACCAGCATTTACATACGATGCTCCACTTTTAAAGTTAGATTTATCAATAATAGTTACTTGATGACCATCTTTTTGTAGGTAATAAGCTGTGCTTAAACCTATGATTCCGCCTCCAATAATGATTACTTTTTTACTCATTTAATTTTTAATTAATTAAAAGGGTTGATAAATTTAATTTATTAAATCTTCTCGATACAATTTCGCTAAAAGCGAAATCACTCGAAGTGACAGCATGTTCTTACTCATTCCTAATTATAGTAGATGTTGTCACATCGAGTGAAATTCTTTTTTTTTAAGAATTTTGTATCGAGATGCTTTCTACAAAATGAATTACTATTTAAACTCATAATTAAGTAGTCTGAAAACAAATCAAATCACCTGAAATCCATAAGCATAAGGATCATCTTCATAATCTATAGTTATGGTGTTTTGTCCAAAAATTTTTGCCCAACCTTGAATGCTTGGTATGATGGCTTTTTTGCTATCTAAAGTGGTTTCTTCTTCTACGCGACCAATAAATTTACTTCCAATAAAACTTTCATGAATAAAAGGCTCACCAACTTGTAGTTTTCCTTTTGCATGTAATTGTGCTAAACGTGCTGAAGTTCCTGTTCCGCAAGGACTTCTGTCTATTGCTTTGTCTCCATAAAACACTGCGTTTCTACCAGAAGATGTTGGATCTATTGGGTTTCCTGTCCACAACATGTGCGTGACATCTCTAATGGTTTCGTTTTCTGGATGCACAAATAGATTTGGATATTTGGCATTAATTCTATCACGAACTACTTGAGAGTATTGAATGATTTTTGAAGCTGTAAAATCATGCACACCAGAAAAGTTTTTCTGTGGATCTACAATTGCATAGTAGTTTCCTCCATAGGACACATCAAAAGTAATTTCGCCTAATTCTGGACAATCAATTGTTAAATCTTGAGCTGCTAAATAACTTTTTACATTCGTCAATTTTACCCAATCTACTTTGTTTCCTGTTTGTTGGTATTCAATTTCAACCAAACCAGCTGGAGCTTCCATTTTAATTTTTCCAGGAATTTTTGGAGTTACCAAACCTTCTTCAATTGCAATGGTAATGGTACCAATGGTTCCATGTCCACACATTGGCAAACAACCTGAAGTTTCAATAAACAGAATAGCAAAATCGTTTTCTGGATTGTGAGGTGGAAATAAAATGCTTCCGCTCATCATATCATGACCACGAGGTTCAAACATGAGTCCTTTACGAATCCAATCGTATTCTTTTAAAAAATGTTGGCGTTTTTCGCTCATGGTGTTTCCAATTAAATTTGGACCACCACTTTTTACAACTCTTACAGGATTTCCGCAAGTGTGTGCATCAATACAAACAAAGGTTTTTTTCATAGTTATTTTCCGTGAAAGCGGGAATGTTATTAAAAAACCTACAAGGTTTTAAAAACCTTGCAGGATATTACTTTATATTTTTGCTTTTGTTTTTTCTCCATCTACATGTCGCAAAATGTTTAATGGATTTTCATTTTTTAATTCCTTCGGAAGTAATTCATTTGGCCAAGATTGAAAACTAAATGGTCTTACCCAACGTTTTATAGAATCTACACCAACTGCTGTAAAACGAGAATCTGTAGAAGCTGGATATGGACCACCATGTAACATGGAAGGACAAACCTCAACTCCTGTTGGAACACCATTAAATATTATACGTCCAACTCTACTCTGTAAAGCAGAAACAATATTTGGGTTTGCAGCAATTTCTTTATCTGTAGCTACAATTGTACCTGTTAATTGTCCTTCTAATGTATTTAAAATTTGTTCTAATTGTGCTTCATTTTCACTTTCAACTAATAAAGAAAATGGTCCAAATACTTCATGATGTAAGGTTGGGTTTTCTAAAAATGTTTTTCCGGAAACTTTAGACACTATTTGGCGACCATAATTAGCATTTGGTGTTCCATCATAATCTGCCAACACTTCTACACCTTCTTGAGCAAGCGCTTTTTCTTTATTGCTCTTATAATTACCAACAATATTTGGATGCAACATGCACGAAGGTTCAATTTTTACAATTTCTTCTGCTAATGTTTGCGCAAATTTATTTAACTCTTCTCCTTTAATTCCTAATAACAAACCAGGATTTGTGCAAAACTGTCCAGCTCCTAAAGTAATAGAACCAGCATAAGTTTTTCCCCAAGTATCTGCTTCAGTTTTTAAAGCTTCTGGTAAAAATACTACTGGATTTATGCTTCCCATTTCTGCAAAAACTGGAATTGGTTCTGGTCTTGTAGCTGCCAAATCATATAATGCTCTACCACCACGAATACTTCCTGTAAAACCTACACCTTTTACGTTTGGATGCTTTACTAATGCTTGTCCTACTTCAATTCCGCTAGAATTTAAATTTGAAAACACACCATTTGGCATTCCTGTTTTTTCTGCTGCTTTAATTACTGCAGAAGCTACCATTTCTCCAGTTCCTGCATGCATTGGATGCGATTTTACAATTACAGGACAACCAGCTGCTAAAGCTGCTGCTGTGTCTCCACCTGCTGTAGAAAATGCTAATGGAAAATTAGAAGCACCAAAAACAACAATTGGTCCTAAAGCCACATTCATTTTACGTAAATCGCCTTTTGGCATTGGTTGACGTTCTGGTTGTGCAGTATCTATGGTTGCTTCAACCCAAGACCCTTCTTCAACATAATCTGCAAAGGCTCTTAATTGACCTAGTGTTCTTCCTCTTTCTCCCATTGCTCTTCCTGCTGGCAAACCAGATTCTGAAGTATAAACAGTTAGCAAATCTTCTCCTAAATTTTCAATTTCTTCTGCTATTGCTCTTAAAAAAGCTGCTTTTTCTTTTCCAGATTTTTTGGAATAGACATGAAATGCTTTAGCTGCTAAATCTGCTGCTTGATTGATTTCTTCTTGCGTTGCTTCTGTAAAAACATGTTCATTTTCAATATTTAATTGCGGATTAAAAGTTGTGTATGTTTTGTTTCCTTTGGCAGATAATTGATTGCCTATATAGTTTTTTCCTGTAACTGTTGTTGCTGTTGTGTCCATTATTAATTTATTTTAAGATATTTTAAATTGAAATACATAAAATACTTCAACTTGATAACGATATTGATTTATGTAGTGTAAACTATTAATAAGCTAATAATAAATCTTTTGATTACAAAAATAATATTGATTTAATGTTTTTTTGCTCCTTTCTTATCTTATTGTAATACTATTTTATCCAATAATATGATTTTACCTATAATATGTGCAAATATAATACATATCGAGTTGTTTTTTCTAGGTATTATGCATAATTTTACAAAAATTTACTGACATAATTATTAGAAAATATGATACAAACAAACACTTCAGATTGGAGACGTAGCGTTATGCCAGCCGTTTTTACATGGCTGAAAGAGTCGAAAAATGGCGACGTTGAAATAGATTTAGATGCAACACAAAAATACGCTGCAGGTATTTTAAAAGTTCAAGGCAAAGGTGGAAGCAGAATGGGTGGACTTGTTGGTTCTGGCACTTTGGGTGAGAATAGTTACCTGAGCTCCGAACAGCGACTGTCTTTACTTAAAGCTCTTTCTGAGGTTGCTAAAGAATATAATGTGCCTTTAATTAGTGGAGCAGCTGCAGAAACTAAAGAAGAGCTTGCTAAAATCATTGAAGATCTTGCGACTGTTGGAGTGGATACTATTATGGTAATGCCTCCAAAAACTACAGCAGTTCCTTCTGATGAAGAAATGTATGAGTACTATGCGCTTGCTGAGGCAACTGCAAGAGGTGCAGGCGTAACTATTATGCCTTATAACAATCCTGATGCAGCTGGATATCATGCGCTTTCAACGGATCTTCTTTTACGAATTTCTGTTCTCCCTAATGTAACAGCACTTAAAATATCAACCATAGATGTTTCCATTATTGAAACATTAATGTTAGAGAACAAAGATCTAAAAGTTTTAGCAGGCGTAGATACAGTAACTGTGCATGCTGGACTTGCTGGAGCATATGGAGGAATTACTGGTGTTGGTTGTATCTTTCCAAAAGCTAGTGTTACTATGCAAGAGTATGTAGTAAATGGAGAATGGGCTAAGGCAAATCAAATTTCTCAGGCCATGAATTCAATTTCATACCTAGATGCGCAACCACTACTTATGGAATATCTTAAATATGCTTTCGGGATTCACCATAATGATGCTGATGGAGGACTCCGTACCTTTGGTAAGAAATTAACACAACAGCAAATTGACGATGTTCGTGTAAGATATATTTTAGCTAAAGAAAGACTTGAAGCTTTAGACTTATTATAGACTATTTCTTTTAAAAATTCAAAAAAGAAAAAGCTCCGTTTTACAGGAGTTTTTTTTTGCTCAATACGTTTACTTTGTCGAGTATTTTGGTTCAATTTGACCTAAAATTCACAAGAAAAAAATCTCTTTTAATAATACTATTTAATTCTTTTTTATAAAAATTAGACATATTTTGAATAGTACTTGCGTAATTTTGTTTTGAATAACACACAAAATTTAATGAAAGTTTTACCTTTTAAGATACCAAAACATCAAAATATTGGTTTGATTTATCAAGAAGATAGAGTACACTATTTTTATGATAAGTTACATCAACATGAAGAAATACAGTTAAGTTTTATTGTAGAAGGTGAAGGAACGCTTATTGTTGGAGACACTGTAAATTATTATACCAAAGGCGATATTTTGGTAATAGGTAGTAATATTCCGCATATTTTTAAAAGTGATTTGAAAGTTTCTGAAACATCACATATGATTAGTCTTTTTTTTACAAAGGAAGCTTTTGGTGAACATTTTTTTGAGCTTGAAGAATTAAAAGAGTTACAAAAATTCTTTAAACGTACCATGCATGGTTTTAAAATAACATCTAAACAAAAGCAGATAAAAACTTTGTTTTCAGCGCTTGAAAAAGCTTCAAAACTAGATAGATTTATTCTGTTATTGCAGTTATTAAAACACATCTCTAAAGCAAACTACAAAAGCTTATCTTCTTTTATTTACGATAAAAAATATACAGATAATGAAGGATACAGAATGCGAAATGTTTTTGAATATACTATGAATAACTTTGATAAAGAGATTACATTAAACTCGGTTTCTGAAGTTGCAAATATGACTAAAAATGCGTTTTGTAAATATTTTAAAAAACGCACAAACAAAACCTATATTCAGTTTTTAAATGAATTACGTATAGAACATGCAAGCAAGCTGTTATTAAGTGATAATGACTTCTCTAAAGCTGAAATTGCAGAACGTTCTGGTTTTAATAATATCTCTAATTTTAATAGACAGTTTAAGGCTATTAAATTATTAAGTCCTTCGCAGTTTAAAACTATTAAAAGCTAATTTGTAAAAGAAATCTATTTATTGTTTTAGGCTGATTTATAATTAATTGCTTAACTTATTGCTTTGTAAGCTATTAATCTATATTATGTTTCGGTTTTTTAAAGAATTAAAACGAAGAAATGTTCATAAAAGAGCCATTTCTTATGTTGTATTTTCCTGGTTAGTAGTGCAAGTTATTGCAACTATGGCTTCGCTTATTTCTCTTCCTGATTGGTTAGGAAAAACAACACTTATAATTTTATGTGTATTTTTTCCGATATGGCTAACTGTTTCTTGGTTTTATGATATTACGCCTTCTGGAATAAAGAAAATAGAAACCATTGAAGGCGACATTATTGAGGAGCAAAATGTAGCTATAGGGAAACGATTAAATATTTTTATTCTTGTGTTTTTATCGCTTGCAGTAGTTCTTTTAATAATAGATAGAACACGATTGGTTTCTAAACACGAAAACGTTTCTATTTCTAATCTCCTAAACGATTCAAACAGTATTGCAGTACTTCCTTTTAGAGATATTTCGGTTAATAAAGATCAAGCTTATTTTGCAGATGGATTAGCCGAAGAACTTATAAGTATGCTCTCTAAAATTTCTAATATAAAAGTGACTTCGCGAACCTCAGCATTTTCATTTAAAGATAAAAAAGCAGATATACCAACCATTGCAAAACAATTGGGTGTTAATTATATTTTAGAAGGCAGTGTGCGCACTTACGACTCTATTGTTAGAGTTAGTGTACAGTTAATAAATACTAAAGACGATAGCTATTCGTGGACACAAACTTGGGATAAAAAATTAAAAAATATATTTTTAATACAAGATGAAATTAGTAAGATTGTTGCACAAAAACTAGAACTAGAAATCACAGATAATTTTATTAATTCTGATAACAAAGTAGATCCAGAAGCGTATAGATTATACCTTAAAGCGAAATACGAAATGCGTAATTTTGTAGATGAGCAAAACTTAATTAAAGCTGAAGATTATTTAAACCAATCGATGGCTTTAGACTCTTTATTTGCGCCTTCTTGGAGCTTGTTAAGTGTTTTATACCATAAGCAAAATGTTGAAAGATTAATGACTTTAGAGCAAGGCTACAAAAAATCTAAAAACGCTGCTTATAAAGCTTTAGAAATAGATAGTACTTATGCAACGGTTTACGATATCCTTGCTACTATAGCTATAGATTACGAAAAAGATTATGATAAAGCGCAGAGGATGGTAGATAAAGGCTTAAGTATTGAGCCTCAAAATAGCGATGTTATTCTTCGAGCTTCGGAAGTCGCAATGATTAAAGGAAATATAGATAAAGCAATTAAATTTAACGAAAGGTTAGTTGCTCTAAACCCTTTAGACGAAGCCTCGTATTATAATTTAGGAAACACTTATTATGCTGCTAAAAAATTTAAAAAAGCTGAAAAACATTTAAACAAATCTCTTGAGTTAGCCCCTTCTACAATTCTAACAAACTACAAACTTTCTTTGGTATTAATGTACCAAAATAGATTAGAGGAAGCTTTAGAAACTATTAAAAAAGAACCTTTAGAATATATACAACCACAAGTATTCTCTATGATTTATTACGCAAAAGGTGATCAAGATAAAGCTAACACCTATTTAGATGAAATAATTAACAAACACGAGGAAGAATTGGCTTATCAAATAGCCTGTATTTATGCCTATCACAATAAAAAAGATGAGGCCTTTTTATGGCTAGACAAAGCCATACAATATAAAGATTTTGGAGTAGTTGAAGCTATAACAGAACCAACAATAGAAAGCCTTAAAAATGATGTGCGTTGGCAGACTTTTTTAGCAAATAAAAAAGCATTTATAAATAAGGCACATGATTAAATCTTTTTTACATATTCTGTAATAATTACTGTTAACGTTGGACCAACTTTACCTTCAATATACGTTTCGTTTTCACGGTCTAAACGAATATTCCTAACAGCTGTACCTTGTTTAGCGATTTGGCTAGAACCTTTTATTTTTAAGTCTTTAATTAAAACTACAGAATCTCCAGTTTCTAAGACAACACCATTAACATCTCTGTGGATTAGCTTGCCTTCTTCATCCTCGCCTTCTCCTGTAGATTTTGCAAATTCAAGAATGTCTTCTTCCAAATACATCATATCTAGTAAATCTTGTGGCCAACCTTCTTTTCGTAAACGCGATAGCATTCTCCAAGCTGCAACTTGCACTGCTTGGTGTTCGCTCCACATACTATCATTTAAACATCTCCAATGATTTGGGTCTGTAGCATCTGGATTATCTATTTGCTCAACACAGGTTTTACATGCAGTAAGTGTTTCTGTTAAGCTTTGGTCTTTTCTTGGTGCTAAAGTATATAACTGTAAGTGCTCTTCGTTTTTACATAATTCACACTTACCATCTGCACGTTTGTTTAATTCTCTTTCTAAACTCATAACTGTATTTGTAGATGGTAAAAGTAAGGAATATTATTAAGCTGATTTATTTTATACACATTATCGATACATAAATTCTAAAAAAACCAATTTTACTCAAACTAATACTGTGTTTAAGTATTTAAGCTTTCGCGAAGTTTTTTTGGCATGCCTTTTACAACCATATCGTAAGAATGGTCTATTAACTCGAAAATAAATTTGGGTTGTAATTCGCCTTTATAGATATATACAGAATTCCAGTGTTTTTTATTTGAGTGCCAACCACCTTCAATACTTTCATAGTTTTCACGAAGTTCTAATGCATAAACCGGATCGCATTTTAAGTTTATAAACGCTTCGCCACTTTCCCATTTTTTTAATGGCGCAAGTGCAAACATTTTATCCAATACTTTAAATACTAATGTATTTTGATCAAAAGGAAACTCTTCAGTCACTTTAGGCTTACTTAAACAATAATTTCTAAGTTGTTCAATATTCATGCAATAAAAATAGAGTTTATTTTATTGTTCAATAAATCTTTGCATTTAAGATACTGAATCTTCAGTTTTATTTTTTGACGTTTTAATTTGAGGAATATCTAAACTTTGTAAAATTTCATTTATATAGTTTAATAATATGGACATAGTAATAGCATTTAATTATTTAAAGCTAATAAAATCACTATCAAAGCCTTACAGAATTTTTATTTTATAAGAAATTTTCTATAAAAGGGTTGTATTTTCAGACCAACAGCACTTTTATAAACTAAACATACTACTTACTTATTTTTTTAACAGATTCAGAATCAATCTCTAAAGCCGAATAATCCAATGTCCAACCAATAGTTTCTACTATACTTTCTATTAAAGCAATAGTACCTATGGCTTCTTTTTGAGCAATCTCTATTAAACCACTTTCTGGTACTTTATCTAAAATATGTTTTTTGGCTTCTTTATTTAATCCTGTTAAATCTGAAGCTTCAAACTTATTAAAATAACCATCTTTTTTATCGTAATAATTTAAATTAGTTTCGATACTTAAAATTTCTGGTTGCGGAAAATGTTCTAAAATTATTCGTTTGGTATTGGTGTCTGACTTTAAATTAATTTTAGACAAATCGTAACCAATATGTGCTTTTGCATTGATAACTACTAGTGCTTTTTTTCTGCTAGATACTAATTTTAAAAAGCGTTCTTTTACATCTTCATAATGGTAAATTTCTGCAAAATCACCTTCGACTGTAATAAATTTACACACTGTTTTTATTTTTTCTAATAGGATAACAGATTGTGTGTTTACGCGCTTTTTTTCTTTTAAAGATTTAAAGTAAGTGACTGCTCCTAAACTTGCTAGTATGCCAATAATAACTCCTAAAAAGGCTTCCATAATAGTGTTTTGATTGTTAGTTTAGTTATAAGTTATCAATTAATATTCCAAACCTTTAATTGGTTTCAATTTTATATAAAACGGGTTTGCTTGGTGAAGCGTCATTCTCAAAAGGTGCAATTTGCAAATTTAAAAAATAGGCGCCATCTTCTATAGTATTTGGCACGTAAATAAGTTCGGTTATTGTTGCCTTCATCCTTAACTTACCATTGGTATTCCAAAAGGCATTATGTGCTAATAATAATCCATCGTCTTTTTCTTTATCTACACTTGGCAAATCTATTAATAAATGTTTAATCCCTTTTTCTTTTAAATACTGTGCAGCTTCCTCTAATAAATAAGGCGGATTTGTATGCGAGTAGTGTCTGGATAATTTATCGGTTGTGTTTGGTAACGTTCTAATTACAATGGCTTCTCTTTTTTTATTACCTATAGCAAACTGTAATTGTTTTTTAGAAATTACAAAATCGTCGTTTAATTTTTCTGGTGCAACAGTAACTACTTCTGCATGAAAAAAGAATTGTTTTAACTGCTTATTTATAGAGTGTACCTTTTCTGTTATATGCCCAACACATTCTGTATGTGTGCCATGAGCATGCGGATTAAAATTTATATTATTAAAATTTATCACTGCACCTTCTGCAACACTTGCTGTCCAATTATTGGAAGTCACTGGCTCAATTTTTGGAGCGTCTAAATACCATGCGTTTACATTGTTCTCGGAAGCCTGTAATGGAATTGAAATATCTAAAGGTTTAGATAAATTAATTACAAATTTCTGACTTTTATGTTCTATTGTTGTTTTCATTTTAAGTTAAGCATAAATAGGTTGGATGCCATTCCATCGGTTAAAAATTTACCTTTTTTTGTGGCTTTTAAATGGTCGTTTTCAATATACAATAATTGTTCTTTTAAATAATTATTGCATTGATTTAAAATATAGATTTTGTAGTGTTCTCCAAAGTCTTTTTCTACTTTTTTTAGAGAAACGCCCCAAACAGTACGTAAACCTGTCATTACATACTCGTTATATTGGTCTGTTTTGGTTAGTGTTTCTATCTCTATTGGTAATTCGCCAGCTTCAATTTTATTAATATATATTGAATTGTTTCTTACATTCCAACCACGTTGTGTACCGTTAAATGAATGTGCAGATGGTCCAATACCTAAATAATGCTTCCCTTGCCAATAGGCCGAATTATTTTTACTATAAAACCCTTTTTTAGCAAAGTTAGACAACTCATAATGCTCAAAACCTTCGGCTTTTAAAGTCTCTAATAATATATGAAACTGCTCGTGTGCCAACTCGTCGTCCACGTTGTTCACCAATCCTTTTTCAATAAAGCTAGCTAAAGCTGTTTTGGGCTCTACAGTTAAGGCATAGCTAGAAATATGTGGCACTCCAAACGACAGTGCTATTTGTATATTTTCTCTCCATTGCGCATTGGAAGCACCAGGAATACCATAAATTAAATCTAAACTTATATTCTCAAAATATTGAGTTGCTATTTCTAAACACTGTTTGGCTTCGTTGGCATTGTGCGCACGATTCATAAGTTTTAAATCGGTTTCAAAAAAAGATTGAATCCCAATACTCAAACGGTTAATTCCAATGGAAAGGTAGTCTTCAAAAATAGTTCTCGTCTGCGCTCGAACAGACAACAAATCGTCTGGATTAGCTTCGAGTGTGATTTCTGGTTGCTCAGTAACTGTGTAGTTTTTATACACCGAATCTATTAAAAATTTTAATTCTCCCAGAGTTAAAAGCGATGGTGTTCCGCCTCCAAAATAAATGGTTTCTACAGTTGTATTTTTAAATTCTGCTTTACGTAGCTCTAATTCTTTGGCTAAAGCCGAAAGTAAGGCATCTTTCTTTTTTAACGACGTCGAAAAATGAAAGTCACAGTAATGACAAGCCTGTTTGCAAAATGGTATGTGGATGTAGATTCCGCTCAATTCAATTATCAGTTATCAATTATAAATTATCAATTATTGAGATTTAGGCTATTTATTATTAATTCTTGTTGTTTTTAATATTGAAAAGAATTACTTTTTAATTCTTTTCTCATTCTGCTTCACAAAAGCACTCCAACCAGTATAACTTTTACCAATAGTAACGCGTCCTGCATTATAAAAATGGCACACTGCTGCTGCTAAGCCATCCATAGAATCTAAATTTTTAGGTAAGGTTTTAAGACTTAACATGCTTTGCAACATTTTAGCCACTTGCTCTTTACTGGCATTTCCATTACCAGTTATTGCCATTTTTATTTTTTTAGGTGCATATTCTGTAATTGGGATTTCGCGCGATAAACCTGCTGCCATTGCAACTCCTTGCGCACGACCAAGCTTTAACATACTTTGTACGTTTTTACCAAAAAAAGGCGCTTCGATTGCAATTTCGTCGGGATTATGAGTATCTATAAGTTCTATAGTACGTTCAAAAATGAGTTTCAATTTTAAATAATGATCGTCGTATTTTTTTAAATCCAACTCATTAAGCTGTAAAAATTGCATTTTTTTATTCGCCACTTTTATGAGTCCAAAACCCATAATTGTAGTTCCTGGATCAATACCTAATATTATTTTTTCGTGTGTCATTAATTACAAAAATAGCAACCACTTAATGAAACCGAAACACCTATTGTTGCAGTAAATAAGTTTCCGTTAAAGGATCCAAAACCTTCTGTAATGGGATCGAATTCGTCGCCAAAGCCTAATATATAAGAGGCATCTAAAAATACAGATGTTGTACGTCCCACTTTATAGTGTAACTCCAAGCCTGCCATTGCGTTTAAAAAACTTACTTTATTGTCTTTATAATCGCCTAACGGTTTTACCATACTATAACCAGGTCCTAAATGTGCTACTAAACCCATTTGTGTTGGTAAAAAAGTAGCATCTGGAGTTAAATCGTACACAAACTGCACATTAATACGTGTGTAGTTTATTTTAAATTCTGGTGTGTTGTCTTCATTTTGAAAACGATTATATCCAAAATCTAATTTTGCACCCAATTGTGGTTTAAACATGTGTTGCACACCTAAATTAATAGTTGGAAAGTTCATGCCTTTGGCCTCAAAAACATCTACAAAACCATCTTGCGACGGACTATTAATACCAACTGCAAAAAGCGCTTTCCATTCGCTAGTTTCACTTTGCGAAACTCCTTTAATTGAAATTAAAAAAAGGAATAAAAAACAATAGTATTTAAGTTGTGATTGCATAGCTAAAAATTTGTTTTAATTTGTGGTCTTACTTTAGCACTCTATTTATGTATAGCGCGTTGCCTTACAAAACTAAACAATTCTTTTTTGTACTCATTAAATTGAGCATAGTGTTTGGCGCTTTTTATTTTATTTACAATAAATTGGTAAATAACGACACGTTAGATTTTGTTGTTTTTTATGAGTATTTGAGCAAAAACAAGGTGTTTTCGTTAAAAAATAGTCTTTTTTTAATTTTTTTATCTGTTTTAAACTGGCTTTTAGAAGTATTTAAATGGCAGAATCTTGTTGGATGCATTCAAAAAATTGATTTTAAAACTGCTTTAAAACAAAGTTTAGGCTCGTTAACCGCTTCTATTTTTACACCTAATAGGATTGGTGAATATGGAGCAAAAGCCATCTATTATCCAAAATCATTTAGAAAACGGATTCTTTTATTAAATTTTATTGGAAACCTGTTTCAGCTTTTAGTCACTGTTATTTTAGGTCTTGTTGGCTTATATTGTTTTACACACTATTATAATCTAGAGATTAACTACAATAGAAGTTCTCGTTTTTTTATCATAATCCTTGTAATTACTGGGTTTTCAATTTTTGGATTACAACAAAGTAGGTTTAAAATCAAAGGGTTTTCAATTAAAAAGATTAAAGTGTTTTTTAAAAAATTACCTATAAAAACAAAAACACTAACTTTTGTATTTTCTGTGTTGCGCTATGCTGTTTTTTCGTTTCAATTGTACTATATATTAATACTTTTTGGTGTGGAAATAACCTATTTTAAAGCAATGATTGTGATTACTAGTATGTATTTAATGGCGTCCATAATACCTACACTATTTATTTTCGATGTGGTTGTAAAAGGCAGTATTGCTGTCTATTTATTTTCTATAGTTGGTGTAAATGCATTTACTATTGTGTGTGCAATTACGCTTATGTGGTTGCTTAATTTTGCATTGCCAAGCCTGTTAGGAAGCTATTTTGTGAGTACATTTACCTTACCTAAACAAAAGGATTAACATGGTTTTAGTCTCATTTATTTGTATTCTCAGTTATCTTATTTTAATAAGTGTACTAATTTATGGATTTGATAAAATAACCTCTTTTTATTTAGAAGAGATTACACCAAAAACTACATTTACAGTTGTAATTCCATTTAGAAATGAAGCCGAAAACTTACCGGATTTATTAACTTCTATTGAAGGGTTAGCGTACACTAAACGCTATTACAACATTATATTTGTTGATGATGCTTCCGAAGATGCTTCGGTTGAAATTATAAATACATTTATTACTAAAACTGAAGCCAAAAACATTTCAATACTTAATAATAAACGGCTTACTAATTCGCCTAAAAAAGATGCAATTACTACTGCAATCACTTCAGCAAAAAATAAATGGATTATAACTACAGATGCAGATTGTGTGTTGCCAAAATATTGGCTAGATAGTTTTGATGCGTTTATACAAAAACATAATAGCCAATGTATTGCTGCTCCTGTGAGTTATTACAAAGTAAATTCGGTTTTAAAACGGTTTCAAGTATTAGACTTTTTAAGTTTACAAGGTGCAACAATTGGTGGTTTTGGTATCAAAAAACCGTTTTTATGTAATGGCGCAAATTTTGCTTATAAAAAATCATTATTTGTAGCTGTAAATGGTTTTGAAAACAACGCTAATATTGCCAGTGGAGACGATATTTTTCTGCTTGAAAAAGCTTTAAAAAACCACAAACATCAGGTTCATTATTTAAAAAGCAAACAAGCCATTGTACTCACAAAACCTCAGCAAAACTGGTCGCAATTAGTCTCTCAACGTAAACGTTGGGCAGCTAAAACAAGTAGTTATTCTAATGGTTTTGGTAAATTTACAGGTTTTATAGTGCTATTAGCAAATGTGAGTTTGGTGGTTTGTTTAACACTAGCAGTATTGCAATTATTTTCATTTAAAACATTATTATCTTTATTTATTTTAAAAAGTAGTATTGATTTTTTATTACTCTATAAAACGAGTCGGTTTTTTAATCAGGTTAGTTATTTAAAGTCCTTTTTACTATCTAGTATAATGTATCCCTTTTTTAGCGTTTTTGTTGCTTTTTCTTCGGTTTTTAAATCTTATAAATGGAAAGACAGAACATTTAAAAAATAATTTTTACATTTACCTAAATACCAATCTACACAATCATGAAAAAAACACTTTTTGCATTTTTATTTATTAATGCATTTCTATTTTCTTTTGCACAAGAAACGTACACTATTAATAACGAAACTTTAGTTCTAAAAACTGAAGCTGATGGCGCTTTAGACTTACTTTGGAACACAATAGATGGTCAATATCGTTACTTTGTTAGAACCGAAAATGGAGACATAACCGAACTTAAAAACACTAAAGGAACAAGTAATAAGTTTCAAAACGAATATAGAGCAACATTAGAAGGTTTAACAAATGGCCTGCCTGCAGACCAAACTAAACTTACAGTTTATAGTTTAAAAGATTATGTCGATGCCTATAATAAATCTGTAGATAGCTCTTATATTTTTGAGGACAGAACTATTAAGCTAGGCACAAGACTTGGTGTTTTTGGAGGTTTAACCAACCAGCCTTTTGTAGAAAACCCAACTAATAAATCGGTTACTTTTTTTGGTGCTGAGTTTGAAATCTTTGATCAAAAAAATTATTACAATCACGCAGGTTTTTTAAATGTTAGACATAGCTTAGATAGTAATGAGTTACCTTACACCTCAACACAACTGTCTTTAGGTTATAGATATCGTTTTATAAATAAAGACCGTTTTAGTATTTACGGACAAACAAAATTTGCCACTTATACACATTCTAAAACCACAATAACATACGAGAATCCAAATAATTTAGGAACATTTATTACTCAAGATGAGTCTGGATCGTCTTTTAATGTGCCTTTTGTTTTTGGAATTGGAGCAGATATAAAAGTTGGTGATTCTGGTTACATTATTTTTGTTTATGACTCTCTATTTGCTGCATTTGTGGATAGCGAAGGTAATTTTCCGGTTGACTTTGCTATTGGATATAAATTTAATCTGTAATGGATTTCGGTAAAACATCGAACCCAGCTTTTTCAAATTACTTTTGGGATAGCCATCGTGATAATTATCACACAATGACTGTTCGAGGCATTTTTTTTAAATCTATGTTCTGCATAGCTATTATTGCGAGTATAGTAGTTGGTATTTGGTATTTATACACCAATGGAACAAGTATTAAATGGTTTTCTTCTGGTGGCATGTTAGCTGCTATTGTAATTAGTATTGTCATTTCGGTAAGACAACATTGGGCTCCATTTTTAGTGCCTCTATATTGTGTAGCCAAAGGGTTTTTTCTTGGTGGTATTACAGCCTATGCGCAAGAGCGTTTCCCAAATATGCCTTACCAAGCCATTGGTGTTACTATTGTAACTTTTTTTGTAATGCTTGTGTTTTACCAAACACGAATAATTGTAGTAACTAAAAAACTTAGAAGTGTAATTATAACTGTTGTTTCTAGCATTTTTGTAGTTTATATAATCTCTTGGATTTTATCGTTTTTTGGTATAAAATCGTTTATTTGGGGAACTTCTTGGATTGCTATAGGGTTTAACATTGTTGCAGCAACCTTTGCGGCTTTATCCTTGCTTTTAGATTTTGATTATATAGAACGTAAAAAAAATAGAGCACCTAAATATTTAGAGTGGTTTGCAACTTGGGGACTTTTGGTAACCATTATTTGGTTGTATGTTGAAATACTACGTTTGATGCGCAAATTCGCCATTCGTTTTTAATCAGATATTATAATTACAGGCAGTTTAAACTCAACGTTTACTTGTTGACCTCTTTTTATTGCAGGAAGAATTTTTGGAATAGAATCGAAACTCGATTTTAAAATGTCCTGAAGATTTGGAATCTTTGCTGAAGCTGTTGAGTCTATCTCTACAGATTTTACAGTTAGTTCGCCAGTGTTAGAAATATGCAATCCAATTTCTACAGTTTCGTTAAAATCACTATTAAGAACAATGTTTTCGTTTTTAAAATTTTTAGAGACTAAACGGTTTAGTTCGTTAACAAAACATTCTTTTTTAAAAGTACTCGTCATATTAGAATCACAAGTTTCGAAGGTTGGAAACTCATCTACATTAGACCAATTGAAGGTTTTTAACTCTTCTTCTAAAATAGCATTAGAGGAGGTTTTCTTCACATCAAAGTAATTACATGATGTTAGTGAACTACATAAAAGGAAAATCCAAAATTGCTTCATCGTGTTAAACTAGTGCTGAAAAGTACAATTTTTTAACTTATTAATTTTAAATGTTATTGGTCGTCGCTTAGTATTTCTTCTTCTAGCGTGCCTTTATCGTTTCGTTTAATTTCTTTTGTAGTTAAAACATCTGTGACTAACACACTTTTTATAAAGGATTTATCGCTTAAAAATTTTAGTAGCTCGTCTAATTTTTGTTGTTCGTTTTCGGTAATATTTTTAAGGTTATTTACTTTTAACTTTAAAATACTATCGTTAAAATTATCTTCCCAATTTGCTATGGCTTCGTCAGATTTTTTATATGCTAAATAGTCCTCGTAGGTTTCATATTCATTAACCTGTATGGCAATTTCTTTCTCATCTTCTGGAGTTAATGTACCTTCTAATATTTTGGCTTCTATGTATTTTTCTTTTGCAAAATCTAGTAAGACTTCTTTTCTATAAAATTCTTCTTTAGTGGCAATATATCGTTTTGTTTTTTGCTTTAAAAATGCAGTAAACAAATCCTGAAACGTTGCGCCTCTTTTATCCATTTCCACCAATTCTTTATACAGCTCTTTTTTAAGTTGTTGATCACTTTTACTCTGCGATTGCATTTGTAAGCAGAAAAACAGAGCGAGAATAAATAAAAGTAATTTAAGCTTTAGCATTTTTTAAAATGAAATGTTTTTATAAAAATAGAAAAACCGAAGGAATTCCTTCGGTTCTAATAGCTTTTTTATACGTTGAATTTAGTCAGTTTTAAATTTAATTGGTAAAAAGAAGGTGACGCTTACTGGTTTACCTCCTTGTTCACCAGGAGTCATTTTTGGTAATCCTTTTACTAGCCTAACAGCCTCTGCATCTAAATCTGGATGTGGAGATCGTGTTTTAATTTTTTCTATTTTACCTTCTTTATTAATAGTGAAAAAGATGTTTATTTTTTGAACTCCTTTGGCTAAATCTAAAGATTTGGCTAGTTTGGTATTGAAGTTACTCGATACATAATTACTTATACTTTTACTAAAACAAATTTTATTGTCTTCGTTAGAGTCTGAAATAGAACAACCAGGATATATTGGTACTTTCTCTATGGTTGCAAATGAAACAGCTTCTGGGTCAACAGATTTAAAATTATCAATAGCATACATGATTTCTAAAGAATCTTTTTTTGTGCCAAGCACAAGTAGCATAAGCTCTTTTCTTTCTTGTGCTGTTAACTCTTTACCCTCAATACTCTGTTTAAAAAGTTGAATTTGCTCAGAAACAGAGAGTTCTTTTTCAATAATTTCTTCTTGATTAGAGCATGAGGTGTATATTAACATACCAACTACCATTGGGATTAATAGCGCATACTTTAGTACATTAATTTGTTTTGATTTTGATTTACTTAACATAATAATTCGTTTTTTGATTGATGATTGTTTATAAAATGGATTGATAAATGAAAATTGCTTGACCGCAAAAACTTGCGTTAAAAGGTTTTGGTAATACGTTTGTCTATCATATTGCTTTGCCACTTTGGCATCTGCAATGTACTCGTGTAGAGTTGCTATTCTTTTTTGATACATATATACCAAGGGATTAAACCAGAATAGGATGCGCAATACTTCGAAATAAAGCAAATCTAATGTATGCTTTTGCTGTATATGAATGCTCTCGTGTGCAATTATACTAGCTTTATCTTCTTGCTTAATTTTATTACCTAAAAAAATGTATTTAAAAAATGAAAACGCAGTATTGGTATTTAGTAATTCAATAAGATAATATCCGTTTTGCTTTACTTTTTTATTGCTATATATTAGTTTAATTAATTGTAAAAGTTTAATTAAAAACAACGTTAAAGCAATACCTGAACCGATATAAAAAATAAACTCTAGAGGAATGGTTGTTTGTTCAGAAATCGTAATTTCTGGAAGATGTAACAACGATGTATTTGTGGTGTGTTCTGAAGCTTTACCATTAAAAAGCTCTGGTAATTTTACAAAGTACTCTTTAGGTATAGTGGTTTTTAATAATTCTATTTTTATAAAAGGTAATGCAAATGCTAAAAAAGAAGTTATTATTAAATACAAGCGATTGTAATTAAAAAATGTTTCCTTTTTTAAAAACACATCGTACACAATGATAAAAAATAATTGAAAGGCTATTATTTGAAATATAGAGTATAACATTATTTTTTGTTTTTATCAATTTCTTTTAATACAGATTCTAGCTCTTTTATACTAATGTCGTTTTTCTTTGCGAAAAAAGAAACCATGCTTTTAAAAGACCCTTGAAAATAATTATCTACCAATTTTGTAATGGATTGATTACTGTATTCCTGTTTTTTTAACAACGGAAAATAAATATGTCCTTTACCTTGTTTCTTATAATCTACAAAGCCTTTGGTTTGTAAAATTCTAACAATAGTGGAGACTGTGTTGTAAGCTGGTTTTGGCTTTGGCAACTGCTCTATAATTTGTTTTACATTAGCGTTTTCTAGTTGCCACAGCACTTGCATTATGTCTTCTTCTGCTTTAGTAAGTTGTTTCATTTGTTATTAAAATTTTAAACTAAACTCTTAGTTGAACATTACAAATATAACTAAAAAATTAGTTTAAACTAATTTTTTAGTTTAAAAGTGTAACATTTTCTATTTTATATCGTCTTACTTATAAATAAATGTTAATGGATATTTTTCTGGCCTGTATTGGCCTATTGTTTATGTTTTTAGGTTTAGCTGGTAGTATTTTACCTGTTTTACCTGGACCACCTTTAAGTTGGGTTGGACTATTGCTTTTATACTTAACTAATGCAGTCCCTAATAATTGGTGGTTTTTAGGAATTACTTTTGGTATTGCCATGTTAGTTTTTGCTTTAGATTATATTATACCTGCTATTGGAACTAAAAAATTTGGAGGTAGTAAGCTTGGTATGATTGGAACTACTGTTGGACTTATTGTAGGTTTAATTGCTCCTATTCCTGCAGGAATAATTATAGGTCCATTTTTTGGTGCTTTAATTGGTGAACTTATTAATGAAGCCGACTCTAAAACAGCTATAAAAGCAGCTTTTGGTTCGTTTTTAGGTTTCATTACAGGAACGTTTATGAAGTTTATTGTAGCAATCGTGTATTTTGGTTTTTTTATAGCAACAGTTTGGGAGTTTAGAGCGTCTATCTTTTCTCTTTAAATGAAGAAACCTCACGATTTTCAAAGTTTAGAGAATCGCAAGGTTTTATAAATGCTATTAATCAACCAAATTGTAAGGGATAAAATCAATTTAACTGTTGACTGATTCAAATATAATACAAACTTTAAATATGCTTTTGCGGATTTCCCGTAAAGAAATTGCGGATTTCCCGCAATTGCCTTTGATAGCGTAGCTTACCAAGGGAAAAGAAAAATGATAAAAATCAAAATTTTAACATTTTTGTTAATTTTTAAAGTATAAATCCCTTTTTTCTGGCTTCATTTATTAATGTTTCGTCATCGATATTATCTAAGGCAAAAGTTTTTCTTAAGTTCTTTTTTCTCTTTTCGATAGCGCTAGTAGATAATTTTATGTGAAGATGCAAGTTTTTTGTCCGTACGCCTTCTGATAGTAATTGTAAAATTTTACGATCTGTTGCATCTAATTTTATTTTGTTAGTATATTCTTGCTTAATGTAATTGGTAACGGTTGTACTGTAAAATGGAGGGTTTTTTAATACTGCCTGAAAAGCACTTGCAAGTTCTCTAGAGGTTAAATCACTTTTAATTAAAAATCCTTCTGGATCAATATTTTGAATAATACTTTGTATTCTATAAGGCTCATTAAACATGGTGAGTATAATGATTTTTGATTGATTAGATATTTCTCTGGCTATTTGTGCTAAATCTTGTCCATCTGCTATTTTACCATCGCTGCTTGGAGGTATGCTAATATCTACAAATAATATATTATAAGGGTTTTTTATTGCTAATGATTTTCTAATTAATCGGATGGCTTCATCACAATTGTGAGCCATATCAATTTTTAGTGTTAACGTTTCTTTTTTGGTAGCCATAATGGTGTTTTTATAGCCTTCGATAATCATTGGATGATCATCAATCGTAAGTATTTTAAGAAATTCCGCCATGATGTGTTAGTTTTGTTGCTGTGTTGGTACTTCTATATTTATAACTGTTCCTTTATTTTTAACAGACTTAATTACTAAAGTTCCATTAATTTCTTTAACCCTAGAGTTTATATTTTTAAGTCCTATCCCTTTTTTAGATTTATCGGTATCATAACCAATTCCATTGTCTGCTAAGAGAAGACAAATTACATTATTTTTTAATTTAAAACTAATAATAACTTGTGTTGCTTGTGCATGTTTGTAAATGTTTTGTAACGATTCTTGTATAATTCTATAGATATGTATTTTGGTTTTATTAGCTACATCTTCCCAATGTATGGCATCATCGTGCTTAAATTTATATTTAAATTTATAGGCTTTGGATTGGGTGTCTATAAGTGTTTTTACAATATCGACATAACTAGATCCTGAAACAAAATCTGTATTAAGATCGTGCGACACTTTTCTAATATCTTCTTCAATCTTTTTTAATTCTTCTATATAATCTCCTCTAGTTTCTGCAGCTTCTGCTGTAGTGATAAAATTAAGGCTGTCTAAACTTAATCGTGTACCAAATAAACGTCCTAATATTCCATCGTGTAGTTCTTCAGATATTCTTCTTTTTTCTTGGACACGTCCTTCTTCAATTTTATCTTGTTGAGATAGCATTAAATTATATATCTCTTCATTAGACTTTTGTTGTTGCTGTACAAATTGTAATTCTTTATTCTTTTCGCGTTGGTTTTTAATAATATAAAGTAATATTAATGTTAAAAGTAAGGCTATTGATATTGCCATAAACCATAGTCTTTGCTTAGATATTTCTCTGTTTTCCTCTTTTATCTCTTCAGTTTCAAATGCTATTCTGGCAAATTTATTTCTTATTGCTCTTTCTTTTAAAACCAAACTATCGTTTAATGCTATATGCTCTAATAAATATTTTTTTGCAGGCTCACCACCTTTTATTTTAGATTTTAAAATCAAGGCATTTAGTAACGAAATGTTAGCGTTTGTTTGTTTTGATTTTTCATAAGCAATTTGTGCATATTTAAATGCCGAATCGTTTTGTTTTTGTTTTAAATAGAAATCTGCTAAAAACTCGCTTATGCTTATGGTTTCTGCCATATCCTCTTCTTCAACAGCAATTACATAGGATTCTTTTAATGCTAATTCTATGTCCTTAATTTTAGTGCTTCCATTTAAAAATCTATTATAAGTTAATTCTGATTTAGCAGTTATATAACTTGAGGGATCGTTAGTTTTTAGATTTTTATCTTTTAAAATTTCTTCAAATAACTTAATAGCTTTGGCATACTCTCCTTTTCTTCTATACACCATTCCAATATTAGTTTTAGAATAAAGTGCATAATCTTTATCTTGCATTTTATCGCTGTAATACAAGGCTTTGTTATGGTATTCTATTGCTTTATCAAACCTATCGATTTGGCTAGATACGATTGCAATTAAATTATTAAAAGCCCAATAGGATAATAATACATCTTCGTTTAAAGGCAAGTCTTTTAAAATTTTTAAACCTTCAACTGCATTAATTTCGGCTCCAATAAAATCCCTTTCTGTTTCTTGAATATTAGACATATTTAGCAGCGCACCAACGACTAACTGTTTTTTGCCCTTAAGCCTATAATATTTTTGAGCATTGTAATAGTAATAATACGAACTGTCTAAAACCTTACTGTCTAAAAAATGATAGGCTACATTTTCTGAAGCATAAGCAATTTTTAAGGTGTCTTTTAGCTTAGTGGCTAGTTTTATGTTTTCCTTATTAATTCTATATAAAGAATCGTATTGTCCATTTACTAAAAACAAACCCGAAAGTACTTTATTGCTCGCTAACTTTGTTGAATCTAGCCCTAACTTGTTAGAGAGTTTGATTGCTTTTCTAGCATATTCAAAACTTTTATCTATAGCTTCTGTGGAGTTTGCAAGATTTCTATATTTTAAAATATTTTCTATACTAGCCTCAGTATTATCTTGAGCTTGCAAGACAACAGTACACATTAAGGTAAGTAAATATGGAATTAGATGTTTCAATATAGTTTTCAAAATCCTATTTAATCAAAAGTAAATAAATAGTTTAACATTAGTTAAAGTATAACACATAAAAAAGCTCCTCAATACGTATTGGGAGCCTCTATATATTTGATATTAATATCTTAACCTTGCGTAGGTAATTTAACTGCCTTTTTATCTTTCATAGCGGTTAAATCTATATGTACTTTTTTAACCTCGTGGTTGTTTGTGTCATTAGTTGTTTGCTCAGTTTGAGTAAAACTTGCTAATAAAGCGATTGAAAAAATGGCTACTGCAGTAATTTTTAGGAATTTCATAATTTAAGTATTTATATAGTTATTAATAAATTTTAGACATAAAAAAACCCACTATTTCTAGTGAATATGTACAATAACATAAAATACTAAGCTTAAAGAACACTAGGTAGTGTGTTCAATTCAATGGATTCCTTATTAATACAATTACTATTGCATAGGGATTTAATAAGGAGACCAAATATATGTTAATGCCATAGTGAAAAGAATAAAAAATCGATTATCGGTATTTTTTGACGTTATATTGCTAAAAATGAAGTCTTTAATACAAAAAGGAGGTAAAATAAAAAAGCATCCCAATTTTCGGTAAAGAAAAAAGGAAAGCTTTCCATCGGTTTGGCACTCAATAAAATTGGTGCCTCAACCATTGATAGACTTTAACATCTATCAAACAACACAACTACTCTTTATTGCTAAAAAAAGCTTCAAATTTCTTTGAAGCTCTTAAGCAATTTAGCGGTCTGGACGGGACTCGAACCCGCGACCTTCGCCGTGACAGGGCGACATTCTAACCAACTGAACTACCAGACCGTTGCTTTATTGCGAAGGCAAATATACACTGCAAAATTAATATGACAAATCTTTTTTTATATTTTTTTTAAAAAAAAGTACTAAACAAATTTTTGACGCTCTATCATATACGTTGTCAGTATGTTATTAAACGAATTATTTATATCGGCTTCCACATACTTTATTCTAAACTGAATACACTTTAACTTTAACTCTTCAAAATAATTACCAACGGCTTCTTGGTAGTTTGCTTTTATAGATTCAGCATACAAATTAATATGCTCGCCAGTTTCAACATCAATATAGCGTTTAGGTGTATTATCAAAATCAAAAGCGAGCTCCTTATTTTTATCTATAACATGAAACAACACAACCTCATGCTTATTATGCTTTAAATGCCTTAAAGCATCAAATAATTTAGTGTCATCCTCACTAGTCTGAAACATATCTGTAAACAAAAAAATTAACGAACGTCTGTGGATTTTTTCAGCAATTAAATGCAAATATTTATACGTTTCGGTTTGCTTATTAACTGGTTTTGATATAATAGAATCACTTAATTGATTTAACAACATTTGGTGATGCCTCTCGCTTCCTTTTTCTGGCGAATAAAAATCGTAAGCATCACTATAAATACTCAAACCTACAGCATCGCGTTGCTTTTTTAAAATATGCATTAACGATGCAGAAGCTAATGCCGAAAAGGCAATTTTATTTAACTTATTTATAGAGAAATTAGCTAATTCCGGATAATGCATAGAGCTACTGTTATCCAAAATAATATGACACCTTAAATTAGTTTCGTCGTCATAACGCTTAGTGTATAATTTATCGGTTTTAGCAAATAATTTCCAATCTATATGTCGTGTGCTTTCGCCTTGATTATAGATTTTATGCTCAGCAAATTCTGCCGAAAATCCATGAAACGGACTTTTATGCATCCCAGAAATAAAGCCCTCAACCACTTGTTTTGCAAGTAACTCTAGGTTTTTAAAACCACCAGCTTTATTGAGTTCAAACTGTAAATCCATTTCAGTAAAATTATTTACCCTTTAAATTATTATTATTTTAAAATACCATCTACAATACCATAAGCAACAGACTCGTCTGCTCCCATCCAATGGTCGCGATTAAAATCCTTCATTACTTGCTCAAAATCTTGTCCGCAATTTTCTGCCAAAATCCTAGCACTTAACTCTTTAGTTTTTACAATTTCCTGAGCCGTAATTTGTATATCACTTGCTTGTCCTCTTGCTCCACCACTTGGTTGGTGTATCATCACTCTTGCGTGCGGTTGGATAAAACGTTTTCCTTTTGCACCAACAGATAACAAAATAGAACCCATAGAAGCTGCCAAACCAGTACAGATTGTAGACACATCGCTATTTAAGGATTTTATGCAATCGTACATTGCAAAACCAGACGTCACATAACCTCCAGGACTATTAATATATAAATGGATGTCCTTAGTCTCTAAAGCATCTAAATATAAAAGCCTATCAATAACATGTTTGGCACTTTTATCGTCCACTTGTCCCCAAAGAAACACCTTACGCTCTTCAATTAATTTGCTATCAATAGCATCTTGTATTTTTGTTTGTTTACTCATTGTCTCAAATTTTTATCTAAAATAAAAAAAGGTTTACCATAATGGCAAACCTTTTAAGTTTTCTTTTAGTTTAAATATTATAAAAGGGTGTCAATAGCTTCTGTGTAAGCATTTTTTGGTGCTACACCAACTTGTCTTCCAACAACTTCACCATTTTGAAATATTAAAACTGTAGGTATGTTACGCACACCATATTTTGCAGCAAACTCTTGGTTCGCATCTACATCAACTTTACCAACAACGGCTTTTCCGTCGTACTCTGTACTAATTTCGTCAATAATTGGTCCAACCATTCTACAAGGTCCACACCAAGCTGCCCAGAAATCTACCATTACAGGCTTATCACTTTTTAATACTGTGTCTTCAAAATTTGCATCTGTTATCTCTAATGCCATAATACTATAATTTAATTGTGTTTAATTCACTGTTAATATACAATATTAGTCAAAAATTTTGCCAAAGCTTACAAACTGACAATTTGTTATGTTTATCTATGTATTGTTTTACTCTATCGCAATTTTTATGGCGCATAAACCAGGCTTTCCGTTATATCTTTTTTTGCCATTTATGGCAGCAAAAAAAGGATGCCACTGCAATCCTTTGCGCGGAATAATAAATAGTAAACAAAAAAAATTATATTTAATTTATATAAATATTATATTTGATATAATGGAAAATATAGAAAAAGCCATATTACTTAAAGGAGAACTTGACGAAATGAGACCTCTTAAAAAAGAGAACTTGCAAAGAATAATGCAAAAATTCCGTCTAGATTGGAATTATCATTCAAGTAAAATTGAAGGTAATAAACTAACCTATGGAGAAACTAAAGCTCTTATTTTACATAATATTACCGCTCAAGCAAAACCTTTAAGAGATCATATTGAAATGACTGGTCACAATGAAGCAATTAATTTAATAATTGATGTTGTTGATGGAGAAAGGCCATTAAATCAAACTTTTATATGTGAAATTCATAAGTTACTTCTTAAAGAACCTTATGAAGTTGATGCTATAACTCCAGATGGAAAACCAACAAAAAAGCTTGTAAACGTTGGAGAATACAAGAAAACACAAAATCACGTAAAAACAAAAACAGGAGAGATTTTTAGGTTTGCTGAACCTGAAGAAACTCCTGCAAAGATGACCGACTTACTAGATTGGTACAGAGAAATAATTAAAACTGAAAAAACTAATCCAATATTAATCGCATCTAAATTCCATTATGAACTAATAAGAATACATCCATTTGATGATGGGAACGGTAGAACAGCGCGATTATTAATGAACTTTATTTTAATGAAATTTGGTTATCCTCCAGTTGTAATAAAAACAGACGATAAAGAGAACTATTTTAAAGTGCTACAATTGGCTGACGCTGGTCAAATAGAACCTTTCGTAAACTACATAGCTAGAAATTTAATTCATTCGTTAGAAATAATGATAGCAGGAGGAAAAGGAAAAAATATAGAAGAAGATGATGATATAGATAAGGAAATTAAACTACTTGAAGATAGATTAAATAATATTTCTGACAAGTATAAAGATCTAAAAAGCAAAGAGGTTTTAAAGGAAGTTTATGAAAAAAATCTATATGACTTTATAAAGGGATTTATTCATTCAAATTTTAAATTTAAAAATTTATACCAAAACGTATCTTTTTCAATAAATACAGGGAGTTTAGGTCACACTTATAGTATAGATAATTGGGAAAACTTAAATGAAAGTTTTACAGATACTACAGTGCAAATACAAATTGATGTAAATTTTGAAAAACTAAAGAATCTTAATTATGAAGAACCGAATTACACATCACATTGTCGTATAATTTTTGAACCCTCTAAGTTTAGGATTAGATTACATCCTTCTGATCAAGAATTGAAGTTTTATTATAAAGAGGATATAGATAAAGATCAGCTTACAAAGCTCCTAAAAAATATGTCTGCACATCACAAAAAAGACATTCAATTCAAGATAAGCGAAGCAACAACAGAGAAATAATTCATTAATTCAACTTATAAAACACCTGTTGGTTATCCAACTCTTCCAACAACTCTTGCGAGACTTTTACTTTTTGTTTACGACTTGGCATTGTTAATTTTATTTGGTCTCTATTGTCATAAATCACAAAATTTAAGGCTTGATTACCAGGATGCATATTAAATAACTCTTTAAGACTATGTATTTTATCTTCTTCAAGCTCTTTAATATTTAATTGTATAGAGAGTTTTTTAGCATAATTATCTAAAACATCATGCAGTAATTGGAAACTATTAAATTGTAAACGAGGATCACTTTTTCTGCCTGTTTCTCTATTTACCCAACCTTCGCGAATAAAGGTTTTAACATACACAAAGTTGTTTTGCATTAAAAAATGCCTAAATTTTAAGTACTCTTCTCCAAAAATCCTAAATTCAAAACTATCTGTATAATCTTCCATGGTAAACATAGCCCAACCTTTGCCTTGTTTACTCACTCTATGTTGTATATCTGTGACTACACCTCCAAAAGTTATTTCTCTATTTACATAGGTTTCTAAATCATTAAATAAGGCTAAATTTCCATTGCAAAACGTTTTCATTTCGGTTTTAAAATCATCCAAAGGATGACCAGAAATATAAATTCCAACCACTTCGCGCTCTTGCGCTAATTTCTCCATAGTTCCCCATTCTTCACAAGGCGGAACTTCTGGCTCTGCTATTTGTACATCACTGGCTGCGCCAAACAAACTTACTTGAGCAGAATTCTCATTTTCTTGGTGTTTTGCGCCATATTTAATCGCTTTTTCTAAAAAGGTAATATCGTCGCCTTCTTTATGGAAATATTGCGCGCGATGTGTACCTTCAAAACAATCAAAACCTCCTGCTAAAGCTAAATTTTCAAAAGCCTTTTTATTTGCAGCTCGTAAATCTATACGTTTAGCAATATCAAAAATCGATTTATAAGGACCATCTTCTTTTCTGTTATTAACTATCGTCATTACTGCACCATGACCAACACCTTTAATTGCTCCCATTCCAAAACGCACTGCATTATCTTGGTTTACAGAGAATTTATAATAACTCTCGTTAACGTCTGGTCCTAAAACGGGTAATTTCATTCGTTTACATTCTTCCATAAAAAATGTAACCGATTTGATGTCATTCATGTTATTAGACAGTACAGCTGCCATATATTCTGCAGGATAATGTGCTTTTAAATACGCAGTTTGATAAGCAATCCAAGCATAGCAAGTGGAGTGCGATTTATTAAAGGCATAACTTGCAAAGGCTTCCCAATCTTTCCAAATTTTTTCGAGCTTTTTAGCATCGTGTCCTTTAGCTTCGGCTTGTGCAATAAATTTTGGTTTCATTTTATCTAAAACCGCAATCTGTTTTTTACCCATAGCTTTTCTAAGTACATCTGCTTCACCTTTGGTAAAATCTGCTAACTTTTGCGAGAGTAACATTACTTGCTCCTGGTACACTGTAATTCCGTAGGTTTCTTTTAAATACTCTTCCATTGCTGGTAAATCGTATTCAATATCTTCGTCACCATGTTTTCTACGTACAAAACTTGGAATATATTCCATTGGTCCTGGTCTATAGAGCGCATTCATTGCAATTAAATCTTCAAAAACTGTTGGTTTTAGGTCTTTAAGGTGTTTTTGCATTCCAGGAGATTCATATTGGAAAACACCAACGGTTTCTCCTCTTTGAAAAAGTTCGTAGGTTTTCTCATCGTCTAATGGAAAGCTATCTGGATCCAACAAAACATCGTGTTTTGCTTTTACAATTTTTACTGTATCCTTAATTAAAGTTAAAGTCTTTAATCCTAAAAAATCCATTTTTAATAATCCTGCATCTTCCACCACAGAGTTATCAAATTGAGTGACATATAAATCGGAATCTTTTGCAGTAGCAACAGGAACAAACTTAGTGATATCGTCTGGTGTAATAATAACTCCACAGGCATGAATTCCTGTATTACGAACAGAACCTTCTAATGTTCTTGCAAGATTTACGGTTTCGGCTTGTAAATCTTCTCCATCCGAAATATTAAGCAGTTCGTTTACTTTTTCTAAATCTTCAGCACGAAACATACTTTTTAACTTCTTCTCGTCTGCACCAAAAATCTTTCCTAACTTGGACATTGTTGGGATTAATTTCGCTATTCTATCGGCATCAAAAAGTGGTAAATCTAGTACACGAGCAGTATCTCTAATCGAAGATTTTGCAGCCATTGTACCATAAGTAATAATTTGTGCAACCTGATTGCTTCCGTATTTATCAATTACATAATCCATCACTCGACTTCGGCCTTCATCATCAAAATCGATATCAATATCTGGCATACTTACACGATCGGGATTTAAAAAACGCTCAAAAAGTAGGTTGTATTTTAAAGGATCTATATTGGTAATTTTTAAGCAGTAGGCCACAACAGATCCAGCTGCAGATCCACGACCAGGCCCAACAGACACATCCATATTTCTGGCTTCGCGAATAAAATCTTCTACAATAAGAAAGTAGCCAGGATAACCAGTGTTTTCAATTACACTAAGCTCAAAATCCAGACGCTCTGTAATTTCTTGAGAAAGGTCTTCGCCATAGCGTTTTTTAGCGCCTTCGTAAGTTAAGTGTCTAAGAAATTTATTTTCTCCACGTTTTCCTCCATCTGCTAAATCGGCTTCATCTTTAAACTCTTCAGGAATATCAAAAGCAGGTAATAAGACATCTCTTGCAAGTTGAAATGCTTCAACTTTATCGACTACTTCTTGAATATTACTTATCGCTTCAGGCACATCTTTAAACAAAGATTTCATTTCTTCAGAAGACTTAAAATAATATTCTTGGTTTGGTAAACCATAACGATAACCACGACCTCGACCAATTGGTGTGGCTTGCTTTTCGCCATCTTTTACACACAATAAAATATCGTGAGCATTGGCATCTTCTTGTTTACGATAATACGTGTTATTAGTAGCAACCAGCTTTACATCATGCTTTTTAGAAAACTCGATTAATACAGGATTTACACGGTTTTCATCTTCCTGATTGTGTCGCATTAATTCAATATACAAATCGTCTTTAAACGCTTCTTTCCACCATAGTAAGGCTTCTTCTGCTTGATTTTCGCCAACATTCAACACTTTACTTGGTACTTCGCCATATAAGTTTCCTGTTAAACAAATTAAATCGTCTTTATATTGCTGTATTAATTTTTTATCAATTCTTGGCAAATAATAAAATCCATCTACAAAAGCATGAGACGATAGTTTTGCTAAATTATGATAGCCATTTTTATTCTTGGCAATTAATACAATTTGGTAACCATTGTCTTTTCTGGTTTTATCTGCATGATCTTCACAAACAAAGAACTCGCAACCAATAATAGGTTTTATTTCTTTAAGGTTTGCTGGTTCGCCTTTCTCTGCAGCTTCAGTATTTTTTGCTTTAATCGCTTTATTATGATTGTTTACAGCTTTTACAAAATGAAAAGCTCCCATCATATTAGCATGGTCGGTTAGTGCGACTGCTGGCATATTATGCTCTGCTGCAGCTGCAACCAAATTAGGAATACTAATTGTAGATTGTAAGACCGAAAATTGCGAGTGGTTATGCAAGTGCACAAACTCAACTTCTGCTAATTCCGAAATATTTTCTTTTATTTCAGCATCTGAAAGATCACTTGTTTGTGCTTTTTGAAGTCGCTCATTAATTTTAGCACTTTCTTTTTTAAGGTTAATATGCTTTAAACCAATAAGCGTAATGGTTTGCGGATTCTCCTTATTAAAACGCTCAAAATAATCTGGCTGAACGTCTAATTGTTCTTCCGTATATTCTCGTAAACGTATTAATTCAAAAAAACAACGTGTGGTGGCTTCAACATCTGCAGTTGCATTATGCGCTTCGGCAAATGGTTTATTAAATAAAAACTGGTGTAGCTCTGTTAAGGTTGGTAATTTAAATTTACCATATCGACCACCAGGAATTTGGCAAAGGGCTGCAGTGTGTTCTGTACAGGTATCTAAAACAGGTAGTTCCTGTAGTTGGTTAGCTAAATCACCTCTTACAAATTCTGCTCCCATAATATTGAGATCGAACTTTACATTTTGTCCAACAACAAATTTTGTTTTTTCTAAGGCTTGGTTAAACTTTACTAAAACCTCTGCCAATGGGATACCTTGCTCTTGTGCTAACTCTGTAGAAATCCCATGAATTTTCTCAGCATCGTAAGGAATATTAAATCCTTCTGGCTGTACTAAATAATCTTGATGTTCGATACAGTTCCCCATCTCATCGTGCAATTGCCACGCGATTTGAATGCATCTTGGCCAATTATCCACATCAGTAATTGGAGCATCCCAACGTTTTGGTAAACCTGTAGTTTCTGTATCAAAAATTAAGTACATATTTTGCTTTTAAATAGTGAAGCTGTATTTGTAAAATCACAAATTACGAGCTTATAAAAATACATAGAATTTTCACTTTTTTAAAGTGAAGTTATAAACAATTGTAAACAAAAAACGCAACCAATAAGGCTGCGCTTTTAAAATGTATTTAATTGGTGATTATGACACTAATTCTTCGTGCACTTTCACTGTATTAATTGCAGATTGCACTGCATTTTTCTGTTTTGCTAATAATGAGTCTATTGATGGTGGAAATACCATATCTGAATTTATAATGTCGTTATACTCTTTTAAACTCGCTTCCTCACCTTTTAAGGCTTCTTCTAAAATAGCCTCTTCATCGTTTGAAGTGAATAAAGATTTTAAACTCATCCAGTTTCTATGCATTGTACCTTTAAAACTACCTGAATCTTCTGGTATTTCTCCATAACGCAGAATTTCGGTTCTTAGTTCTTTAGCAAATTCGCTTCTCTCTGAGGCTCTTCTTTTAAAAAACATTTTTAGGCGATCGCTTTCTACATTATCAATAGCGTTTAAATAGCCTTTTTCAGCATCATAATTTTTTACTAATAACTCATTTAACTTGTTTGAAATTTTTTCTGTGAACTTCATATTATCTTTTACATTTTTAAATTTCAATAACCTTCTTTAAAGATGCGTATTGTTCGACATCCTTCCTTAATATAACATAATTAAGAGTGGTTGTCAAGTGATTTAACAGTGTTTGTGATAGATTTAATAGTTTTTAACAAAAAAAACAGGCTAGTTAGCCTGTTTTAGTATGTGATAATGTATTTAAAGGTTAATTTGTACAATCACCTAAGCTATCAATAATATCTTGTAAGCTTCCATCTTCGTCTCCACATTCCTCAATTTGTCCTTCTAAAGCTATTCTATAAGCATTGCATACTGTTGGATACGTTGGAGCAGTAACATCTACAGCGTTAAAATTTATAAGCGTTACTGCCACAATTGCTTGTGCATTTTGGCAAGATAAATCAGGATCTGTTGGTTCTCCTGGTATTGCAATTGATCCTCCTACGGGAATTCTATGAAAATAACCTTTACTAAAATTAACGCCTAACAAACCTGCTGGAGTAAATGCATTAAAATGAAATTTCCCAGAAACAGTATTACTACTTAAGTTATATTCGGTTAATTCAATTTCTAAATCTGCAGGATATATTTGTAAGTCTTCATCTGGATTGTTGTTTGTAGAATAAAAAACATCTTGGAAGTCGGAAAAATTAGCTTCTGTATTCGCATTATCTTGTGTGTAAACTCCAGGTGTAAGTGATGGTAATATTAAATTTATTCTTTCAAAATTATCGCTTCCTGTAATCCTTAAGGTTCCATTAGATTGAATTTGCGCGTTAAAACTCACTGCATTCCAATCTACTCCATCCTTTTCGCCAGCTAAAGCAGGTGTATTGAATTTTAAATCATCACCACAACTCCAAACCAATAGTGTTGTTAAAACTAAAGCAAATATTTTTCTCATGATTAATTACAATTTGACTTCAAAAATAGCATAAAAAAATAAATAGAACAGAAAAGGAACAAAAACTTAATATTTAAATAAAAATTGTATCTTTGCAGAATTATTAATAATCGAGGTCGAGAACCTCACAAATTAATTTTTATGCCTGTAAAAATAAGATTACAAAGACATGGTAAAAAAGGGAAACCTTATTACTGGATCGTAGCAGCAGATGCTCGCGCGAAAAGAGATGGTAAATACCTAGAGAAATTAGGTGCTTACAATCCAAATACTAATCCTGCAACAATCGAATTAGATGTTGATGGAGCAGTACAATGGCTACAGAATGGTGCACAACCTACTGATACTGCCAAAGCATTATTATCTTACAAAGGTGCTTTATTAAAAAATCACCTTGCTGGTGGTGTTAAAAAAGGCGCTTTAACTGAAGAGCAAGCTGAGAAGAAATTCGCTGCTTGGTTAGAAGAAAAAGCTGGGAAAGTAAATGCTAAAAAAGACGGTTTATCTAAAGCGGAAGCGGAAGCTAAAGCTAAAGCATTTGAAGCTGAAAAAGCAGCAAATGAAGCTAGAATTGCAGCAAACGCTCCAGTTGTTGAAGAAGAAATTGCAGAAGAAGCTCCGGCTGAAGAAGCAAAAGCTTCAAACGAAGAAGAATAGAAAATTATTTTTTTATACTTTTAAACTCCGATAAAATTTATCGGAGTTTTTTTATGAAATAGTTTTTTAAAGCAAATTGCATAATTGAACAAATCCCATTAAAAATGGGATCTTAATCACTAATTAAAAAGATTCCCTATTTTTAAGGGAACGAAAAATAAAATTTTTCGATGACTAAAGACGATTGTTTTTTTCTAGGTAAAATTGTAAAAAAATACAGTTTTAAAGGTGAATTACTTATAAAATTAGATACAGATGAACCTGATTTATACGAAAATTTAGAGTCTGTATTTATTGATTTACGTGGTCATCTCATTCCTTTTTTTATTGAAAGTTCTCAACTGCATAAATCGGAATTACTTAGAGTGCGATTTGAAGATGTTGATACAGAAGCTGATGCAGATGCATTACTAAAAAGCGAAGTCTATTTACCTTTAGAGTTTTTACCAGAGCTGGAGGAGGATAAGTTTTACTTTCATGAGATTATAGGTTTTAAAGTAGAAGATAAAACTTTTGGCTTTGTTGGCACTATTAAAAGCGTTAATGATACTACAGCGCAATCGCTTTTTGAAATTGATAGAAATGGTGTTGAAATTTTAATCCCTATGAACGATGAATTTATTTATAAAGTTGATAAAGAGAATAAAACTATTTTTGTTGATTGTCCTGATGGTTTAATTGATTTGTATTTAGAGGAATAATGCTAGTCATTCGCAAGGGGTTCCAATTATCTTCGGATAACTAAAAAATCTTTTAAATCAAGATTCTTCGCTGCGCTCTGATTGGCAAAACAAATAGCTATGAATAAACCTTTTAAATTCAAACAATTTACTGTAAATCAAGACCAATGTGCTATGAAAATTGGTACAGATGGTGTTATACTTGGTGCCTGGTCTCCAATAGGGCAACAGCCTTTTGCTATTTTAGATATTGGAGCTGGTACAGGCATTTTGTCTTTAATGTTAGCACAGCGTAGCAACGCAGAAGTTATTGATGCTTTAGAAATAGATGAACAGGCTTACGAGCAATGTGTAGAGAATTTTGAAAACTCTCCTTGGAGTGATCGCTTATTTTGCTATCATGCAGATTTAGCTGAATTTACTGAAGAAATTGAGGACAAATACGACCTTATTATTTGTAATCCTCCGTTTTATGCAGAGGATTATAAAACTGAAAGTAAACAGCGAGATTTAGCGCGTTTTCAAGATGCTATGCCATTTGAGCATTTGCTAGATAGTGTATCTAAATTACTAATAGAAGATGGTGTTTTTGCAACTATTATTCCGTTTAATGAAGAAGCTAAATTTATCACATTAGCTTCTGCTGTAAACTTAAAGGCTAATAAAATTACTCGTGTAAAGGGGAATTTAAGTTCTGAAATAAAACGTTCTTTAATTACAATGTCTTTCAGCGAAAGCGAAATAAAAACGAATACACTTATAATTGAAAACGCAAGACACAACTACACAGATGAGTATATAAATTTAACAAAAGATTTTTATCTTAAAATGTGATATTTATATTGGGCAATGCCAAGCTTTTAGTTATTTTTGTTAAACTTTTAAAATAACGCTTCTGATTTTTGATATTTCTTCAAAATTTGAAGCCTTTAATACTAAAATTAGGATGAAACCAGATTTATTCGAAGCTCCAGATTATTATAATCTTGACGAATTATTAACAGAAGAACATAAATTAGTACGCGATGCTGCCAGAGAATGGGTTAAGCGAGACGTCTCGCCTATCATCGAAGAGGCTGCACAAAAAGCAGAATTCCCGAAATCTATTATTAGTGGATTGGCAGAGATTGGTGCTTTTGGTCCTTATATTCCTGAGGAATATGGAGGTGCTGGCTTAGACCAAATTTCTTATGGTTTAATTATGCAAGAGATTGAACGTGGTGATTCTGGTGTACGTAGTACTGCTTCGGTACAATCCTCATTAGTTATGTATCCAATCTGGAAATACGGAAACGAAGCACAACGTAAAAAATATTTACCAAAATTAGCGAGTGGAGAATGGATTGGTAGCTTTGGGTTAACAGAGCCTGACCATGGTAGTAATCCTGGCGGAATGGTAACTAATTTTAAAGATATGGGAGACCATTATCTTTTAAATGGAGCAAAAATGTGGATTTCTAATTCTCCTTTTTGTAACGTTGCTGTTGTATGGGCTAAAAATGAAGAAGGACGCATACATGGTTTAGTTGTTGAGCGTGGCATGGAAGGGTTTACTACTCCAGAAACTCACAACAAATGGTCACTTAGAGCAAGTGCTACTGGTGAACTTATTTTTGATAACGTAAAAGTGCCAAAAGAAAATTTGCTACCTAACAAATCTGGGCTTGGAGCACCTTTAGGGTGTTTGGATTCTGCTAGATTTGGTATAGCTTGGGGCGCAATTGGAGCAGCAATGGATTGTTATGACACTGCTTTGCGTTATAGTAAAGAACGAATTCAATTTGGCAAGCCAATTGGACAGTTCCAACTACAACAAAAGAAATTGGCTGAAATGATTACCGAAATCACTAAAGCTCAATTATTAGCTTGGAGACTTGGTGTAATGCGTGAGAATGGCACTGCTACTTCTGCTCAAATATCTATGGCAAAACGCAATAATGTAGATATGGCCTTAACTATTGCTCGCGATGCTAGACAAATGTTAGGTGGAATGGGAATTAGTGGAGAATATTCTATTATGAGACATATGATGAATCTTGAAAGCGTAGTGACTTACGAAGGCACACACGATATCCATTTACTAATTACTGGTTTAGATGTTACTGGCTTAAATGCCTTTAAATAGTCGCTAACCGATATTTAATTATCTTACTTTAATTAAAATGTTATAAAAAATTACTTTTAACTATACAACATTTATATTGAAAGAGTTTTAATATAAAATACGCATCTATTTGATGCGTATTTTTTTTATGCTATTTTTACTTCTATGTTTTCAGCAAAAAAGAAATTAGACAGAGCCTATAAAAACGCTAAAATTATAGATTTTGATGATAATTCTAAATTTATTTTATTTAGTGATTGCCATAGAGGTGATAATAGTTTTGCCGATGATTTTGCAAATAATCGAAACATCTACTTTCATGCCTTAAAGCATTATTATGCTGAAGGCTTTAGTTATGCTGAAATTGGAGATGGAGATGAGCTTTGGGAAAACATTTCGTTTACACCAATTTTGGAAGCTCATAAAAATGTATATATGCTAATGAAACTTTTTCATGAGCAATGTAGATTACACATGATTTGGGGAAACCACGATATGGTTTATCGCAATCCTGAATATGTAAAAAAGAATCTCTCTACTTATTTCGATCCTAAAACAGGGAAAGATGAAGTATTATTTAAAGGCATTGAATATCACGAAGGAATAATATTAAAACACACAGACACCAAACAAGAGCTTTTTTTAACGCATGGTCACCAAGCAGATTGGTGGAATTATACCTTTTGGAAATGGAGTCGTTTTGGTGTTAGAGCACTTTGGAAACCGCTTAACGTAATGGGAATTGCAGATCCTACTAGTCCTGCAAAAAACTACAAAGAGCTTATAAAAGTTGAAAAACGAACAAAAAAATGGATAAGCGAAAACAATAATTTAATTACAATTGTTGGTCATACGCACAGACCTCGTTTCCCAGAACCTGGAGACATTGCCTTTTTTAACGATGGTAGTTGTGTGCATCCAAGAAGTATTACTGGTATTGAAATTGAAAATGGAGCAATCTCTTTAATTAAATGGCAAATAGCAACTACAGATGAGGGTGTTTTAAAAATTGTTAGAATTTTATTAGAAGGTCCTCAAAAATTGATTGATTATAAAACGGAGTAATATTCCTGCGAAGGCAGGAATCTCATCAGTTCAGACACGATTCGCAATTATATATATTCAACCAAATTGTTTATATAGTTTGATGCTAACTTTGTATTTACAGTCAAGGGTTGTTACTTGTTTAATAAGAGATTCCTGCCTTTGCAGGAATTTGGTTAAGATTCTGGAGCCAACTCTACCTCTAAACCTTCCATTTCTGGAGTCATTTGTATTTGGCAACCTAAACGCGAATTATCTTTTACGTAATAAGCTTCGCTAAGCATTGCTTCTTCGTCGTCTTGCATTTCTGGAAGTTCCGTTTCACTTAATACATAGCATTGGCAAGACGCACACATTGCCATACCTCCACAAATACCAATGGTGCCTTCTGGAGCAAGCTCGTAAGAGCGCACGACTTCCATGAGGTTCATTGCCATATCTGTTGGAGCAAGCACCTTATGTGTTACACCATCTCTATCTGTTATTTTAATGTTTATGTCTTGTTCCATGTTAACTTTTAGTGAAAGCAGAAATCTATTTTAATTTACACTAAAACTGTCTGAACTTACAAAGAAGGTCACAGAGTTTTAATTGTTTTTGACCTGCAAGGTTTTAAAAACCTTGTAGGTCTCAAATTTTACTATTTTTATTTTTACAATATCCTTTATTACTTAAAGGTTTTAAAAACCTTGCAGGATAAAGTTAGTTTATTCTATTTTTTTTACAACTGCCTTTGGCGCTTCTTTTCTAGTACCATCAAAACCATCTACACCACTAACTGTTGTGTATTTAAGCACATATCTTTTTCCTGGATTTATAATTTGATAGGCTGCTTGGCACATTAATGTTGCTTCGTGAAAACCACAAAGAATTAATTTTAATTTTCCTGGATAGGTGTTTCCGTCTCCTATTGCAAAAATTCCTGGAATATTTGTTTGGTAATCTAAAGCGTTATTAACTTTAATAGCGTTTTTTTCTATTTCTAAGCCCCAATTTGCTATTGGTCCAAGCTTTGGAGATAAGCCAAATAATGGGATAAAATGGTCGCATTCTATTTCAAATTCTTTTTCAATATGCTCTGCTTGTTTAACAACTACGCCTTTTACTTTATCTGCTCCTAAAATACCAATAACTTCGGCAGGAGTCACTAAGTTTATTTTACCTTTATTTTTTAATTCTTGTACTTTGTCTACAGAGTCTAAATGACCTCTAAATTCGTTTCGTCTATGAATTAAAGTAACTTCGCTTGCAATATCACTTAAAAAGATGCTCCAATCTAAAGCTGAGTCTCCTCCACCAGCAATTACAACCTTTTTATCTCTGTACATTTCTGGTTCTTTAATCATATATTCCACACCTTTGTCCTCAAAGTCTGTAATATTATGTATTAAAGGTTTACGAGGCTCAAAACTACCTAATCCACTTGCAATTGCTATTACAGGAGCTTGGTGTTTGGTGCCTTTATTTGTGGTTACAATAAATGTACCATCGTCTTGTTTATCTATGGTTTCTGCACGCTCGCCTAGAGTAAAACCTGGTTCAAATTGTTTGCATTGCTCCATTAACTTGTTGGTTAAATCGCCTGCAAGAATTTCTGGATATGCTGGTATATCATAAATGGGTTTTTTTGGGTACAATTCGGAGCATTGACCACCTATTTGTGGTAAGGCGTCTATTAAGTGGCATTTTAATTTGAGTAGGCCAGCTTCAAAAACGGCAAATAAACCTGTTGGTCCAGCACCAATAATAAGTATATCTGTTTTAATCATTTTATTCCTGCGAAGGCAGGAATCTGATAATTGCTACCTTCATTTTTTTATTTTAAAACCTACAAGGTGTTTAAAACCTTGCAGGTTGTAATTTGTGTTTTACAAAGTTCTAATAATAAACTTTTATTTTTTATGATATTTATCAGTTTGCGTGAAGGATTGAACGGCTTGTTTGAGCTCCTCGCAGAAAGCGAGTAGTGAAAGCCTGACCCTTGTGGTCACGCCATATTAAGCTTCAATATTTATAACTTGTTCTATTTGAGGCGCGTATTTTTTAATTGTCATTTCTACGCCAGATTTTAGTGTCATTTGATTCACACTACAGCCTACACAAGCGCCTTGCAACTGTACTCTTACCAACTTATCGTCTTCTATTGAAAGTAATGAGATATCGCCTCCATCGCTTTGTAAAAACGGACGGATTTCTTCTAGTGCTTTTTCTACATTTACTCTTATCTCTTCTGTAGTCATTTATTATTATTTTTTAACTGCTGAACATCCAGCCATTGTAGTTATTTTAATTGCTTCGGTTGGAGGCAAATTGTCGTTTCGTTTTACAACTTGTTCAACTACGTTTTGTGTTATTTTTTCGAAAGATTGCTCTAACACTGTTGCGGTTTGCATAGCTGCTGGTCTTCCTACATCTCCTGCTTCTCTAATGCTTTGCACAAGAGGTATTTCGCCTAAAAATGGGACTTTTAAATCTTCGGCAAGGTTTTTAGCACCTTCTCTTCCGAAGATATAATATTTGTTTTCTGGCAGTTCTTCTGGTGTAAAATAGGCCATGTTTTCTATAATTCCTAAAACAGGTACGTTAATACTGTCTTGTTGAAACATTGCTACTCCCTTTTTAGCGTCTGCTAAGGCTACATTTTGAGGCGTACTAACAATTACTGCTCCTGTAATGGGTAACGATTGCATGATGCTTAAGTGGATGTCTCCTGTTCCTGGAGGTAAATCGATTAGTAAAAAGTCTAAAGTTCCCCAATCTGCATCAAAAATCATTTGGTTTAGTGCTTTTGCTGCCATTGGTCCTCTCCAAACGACTGCTTGATCTGGACTTGTAAAAAACCCTATAGATAATATTTTTACGCCGTAACTTTCAACGGGTTTCATTTTAGATTTTCCGTCAACATTTACAGCTAGCGGTTTCTCGTTTACAACATCGAACATTATTGGGACAGATGGTCCGTAAATATCTGCATCCAAAATTCCTACTTTAAAACCCATTTTTGCTAATGTTACTGCAAGATTGGCTGTTACTGTAGATTTCCCTACACCTCCTTTACCAGAGGCTACTGCAACAATGTTTTGAATTCCAGGAATTGTTTTTCCTTTTATTACGTTTGGTGCAGATTTGGCTGGTGCTTCTACTTTTATATTAATTGTAATTTTAGCTTTTTGGTAAACTTTATCGTGAATAGTTTTAAGGATATCCACTTCTGTCTTCTTTTTTGCTTGAAGGCTTGGGTTTTTTATAGTGATATCTACAATAACTTCGTCTCCAAAAGTGACTACGTTGGTTACTGCTCCACTTTCTACCATGTTTTGTCCTTCGCCAGGAACTGTAATGGTTTCTAGTGCTTTAAGTATGTCCTGTTTGTTTAATTTCATCTTTATAATTTAGATTTATTCTAAAGTGCAAAGATAATACATAAAGCTTGAAGTATAAAGCGTGCTATTTGAAGATTTTCTATACCATTATTGTTGAAATTTATGGCTTTAAAAAACTAGTTTTTTGTAAATTTTTAAAATATTAGGAAATAATAGGGAATTTAAAAAACTATAATTCTTTTGAAGGATCCCAATACACTTGTTCTAAATTCTGTATTTGGTTATCTAAAACCTCAATGCCTTCATTTTCTAAAAGCTGTTGCATAAGGTTGGTACCTTCAAAATGGTGTTTTCCTGTTAACAAGCCTTTTCTGTTAACTACTCTGTGTGCTGGCACATCTTTATTGTGTGAGCCATTCATAGCGTAACCTACCATCCTAGCGCTTCTGGGTTGACCTAAATAGTTACCAATTGCGCCATAACTTGTTACTCTCCCAAAGGGAATTTGCTTTGCTACCTTATAAACTTTTTCGAAAAAATTAAGTGTTTCTGGCTTCATTACATATCCTTAATAATATTAATAAGTGTAATTATTGAAATTATTCCTGTAACTGCTCCTATTATGTAATTCATCGCTTTTTGGGACTTGAGTTTTTTGCTTTTTATTTTTTCGAAAAAAAACACATAAATATAGAGCATGACAAATGTTCCTGTTGCTGCTCCTGCAACATAAGAGGTAATATAGGTTGCTTCGAAAACCAACCAACCAAAACCTGCAATAGTTAACACCATATAGGCTTGGTAAGGAATTGGAAACACATTTAATGCAGAAAGCAGCATACCTTGAAAAAAACGACTGCTTTTACTTTTTACCTCTAAATCTAATTTTGGTTTGTCTTCGCTTTTAGATATAAATAAAAAATAGACTGTAATTAGCACAAATATCACTAATGCAACGCGACGTAATATTTCTACAATTTGTGGATGATTACTTAAGTATTTGGCAAAATTAGCTGCAATTAATGTTTGGATAACTACCACGACACAAACTCCGAACGAGAATACTAATCCACGCGAATGCCCTTCTTTTAAACTAATTTTTGCAGCGCTTAGATTGAGCAGTCCTGGTGGAATTACACCTATAAGCGCAATAATTAGTCCTAATAAAAAGGTTATAGTAATATTCAAAATTAGTTAATTTTGAATCTAATATACGTAATTGGTTTGTTTTGCTCTAAATAGATGCTTTCGTAATGTGTTTGAATACTGGTTACTTCTTCTGGAGCTCCTTCTTGTTTATAGACATTATGATTGGCATACAGCACTTCGTGTCCTTTGCCATGTAACAAGCCAAGTGTATAGCCATGCATAAATTCGCTATCGGTTTTTAAGTTTACAATACCTTCTGGTTTTAGTATGGTTTTGTAGCGTTTTAAAAAAGCAGAATTTGTCATTCTATGTTTTGTGCGCTTATATTTTATTTGTGGGTCTGGGAAGGTAATCCAGATTTCGTCCACTTCATTTTCTGCAAAAGCATATTCTACAAGCTCAATTTGCGTTCTAATAAAAGCCACGTTTGGGATATTTTCTTCGATTGCTGTTTTTGCTCCTCTCCAAAAGCGTGCGCCTTTAATATCGATACCTATAAAGTTTTTATTTGGGTATTTTTTAGCAAGCTCTACACTGTATTCGCCTTTACCACAACCTAATTCTAATACTAGAGGGTTATTGTTTTTAAAAACTTTATTGTTCCATTCGCCTTTAAACTCATAGTTGCTTTTAACCAAATCGTCTCGTTTTGGCTGAAATACGTTTTTAAAGGTTTCGTTTTCGTTAAATCTCTTCAGTTTATTTTTACTTCCCACACTCTTAAAATTTGAGCAAAATTAGTAAAATAAATGGGAGTAGTATTATTGTTACCTTTGTTTTAAACATAGAAATGATTCTATTATAAATGAAAAAAAGAATCCTTGTTGCACCTTTAAATTGGGGATTGGGTCATGCTACACGCTGCATTCCTATTATAAAAGCGCTTATTAATGAAGGTTTTGAGCCAATACTAGCTAGTGATAATGAGGCATTACGCTTGCTATCTAAAGAGTTCCCAGATTTAATTTGTTTGCAGTTACCTTCTTATAATATAAAATACATAAAACAAGCTCGGTTTTTAAAGTGGAAATTTTTACTAAATGCACCTCGTTTTTTACAAACTATTAAAGCAGAACGGTTAAAAACGGATACACTAATTTTAGACTATAATATAAAAGGAATTATCTCTGACAACCGATTTGGCGTGCATTCTAATAAAGTTCCTTCAGTTTACATCACACACCAAGTTAATATTTTAAGCGGAAACACAACTTGGCTAACTAAAAATTTACATAAAAAATATATTAAGAAATTTAACGCGTGTTGGATACCAGATTACAGTACCACTGAAACTAATTTAACTGGACGACTAAGTAAAACCGATACTAAACACTTAGTTTTAAAATTTATTGGTCCTTTAAGTAGGTTTAAATATAAATCTATTGTTCCTGTTTACGATCTTATGGTTTTGCTTTCTGGTCCAGAACCTCAACGTACACTTTTAGAGCAAAAGATATTTAAAGAACTGAGTAATTTTAAGGGTTCGGTATTAGTTGTTAAAGGCATTATTGATGGCCAACAAACTATAGAAAAAAAAGGTGTTTTTACTATTTACAATTACATGTTAACTAAAGACTTGGAGAAAGCAATCCAAGGGAGTAAAATTATAATTTCTCGGTCTGGCTACACTACAATCATGGATTTAGAAAAATTAAAAAAGAAGGCTTTTTTTATACCAACTCCTGGCCAACACGAACAGATGTATCTAGCAAAGCGATTGGAGAAGTTAAACAAGGTACCTTTTTGTAAACAAAACAATTTTGATTTAAAACAACTAGATAGGCTTAAAAATTACGCAGGTTTAAATCTAAATGAAGAAAAAATAGATTTTAAAGAGTTATTTGCTCTTTTCCAAAGTGAATGAAAATTCGCTACCAACACCTAGTTCACTTTCTACATATATTTTTTCGTTATGCGCTTCTATAATATGTTTAACTATAGACAATCCTAAACCAGAACCACCTTCTCTGCGCGAGCCACTTTTATCTACTCTATAAAAACGCTCAAAAAGTCGTGGTATGTTTTCTTTAGCTATTCCTTCGCCATTATCTGTAACACGTATTATAACTTTATTTTTTATTAAATTTTCTATACTTATCTCTGTGGTCCCTTTTTGTCTTCCGTATTTTAAAGAGTTGACAATTAAATTACTAAGCACTTGCTGAATTCGATCTTTATCTGCTTCTACAAATATTTTAGAATCATACTCTTTATCGAACGTTAAAGTAATTTTCTTTTTTGCTGCTTTTATTTCTAAAAGCTCAAAAACATTTTCTATTAACTTAACAATATCAAACGTTTCTGTATTTAGACTTAAATCGCCAACTTCTAATTTGGTAATCATGTCTAAATCTTTAATAATATAAGTTAATCGTTCTACACCTTTTTCAGCTTGTTTTAAATATTTATCTCTAACCGTTTTATCGTTAATTGCACCATCTAAAAGTGTAGATATATAGCCTTGTATGGTAAATAATGGTGTTTTTAACTCATGCGATACATTACCTAAAAATTCTTTCCTATATGCTTCTCTAATTTTTAGAGCTTCAATTTCTACTTTTTTATCCTTTGCATATTTATCAATTTCTTCTGTTAGAGTAGCCATATCAGTAGTTATAGCACGATTGGTAAGTACAGAAGATTCTAAAAGGGTTAAGTCGTCGTATATTTTTTTAACACGTCTATAGATAAATCGTTCTACTCTATATTGTATAATAAAAAAACAAATACTAAAAATAAAAATGGCATAAGGAAAAAGATAGTGCCATAGTGTTATTTTAAATACGTAAAAAAATAAACTTGTAAGAATTATTAAAGATAAGGTAACGTATAGAGAGGTCTTAAACGCAAATTTATATGTTTTTTTAAATTTTGTATTCATTTAAAAATAGCTATTCTACAAACTTATACCCAACACCTTTTACGGTTTTAAAAGAGTGGTCTCCAATTTTTTCTCTAAGTTTTCTTATGTGAACATCGATGGTTCGTCCTCCAACAACCACTTCGTTTCCCCAAACTTTTTCTAAAATATCTTCGCGTTTAAAAACTTTTCCTGGTTTAGAAGTTAACAAGGATAATAATTCGAACTCTTTACGAGGCAAGATAATTTCTTCTTCTTTTAAAATAATCTTATACTCTTCTCTATTAATAGTTAAATGTCCTATTTTAGTAATAGCATCTGTTTGTTCTTCGTTTTTTAATCGTCTAAGCAACGCTTTTACTTTACTTACTAAAACTTTAGGCTTTATGGGTTTAGTAATATAATCGTCTGCTCCTGCCTCAAAACCAGCCACTTGCGAGTAGTCCTCTCCACGTGCAGTTAAAAAGGTAATAATAGTATGTTTTAAATCTGGTAATTTCCTAATATGTTCACAAGCTTCAATACCATCCATTTCTGGCATCATTACATCTAAAATAATAAGGTGTGGTTTTTGCTTTTTGGCTTTTTTAATGGCTTGGGTTCCGTTTTCTGCAGTAATAACCTGATAGCCTTCAGCAGATAAATTATACCTAACTATTTCTAGAATATCTGGCTCATCATCTACTAAAAGTATTTTAATGTCTTTTTTATTCATACTCATTGCATACTATGTGGTAAAGATAAAACATAAATAACAATCTATTTTTTATTTAAAAATAATAACTATAACTTAACATAAAGCGTTTGTTTCCCTCTTATAAATAGAGCAATAGCACATTGAAAACCAGCACACTAAATTTAATGTTATCAAATTGTAAAAACTGTTATTGTAAGTTAAAATTTTAGAATAAACTAAGATTTCTTCGTATATTTGCATCCTAATTTTACAACACTTTATTATGAAAAAAATTTACTTTTTACTTTTTACATTAATCGCTTCTGTAACTTACGGACAAAACTTAGCTGTAAACGGAAGCTTTGAAAACTGGACTGCTGGTGTTCCAGACTCGTTTACAACTATCGATTTTAATGACATGGATTTAACAGAAAACACCAATGCAGCTTTTGTTACAGATGGAACAAGCTCTGCAAGTGTTAATGTACTAACTCAAAGCCAAGGAAGCACAGATATTAGACAAACAATTGCTTTAACTGGAGGTGTAACTTACACAATGAGTTTGGATGTTTATGCTACAAATAACGAGGCTAGAGCTCGTATTTTTAATGGAGATGGTTTTTCGCCTTCTCAATATTCTGATGAAACGATTTTAAACACATGGCAAACAATTTCTATAGAATACACACCTGCTGCTAATGAGGATTTTGATTTAGGAATTCGTTTTTACGATATTGCTGCAAACTGGACTGCTGGAACGCAATCTTCTTTATTTTACATAGACAATTTACAAGTTGTTGCTGCTGTAGATCCAAGTATTGCAATTACTTCTCCTGCTGAAGGTTCTACAATACCAACAACAGATGTTGATGTAGAACTTAGTGTTCAAAACTTTACTGTTGCCGCAGCTTCTGCTGGAGATGGATACATTGAGTACTCTATAGATGGAGGAGCAACAATAGATAAATTTGATGTTACACCTATTAGTTTAACTGGTTTAGCAGAAGGTGCTCACATGGTAACTGTTGAGTTAGTGGATAACGCTGGTCAACCATTAGCAAATGCTGCTACAACAACGGTTAATTTTACGGTGTCTTCAATTGCACAGGTGGCTACAATTGGTGATTTAAGAGCAGGAACTATTGGAAATTTCTATGAGTTAACTGGCGAAGCATTAATTTCTTACATTGTTACAGATAATAGTAGAAATCAAAAATATATTCAAGACGCAACAGGAGGTATATTAATAGATGATACTGCTGGAAACTTAAGTACTGCATTTAATATTGGTGATGGTATTACTGGTTTAAAAGGAGAATTAAGTGCGTTTTCTGGTGTGTTACAATTTGTACCTTCAGAAAATGTAGCGACTGCCTCTTCTACAGGAAATACAATTACTCCAGAAGAAGTTTCAGTTTCGCAGTTCTTAGCTGCTAGTGAAGATTACGAAAGTGAGTTAATAAAAATTACAAATGTAACGTTTGAAGATACTGGTGTTTTTGCTAATAACACGAACTACAACATTGCAGATGGAGCAGATGTTACTATTGCAAGAGTTACTTTTGCTGATGAAGATTTAATAGATGCTAATATTCCTACTGGAACATCTTCAGTAATTGGACTTGGTGCAGAATTTAATGGTACTTACCAAGTATTACCAAGATATGTTGCAGATGTTGAAGGCGCAACACTTTCAGTAAACGAGTTTAATACTGCTACATTTAATATGTATCCAAACCCAACAAATAATGGATTTGTTACTATTAAAAGTGCCAATAATGAAGCAATATCTGTAGCTGTTTTTGATGTATTAGGTAAGCAAGTTTTAGCAAATGAATTAACAAACGAAACCTTAAATGTTTCTGGCTTAAACGCTGGCATATACTTAATTAGATTATCTCAAAACAACAATACAACAACTAAAAAACTTATTGTTAAGTAAATTTAACATTATGTTAAAGTTAAAAAGGCTAGTAAAATTTACTAGCTTTTTTTTTATACATATATTTGTAATCTAAATCTTAAAAAATTATAACTATGAAAAAAATTTACTTTTTATTATTTGCTTTAGTTACTTTATCTGTAGCTGCGCAAAACATTACTACTAATGGTGGTTTTGAAAATTTTACTGGTACAACTCCTGATGATTGGACAACAATTGATTCTGGAATAACAACTGAAGAAGAAACTACAATCGTTAATGAAGGTTCAAAATCTTTAAAAGTTACTGTAAATACTGCTAGCCAAAGTAGTACAGATTTTAGACAAAATGTAACTGTTGTAAGCGGTATAACTTATACAGTTTCTGTAGATATTTATCAAGTTGGTGGAGATAACGATGCTAGAGCTAGACTTTACGTTGATGGTTTTGAAAATTACTCTTCTCCAGGCACTGTAGATGCTTGGCAAACAGTAACTACAACTTATATTGCTACTGCAGACGAAACTATTGAAGTTGGTTTACGTTTTTACGATATAACTCCGTTTGATGGTTCAACAGTTATTTATGTAGATAATTTTCAGGTAATTGATCCTACATTAACAGTAGATCAAAACAATGTAGCTGAATTTTCTATTTACCCTAATCCTGCAACAAACGGATTTGTAAATATTAAAACCTCTAACAACCAACCTACACAAGTTGCTGTTTTCGATGTTTTAGGAAAACAAGTAATTAATACTACTTTAAGTACAGAGCGTTTAAACGTCTCTAGTCTAAAGGCTGGTATTTATGTTGTAAGATTAGCGCAAGGAAACAATACAATCACTAAAAAATTAGTAATTAAATAATTACCAATTTTAACAGTTTAAAAAAGCGTTACCTTGTGTAACGCTTTTTTTATTTTATCTATTTTTGTTTTCGGTTCACTGTTTTGTTTTATAAACAAAAAATCAATGGAACTGAAGAATTAGTAATGATAGACACTAAATCCATATTTAACATTAAAACCAAACAAGACTTCGAAGATTTGACGTTTCAAATTTTTAAGTTTCAGTTTGAAAATAATGCTGTATATCGTTCGTTTTGCGATTTATTATACAAGCATCCTAGTGCTATTGGCAAAATTGAAGACATCCCGTTTTTACCCATTCAATTTTTTAAATCACACCAAGTATTAGCCTCTAAAACCACTATTGAAAAAACTTTTTCTAGCTCTGGAACCACAGGAAGCATTACAAGTAAACACTTTGTAACTGATTTAGAATTATACGAAAAAAGTTTTCGTAAAGCTTTTAACCACTTTTATGGCGCAATAGAGGATTATGTTGTGCTTGCACTTTTACCTTCGTATTTAGAGCGCGATGGCTCGTCGTTAATTTACATGGTAAATGATTTAATACAGCACTCCAAACATAAAAAAAGTGGGTTTTATCTCGATAATCTTTCTGAATTAAGCACAACATTAAAAACGCTAGACAGACACAATAAAAAAGTACTATTAATAGGTGTGTCTTTTGCATTATTAGATTTAGTTGAACATGAAACATTCCATTTAAAAAACACAATAGTTATGGAAACTGGTGGCATGAAAGGCAGACGAAAAGAACTGGTTAGAGAAGAGCTGCATGCCATTTTAAAAATTGGCTTTGGAACCTCAGCTATCCATAGCGAATATGGCATGACAGAGTTATTAAGCCAAGCCTACTCCAAAGGCAATGGCGTTTTTGAGTCTCCTAATTGGATGCGTATTTTAACGCGAGACACGGAAGATGCGCTAACCATAAATCCTACAGGAAAAACAGGAGGAGTTAACGTTATTGATCTTGCCAATATTAATTCTTGCTCGTTTATTGCGACTCAAGATTTAGGAAAAACACTCTCAGACCACTCTTTTGAAATTATTGGAAGATTTGACACTAGCGATATTAGAGGTTGTAATCTTATGGTGTTATAAAATTTGAAAGGTTTTATAATTTTTACCGACTTAAAGTTAATGAAACATTTACTATTCATTATTTTTTTATTCGGAATTATGAGCACTCAAGCACAAACCGATTACAATACTAAAAAAGGCTTTGTTGCAGAAGGTTATGATGTGGTCGCTTATTTTAATAATGAAGCTATTGAAGGTGATAAAAAATTTACAGCATCACACGATGGCGTTAATTATAAATTTGCAACAGAAGCTCATTTAAAAACTTTTAAAGCAAACCCTAAACAATACGTACCACAATATGGTGGCTATTGTGCTTATGCTATAGCAGATAAAGGTAAAAAAGTAAGTATAGATCCAGAAACGTTTGAAATTAGAAATAATAAGCTCTACTTATTTTATAATAGTTGGGGAATTAATACGCTTAAAAAATGGAATGCTGAAAAGCCAGAACTACTAAGAGAAAAAGCAGATAAAAACTGGTTACAAGTTTCTAAAAAATAAAATAAAAAATAAAGTGTAAGGTATATAGATTAATAGCGACTAATTATATGCTTGAAAAAGGAAAATTAGTTTTTGGTTGGTTAACTAATTTTTAAAAGCCTGGTTATTTTATATAATCAGGCTTTTCTTTTTTATATGCTGTTACTTTTATTGTGTTTTAAAAGCTTATAAATAAACTTTAAGGTCTCGACTGCGCTCGACCAAACAATAAATTAGACTAAGCTGAAGCAAACATCTAAGTGTTATAAATATATAATCTTAAACCGCTTTTATAATAAAAGTACTTTTCTTTCCTCTATTAATAATAACGTATTTATTGTGTATTAAATCTTTAGTTGTTATTTGGTAAGCTTCGGTTACTTTTTCTTTATTAACAGAAACCGAATTTTCTTTTAAAGCTCTACGTGCTTCGCCATTGCTGGCTAAAAAATTAGTTTCGGCAGCCAGCGCAGCAATCATATCTAAACCAGCTTCAATTTTGTTGCTTTCAACTTCAGCCTGTGGTACGCCTTCAAACACATCTAAAAATAATTTTTCGTCTAGCGTTCTAATATCTTCATTAAAATTCTTGCTAAACAATATTCCAGATGCTTTTTCGGCATTTTCTAATTCTTCCTTAGAGTGCACAAAAGTGGTTACTTCTTCGGCTAAACGCTTCTGTAAAATACGTAAATGAGGTGTTTGTTTATGTTCTTCAATTAAAGCATCAATAGTATTTTTATCTAAAAAAGTAAAAATCTTAATATACTTTTCGGCATCTTCATCTGTAGAATTTAACCAAAACTGGTAAAATTTATACACAGACGTTTTATCGGCATCTAACCACACATTTCCTCCTTCAGATTTGCCAAATTTAGAGCCATCGGCTTTTGTAATAAGAGGACATGTCATGGCATAAGCCTTTGCTTGGTCGTCACCATCATGCATTCTTCTTACTAATTCTGTTCCTGTAGTGATATTTCCCCATTGATCGCTTCCTCCCATTTGTAGTTTACAACCCATAGTTTTGTACAAATAATGAAAATCATATCCTTGAATTAATTGATATGTGAATTCCGTAAACGACATTCCAACACTTCCTTCTTCTCCAGAAAAGCGTTTTTTTACAGAGTCTTTGGCCATCATATAATTTACTGTAATGCGTTTACCAACATCTCTTGCAAAATCGATAAAGCTAAAATCCTTCATCCAATCGTAATTATTAACTAAAACTGGAGTGTTTGCTGCTTTAGAATTAAAGTTTAAAAAACGAGATAATACACTTTTTATTCCTGCTACATTGTGCGCAAGCGTGGCCTCATCTAACAAATTACGCTCATCACTTTTACCTGAAGGATCACCAATCATTCCTGTGGCTCCACCAACTAATGCAATAGGCTTATGTCCTGCTTTTTCTAAATGCACCAATAAAATTATAGGCACTAAGCTTCCAATATGCAAAGAGTCTGAGGTTGGATCAAAACCTATATAAGCGGTTGTCATCTCTTTATTAAGTTGGTCTTCTGTTCCTGGCATGATATCGTGTACCATTCCTCTCCATCGTAATTCTTCAACTAAACTATTAGCCATAATTATGTGTTATTTTTATTATCTCGCAAAGATATGTTTATCGCGCAAAAGACAAAAGACAATTCTTAAAAAGACTATTTTTGAATAAAGTTAGTATTCTATGATTTTAGTAACAGGCGGAACAGGTTTAGTAGGCTCTCATTTACTCTACACTTTGGTAAGTGATGGCAAAACAGTAAAAGCAACTTACAGAAACGAAGCTAAACTAGCCTCAGTAAAACACGTTTTTTCTTATTATACTGAAGATTACGATGCCTTATTTAAAACTATAATTTGGGTAAAAGCAGAGCTCTCTAATATACCAGATTTAACGGAAGCTTTTAAGGATATTGACTATGTTTACCATTGTGCTGCATTAATTTCTTTTGATCCTAAACGCTACCACAACTTACGAAAAACCAATATAGAAGGTACTGCAAATATTGTAAACCTTAGTTTAGCCTATGGTGTAAAAAAACTATGTTATGTGAGTTCTATTGCTGCTTTAGGCAAAGAATTGGACCATAAATTAATTACCGAAACCACAGCATGGAATCCTGAAAACGATAATAGCGTTTATGCCATTACTAAATATGGTGCAGAAATGGAGGTTTGGCGTGGCACACAAGAAGGTTTGGATGCTGTGATTGTAAATCCAGGAGTTATTATTGGTCCTGGTTATTGGCATACAGGTAGTGGTTACCTTTTTAAATGGGTGTATAAAGGCTTATCGCATTATACCTCAGGAAGCACTGGTTATGTAGATGTTTTAGATGTTGTTGCTATAATGAAACAACTAATGGAAAGTACAATTAAAAACGAGAGCTATATTACTATTGCTGCAAATTGGTCTTTTAAACAATTTACTGAAGCTATTGCTAAATCCCTAAAGGTTTCGCCTCCAAAAAAAGAAGCGGGAAAATTACTTTTACAAATGGCTTGGCGATTAGATTGGCTTAAGCAAAAACTTACAGGAAAAAGCAGAAAACTCACCAAACAAACCGCTAACTCTGCACGTTCTAAAAGCGAATTTGATAATAGTAAAGTAAAAACAGCTTTAAATTATACCTTTATTCCTGTTGAGAAAAGTATAAAAGATACTAGCGCTTTGTTCTTGAAGGATGTTAAATAAGTATTAATTAACTACTGGATTTGGTTTTTGTCTGTTAATAGATTGATCTGGCTTATTTAGCTCTCTTTTTAATTTAATATTATACTTTTTTAAAGAATCTCTTCTTTTTAATTTATTAATTGAGTCTGTAACTCTTTTCTCCTCACTCTCTTTCTCGTCTAGTTCTTTATATATTTTTTTTAGCTTATTCAAACTATCTTTAACTCTAGCATAAATACTCTCATAGGTTTTCACATTATACGCATAATATTCATTACTTAAAGCAAATTGAGTACTGTCTATTTTATGTTTTGTGTACACGTAATGTTTTGGAACTACACCATTTTTTTGTAACGTTTTTTTGTCTAAGCCTTTAGCAGAAGAAAATAAGGACATGTCTAAAATAATAGCAACCATTTTATCTTCTGGTATTAAATTATCTGGAGTGTCTGGTTTATTTACTTTATAGCAAGCCGTAAAACAAAGAGTTACAATTATTAACGTTAAAAAATGTTTCATCTGTTTTTATATGTGTTTGTTTTACTATATACTATTAACACTAATTCCATTTTTAGCGATTAAACGTTAATTGTTTGGCATATTTAGTGTCGTAAAATTTAAAATTTTTATAGGCTAAACCTCCATTTACAAAGGTGTGTGTAATTCGAGATTTAAAGGTTGTGCCTTCAAAAGGTGACCAACCACATTTGTATAATATATTGTCTTTTTTTACAGTCCAAGGGTTATTTAAATCTACTAACACTAAATCTGCATAATACCCTTCCTTTACATAACCACGTTTTTCAATTTCGAATAATATGGCTGGATTGTGGCATAGTTTTTCTACTATTTTTTCAATTGAAATTTTTCCTTTGTGATGCATTTCTAACAATGCTGGTAAAGCGTGTTGCACTAATGGTCCACCAGAAGGTGCTTTTGTGTACACGTTATCCTTTTCTTCTATAGTATGTGGCGCATGGTCTGTAGCAATAACATCTATTTTATCCTCTAGTAATGCTTTTAATAAAGCGTCTCTATCTTTTGGTGTTTTTACAGCAGGATTCCATTTAATTTTTGTGCCTTTCTCCTCGTAGTCTTCACTAGAAAACCACAAGTGATGCACACAAACCTCTGCTGTTATTTTCTTCTCTTTTAATGGAATTCTATTAGTAAATAATTCCATTTCCTTTGCAGTAGATAAATGGAAAACATGCAAACGTGCTCCTGTTTTTTTAGCGAGTTCTATAGCTTGCGATGAGGATATATAACAAGCCTCTTCACTACGAATTATGGGATGAAAATGTACAGGAATATCATCGCCATAACGTTCTTTATAAATTGCTGTGTTTTTTCTTATAGTTGCTTCGTCCTCACAATGTACAGCAATAAGCATATCTGTACTCGAAAATATTTTTTCTAAAACTTCTGGATTATCCACTAACATATTTCCTGTAGATGAGCCTAAAAACAATTTTAAAGCGGCGACTTTGGTTTTGTCAACTTTAAGAATCTCGTCTAAATTATCGTTTGTACCACCAAACATAAATGAGTAGTTGGCATACGCTGTTTTGGCAGCAATATCAAACTTATTGTCCAAAGCTTCGATTGTAGTGGTTTGCGGATTGGTGTTTGGCATTTCTATAAAAGACGTAATACCTCCTGCTATTGCAGCTCTACTTTCTGTTTCTATATTGGCTTTATGTGTTAAACCTGGTTCTCTAAAATGTACTTGGTCGTCTATTGCACCTGGTAAAACATATTGTCCTTCGGCATCAAAAATATGTACATCTGCAGATTTTGCACTAATTGATGGACTTATTTGTTTAATAAACTCCCCTTCAATTAAAATATCTCCATTAAAAATTTCGCCTTCGTTTACAATCTTAGCATTTTTAATTAATGTAATTTTATTTTCCATTTTCTATTTTTCTTTTTTAAAAACACTGTTAAACTTCATTGTAATTACTCCAAATATAGCTTCGGAAATAATATTTGAACTCAGTTTCGACTTCCCTTTTATCCTATCGGTAAACACCACAGGAATTTCAATAATTTTAAATTTTTTAAGATAGGACTTAAATTTCATTTCTATTTGAAACGCATAACCTACAAACTTAATAGCGTCTAAATTTAATGTTTCTAACACTTTTCGTTTATAACATACAAAGCCTGCAGTTGCATCTTTAATTTTCATACCAGTAATTAAGCGCACATAAAACGATGCTCCATACGATAAAATAACTCTGCTTAATGGCCAATTTACGACGTTTACTCCTTTTATATATCTGCTTCCAATAGCTACATCTGCACCATCAATCTTACAGGTATTATACAAACGCTCTAAATCTTTTGGGTTATGTGAAAAATCGGCATCCATCTCAAAAACATACTCATAACTTCGTTTTAAGCACCATTTAAATCCATGTATGTAAGCAGTACCTAATCCTGCTTTTTCCGATCGTACTTCTAAAAACAAACGGTTTTTATATTGCTCTTGTAATACTTCAACTTTTTTATAAGTTTCATCTGGCGAATTATCATCAACTACAAGCACATCGAAAGCTATCGATTGAGAAAATACAGCATGAATAATAGCTTCAATATTTTCTATCTCGTTGTAAGTAGGAATAATTACAATAGCGTCTTGCATCAAATGGCTTATAAAAACAATGCAAATGTACATTTTTATAAACTCTTTTTTTTTAAATATTCCTTAATATTAAGTGTAAACTAAGATAATTTATAATAATTTTATAGCATGCTTAGAGAAGTGGCTTTTAACGATTTTTTTACTCTGCTATTTTTAGTCTGCTTAATAGCATTAGCTGCTGCTAAAACCAAATTCGCAAAGCGTTTTAACGAGTTTATTACCATTTCTATAAACTCCAAGTATTTAAAAAAATATGTAAAAGACCAGAAATTTATTGATGGTTTTGACGCATTACTTTACATAAACACTGTGCTTTCTATTGCCATTTTTTGTTTTTTAATGTTAAAACAACAGTTTTTAGAGTTTAAATCTATCGATATACTAGTATTAAAATTAGCTTTTGCTATTGGTGCTTTTATGTTAATTAAAATTATGTTAGAGCGTTTAATTGCAAGTGTATTTGATATTGATAGTATTGTAGATAAGTACTTATTTCATAAAATGAGTTTTAAAAACTTTTTAGGTTTAGTACTAATGCCTATTAATGCCTTTTTAATTTATAGCATTACTCCATCTACTATTTTAGTGATTGTTTTGGGAGTTATTGTCTTTGCATTTTATTTTTTTGGAATTCTTTCATTTTATAAAGCCAATCAAAGATTAATTAAAAACAACTTGTTTTATTTTATTTTGTATCTTTGCGCACTTGAAATTTCGCCTTATGTTGTACTGTATGAATTTATTACGGTTTAAATATTACAAAAGGCAACTAAATTAAGCTAGTTATATGAAAGTGAAAACGATTTTAGTCTCTCAACCTGAGCCAAAAATAGAAAATTCCCCTTATTTTGATTTACAGGAAAGACAAAAAGTTAAAATTGATTTTAGACCTTTTATCCATGTAGAAGGCGTGCCTTCCAAAGAAATTAGACAGCAAAAAGTTGATTTATCAAATTACACTGCAATTATTTTAACCAGTAGAAATGCTGTAGATCACTTTTTTAGAGTAGCAGAAGAAATGCGTTTTAAAGTACCAGATACCATGAAGTACTTTTGTCAATCTGAAGCTGTAGCTTACTATTTACAGAAATACGTAGTGTACAGAAAACGTAAAATTTATGTTGGTAAGCGTACATTCCCGGAATTATCTCCTTTAATTAAAAAATATAAGGACGAAACGTTTTTATTGCCTACAACAGATAAATTAAAACCAGAAGTTCCTCAAATATTAAATGATTTGGGAGTAACCTGGAAAGAAGCAGTATTTTATAGAACAGTAATTAGTGATTTGTCTGATTTAGCTAATGTGTATTACGATATATTAGTATTTTTTAGTCCATCCGGAATAGAATCTTTATTCCATAATTTCCCAGAGTTTAAACAAAACGATACACGCATTGCTGTGTTTGGCAATACAACCATTAAGGCTGTAGAAGAAAAAGGATTACGTGTAGATATTGCTGCACCAACACCAGAAACACCTTCTATGACTATGGCGCTTAAAAAATATATAGATAAAGTAAATAAAGGTAAATAACATAAAATTTACCTCATAAAAAAAACCGATGCTTGCGCATCGGTTTTTTTGTGTCTAATATTTTCTGTTACTCAGCGTAACGTTGTGGTCCTCCACGTCTAATTTCTTCAGATGCATTGTCTTCAAACTTCGTAAAGTTTTCTCTAAAGGCATTTGCTAATTTAAACGCAGTAGTATAGTATTTTTTATCGTCGTTCCAAGTAGTTCTTGGACTAAGTACTTCTTTTGGCACTCCAGGACATGTTCTTGGTTGTGCTACTCCAAACACAGAGTGTATATGGTAATCGTTATAATTATACAGTCCTAAATCGCCATTTAAAACAGCATTAATCATTGCTCTTGTATATTTAAGTTTCATACGTGTTCCAACACCATAAGGACCTCCTGTCCATCCTGTGTTTACTAACCATACGTTAACTCCAGATTCTTTCATTTTTTTACTTAACATCTCAGCATATTTTGTAGGATGTAAAGGCATAAATGGTGCTCCAAAACATGCAGAAAAAGAAGGTTGTGGTTCTACAACTCCTGCCTCTGTACCTGCAACTTTAGCTGTATAACCAGAAATAAAATGGTAAGCCGCTTGTGCTGGTGTTAATTTAGAGATTGGAGGCAAAACTCCAAATGCATCTGCTGTTAAAAAGAATATGTTTTTTGGGTTTTTACCAATAGAGGGTTGTTGTATATTATCGATGTTATAAATAGGATAACTAACCCTTGTGTTCTGTGTAATTGAAGTGTCTGAAAAATCAACCTCACCTTTATCATTTAAAATAACGTTCTCTAGGATTGCTCCTTTTCTAATCGCTCCATAAATTTCAGGTTCTTGTTCTTGAGATAGGTTTATAACCTTAGCGTAACAACCACCTTCAAAATTAAAAACAGTATTTTCTGCAGTCCAACCATGCTCATCATCACCAATCAAACTCCTTTCAGAATCTGTAGATAATGTTGTTTTTCCTGTTCCAGATAAACCAAAGAAAATTGCTGTATCTCCATCTTTACCAACATTTGCACTACAATGCATTGGTAAAGTGTTTTTATCTACTGGAAGTATAAAGTTTAAAGCAGAAAATATTCCTTTTTTAATTTCGCCAGTATAACCAGTTCCTCCAATTAAGGCTATTTTTTTTGTAAAGTTTAAAATGGCAAAATTATGTTGTCTGGTACCATCAACTTCTGGATTTGCCATAAAACCAGGCGCATTAACTATAGTCCATTCTGCATCAAAGTGCTTAAGCTCCTCCTCTGTAGGACGTAAAAACATATTATAGGCAAACATATTACTCCAAGGATACTCGTTAATAACACGAATATTCAGTTTGTAGTTTTCGTCTGCACAGGCATAACTATCTCTCACAAAAACTTCTTTTTCAGAAAGATAATCTACAACCTTGTCGTATAATTTATCAAAAGCATCTGGTTCAAAAGGAATATTAATATTTCCCCACCATACTTTATCTCCTGTAATCTTATCTTTAACAATAAAACGATCCATTGGAGAACGACCTGTAAACTCACCTGTATTAACAGCTAGAGCTCCAGATGAGGCTTCAACACCTTGTCCTTTTTCTATTGTAATGTTGTGAAGTTCTTCTGGTGATAATTGGTATTTAACTTTGGCATTTTTAATTCCGTAGTGGTCTAGCGAAATCGATTTCGTAGTCTTTGTATGGTTTACCATAATTGTTTGAGTTGTTTTGTCTTGCAAAATTACATATTATTATAAGACTACGCTTAAAAAAAAAGGTTAATTCTTATTATTTTTAACAAAGTTTATTAACAACATCAACCAAGCTACTATTAATAGCAAACCTCCAATTGGAGTTATTAAAGCAATAGATTTAAAATCGAAACTAGACATGCTATTAGTAGCTAAACCATATATAGAACCAGAGAAAAACACAATACCAATTAACACTAAGTAAAAAATTGTTTTTTTTGTTTGTTGAGTGACTTGATTAGACAAACCAACAAATAAAAGCAATAAAGCATGATACATTTGGTATTTAACTCCTGTTTCAAAAGTCTGTATGTTTTCCGCAGTAATAGCGTCTTTTAATCCATGTGCTCCAAAAGCACCTAAAACCACACTCAACAATCCTAAAACTGTTCCTAAAATTAACACCTTTTTGTTCATATAAATTATACGTTTTCGTTTTTATCCCAATCCAATTTTACTACATTCGCAACAATACAAAATTACTCAACAAAAACGATTATGCGAAAGATTTTAGTTATTGGTTCCGGAAAATCCACTTCCTATTTAATAAAATATTTACTAGATAAATCTAAAACCGAAAACCTACACATTACTGTAGGCGATCTCAACATAGAAAATGCCAAAGCCTTACTTGGCAATCATCCCAATGCTACAGCAATAACATTAGATGTTTTTGATGCATCTTCTCGTGTAGAAGCAGTACAAAATGCAGATATTGTAATCTCAATGTTACCAGCACGTTTTCATATAGAAGTTGCAAAAGACTGTGTAACCTACAACAAAAATATGGTTACAGCATCTTACGTTAGTGAACAAATGCAAGCTTTAGATGCAGATGTAAAAGCCAAAGGTTTAGTGTTTATGAATGAGATTGGTGTAGATCCAGGTTTAGACCACATGAGTGCTATGCAAGTTATAGATGGCATTAGAGAAAAAGGTGGTAAAATTATACTTTTCGAATCCTTTACTGGTGGATTAGTGGCTCCAGAAAGCGACACCAATTTATGGAACTATAAATTTACGTGGAACCCTCGTAATGTTGTGGTTGCAGGACAAGGTGGAGCAGCAAAGTTTCTGCAAGAAAACACCTTTAAATATATACCTTATAATAGGTTGTTTAGGCGTACCGAATTTTTAGAAGTCGAAGGTTATGGACGTTTTGAAGGCTATGCCAATAGAGATTCCTTAAAATACCAAAGCGTTTATAAATTAAACGATGTAAAAACGCTATATAGAGGTACAATGCGACGCGTAGGTTTCTCTCGTGCATGGAATGTTTTTGTACAACTTGGCATGACAGACGATAGCTACACCATAGACGACAGCGAAAACATGAGCTATCGCGATTTTGTGAACGCCTTTTTACCATACAGTCCTACAGACTCTGTGGAGCTTAAATTTAGGCATGCCTTAAAAATTGACCAAGACGATATTGTTTGGGATAAGTTTTTGGAGTTAGACATTTTCAACTCTAAAAAAATGGTAGAACTTAAAAAAGCCACACCAGCACAAATTTTACAGAAAATCTTAATGGATAGTTGGACGCTTTCACCAGACGATAAAGACATGATTGTAATGTATCACAAATTTGGCTACGAGTTAGACGGAAAACAACACCAAATAGATGCCACAATGGTAACATTAGGCAAAGACCAAACCTATACAGCAATGGCAAAAACCGTTGGATTACCAGTTGCCATAGCAACTTTAGCCATTTTAAACAACAAAATTACAACACCAGGAGTCCAAATCCCAATAACAAAAGAAGTTTACGAGCCTATACTTAAAGAACTCGAAGATTACGACATTACCTTTAAAGAAACTCACGTTCCTTATTTAGGCTACAACCCATTACATCTTTAAGTTTTTTATAGCGTTTCCCTACTTAGCTTTTTTTAAGAAAGCTAAGTAGCGTCAGGCTGTACGTTATATCTTTTTTTGCCATTTATGGCAGCAAAAAAAGGATGCCACTTCCATCCTTAACGCGAGCTTTTAGTTTCAAATTAAAATCATTTTACTACATTTAAGTTTTTAATTGAAACTATAGTACAATGAAAACTCAAAATAATACCATTATAATCGATGGTATCGATAAAAAAATATTACGAGCCTTAATGGAAGATGCCAGAACCTCAGTTCTGGAAATAGCTAGGCAAGTTGGTATTTCTGGTGCAGCAATACACCAACGCTTACGTAAATTAGAAAAATCTGGTTTAATCGCAGGCTCCAAATTTGTAATTAATCCAAAAGTATTAGGCTATACAACTATGGCATTTGTAGGTATTTATTTAGATAAAGCCATAAGTAATCCGCAAGCAGTAAAACAGCTAAAAAAAATACCAGAAGTATTAGAATGCCATTACACCACAGGAAACTGGAGTATTTTAATAAAAATTCTATGTAAAGATAATGCCGATTTAATGCATTTACTAAACAACGATATTCAGTCTATCGAAGGTGTGTCGCGTACAGAAACCTTTATCTCTTTAGATCAACAAATAGAGCGACAAATTAAAATATAGCTGTCGTGATTTCTTGTTTAATATGAAATATTTTCAAATAAAGTTTTGCAAAAAAACTCAAGACAACGCAAAAGAAACTCCTAAATCACTTTAGGAGTTTTTGTTTTTTAATATAAAACAAATTACTATTCAATAATTAGCTTTTTAGTAACTGTCCCTTTTTTAGATACAATAGATACAAAATATAATCCAGAAGATATTTCCGAAGTTAAGTCTAACGTCACATTAGCAGTTGTTCCCTTAAGGTTAATGGTTTCAATTTTACGACCATTTAGATCTGTAATATGTAACTCTTCAAGGCTAATTCCATTATTTCTAATATTAATTACACCATTAGATGGGTTAGGATATAAAGCCAAAGCGTCTAATTGATTAAAATTAACAGATAGCGTAGTAAACGTAAATCCACTGGCAACCATAGCATCTCCAGCGACTTCTCCAGTACCAGCATTAGAATTCTCACCAGTCCAATTAGCTATATTAGTTATAGCTGTAAGCGCTTCGGCTGGAGTAGCAAAAGTGGTAGGTCCTGTGTACCAAGAATTATCAAACTCACTATTAGGAGTGGCACCAAATGCAAAGGTTATACCTGAGCTAGGCTCCACAGATTCTGTTCCAGAACAGTTACCAGCACATGCAGCAACATCGTCCCAAGACGTGCCATCAAAAAAAGCACTATAAATAAACGTTGGTGCAAATTCAGGTCCAGTATATACAATTGTTTGGTCTCCAGCAGTAGAAACTGCATAACCTGTAGGTGAATTACCATCTGTAATTAAAGGTATATTGCTTGTTCTACCTTGGTTTAATTGGTCTTTAGACACTAAATCAATTACAGTTCCTGCGGTTAAATCAGTTTGCGCTGTAAATATAATTACACCTTCATCTAATTCTAAAGTAGAACCATTATTACTTCCATTCTCAGTAACTTTAAAAGTTGTTCCTGTAGCAATATCTGTTAAGAGTACTAATCCAATTCTATCAATATTAGCTGTAGTTCCTTCTGGTGTTGTGCTTGTTTCCGACAAATGATAAATCACCGCAACATCACCAGAAGCCAATGTAGTTTGAGCATTAGTATTAATGCTAAAAAGTAAAGCACTTATAAAAAATGCTGTTAAATGTAGTTTTGTTTTCATAATATTAAATTTAATGATGAAAATCAAAGGCTATACAAATTTTATAACCTTTGATTATTATTGTTTTTGTTAACTTCTTGACGGAAATACACCTTGCAATGCAATTATGTAATTAACTCCTAAATAAGGGTTTCTTATATTAAAAGCCTGACTTCCTCCTTGTGGTCCAGTATCTCCAGTTATATTTCCTGCTGCCATTGTAGCATCATTAGTATCACTGTTATAAGGCGTTCCAGATGTTGCTAAACCAAGGTTTCTTCCGTTTGGTTCTTCACTATTTCCATCAGACTCATTACAGCCTATACCAAGTCCAGAGCCACTGTGGTTATGATTTGGCATTTCATTAATTGTTAATGTATGAATTTCTGCACCTCCTCTTTGACCTCCTTTAATATTAGAAAGTCCTGGTCCAGTACCTGGATGTATTGGTGCTCTACCTCGTAAGTCTGGCAATGCAAACGTTGTGCGTCCATCACCTCCATAAGTTGTTCCTATTAACGAAAACAATGCTGTGTATTGGCTAATAGCTAATAATTGTCCATCGCATAATGCCCAACCTCGTGGCGCAAAATTCCCTCCGAACATGAGGATTTGTGCAATAAATGGTTCCATAATTTTAAGTTTTTATTGATTAATAACGACTCCAAAACTATTGATTATTAGGATGTTATGTGAGAGTAGATGTACTGAGAATAAAAACAAGTAAAAACACCTGATTTCAAAAATTTATAGTGTTATGTTAAAAATAACTAGTAGCTTTAAGAACTATTAATCAATAAAAACTTAAAATTATGTCAGCAAAAACTATTAAAATGCATGATGCTAAAATTTATGCAAAAAAGTGGCAAAGTGAAAATGGGTTTCATGCAAAAGCATTTCTAATTCCTGTGGATGATTTAATTGCTTGCCTTAAAGAAATGGATGTATTGGCAGAGCAACAAGATGGTCACTACCAAATACAAAATGTTGATGGTGCAGGAATAAGAGCCTATATGGCAATTAAACGCCCAAAAAACGATGTACCAACAGCATTAAGCGAAAAGTTACTAATTGTTGGAACATTAAAGGATAAAGATGGAATACACAGAGACCTTGTGGTAGATGAAGCTATGTCTAACGATTATGATGAAACTTTAGCCGCAAAAATTGCAATGATAGATGGCAGTGGAGTGTATGATTTTACAGAACCTTGCCCAAGCAATTGCGATCCAAACAGTCCTTTATTTAATCCATAAAAATGGAATGAAAGTAATTGACGATGTTCTAAAAAATTTTAGTTTATTATTACTTTTTGTAAACACCGTTTTATATATATTCAGTTATTTAAAAAATAATAAAAACAAAACAATTAAATACTTTGTGACGTATTTAACGCTTACTTTTTGTATTCTAATTGCAAGCTTAATTATTGTGCATTTTTATGAAGAACTTAATATTAAACAAGATAATTTATTTCTATCTCATTACTATTTTATATTTCAGTTTATTTTTTTGTCATTGTTTTATAATCAGCTCTTTAATAAAAAGCAAAAAACATATTTAAAAGCAATTAGTGTTGTAGTAGTCTTAATTTTAATAATACAGTACGCTACAAATCCTAACTTATATTACAAGTTTAATCTGTTAGAAATTTTTATCACTTCGTTTCCACTAGTTATATATTCTATTTTTCACTTATATAACTCGTTAAGCAAACCTGGAAAGTTTATGTATATAAATGCTGGAGTGCTTATTTACCTATCAATAAGTACTCTAATTTTTATATTAGGAAATTTATTAAACACTGTAGATAGGTCATTGTCTAAAGATATCTGGTTTTTAAATAGACTGTTTTATATTGGCTATTTGGTACTGATTTTAATTGAATGGAAAAAGAGTTTATGGAAAACGATAAATTAATTATACAAGCTTTAGTTTATGGTATCATTTTTTTAGTTTTAGTAACTACAGGGTTGATCTTGTTTTTTCACTATTCAAGACAAAAAATAGTACAAAAAGAACTTGAAAAAGCAGCTTTAAAATTGGAGAATCAGCAAAAAATATTGCAGACCTCAATTGCTATTCAAGAAGTTGAACGTAAACGAATTGCACAAGATTTGCATGATGCTATTAGCTCTAAACTCAATATTGTAAGTTTATCTACTAATGTTCTTTTGGATGATGACTCTTTAAATGAAAAACAAAAAACATCGTTAAAACAAATATTGGACATCACATCGACTACTTTAGAAAGTTCTCGGAAAATCGCACATGATTTAATGCCTCCAATTTTAGAAAAATTTGGACTTAAAGTTGCTTTAGAAGAGTTGTTTGAAGATATTTCGTCGCATACAAAAATTGATATTGAACATAATACCGAAGACCTTTTAAAACTTTCTAAAACAAATCAGCTTCATGTGTTTAGAATTTTTCAAGAATTAATAAATAATTCTATTAGACACGGAAAAGCTAATGAAATAGCTGTGTATATGGAACAAAAACCTAATGGCTTTAGTCTTCAATATCAAGATAATGGTATTGGTTTTAAAGTGAGTGAGATTGAAAAGAAATCTGGTATAGGTTTACAGAATATTAAAAGTCGAGTTCAGATTTTAAATGGCACATTAAAAATGGAAAGCACCAAAAATACTGGTAGTGTTTTTATAATACATTGTAACTATCATGAATAAAATTAATATAGTATTGGCAGACGACGAGCAATTGTTTCTTCAAGGTCTTAAAGCTATTTTAGGTAATGAAGAGCATATAAACATTCTTTTTGATGCCAAGGATGGAGACCATTTAATTTCACAATTACGCGAAGCAGAGGTATTACCAGAAATAGTGGTTACAGACCTAAAAATGCCTGGTTTAAATGGCGTGGAAGTCACAAAAATTATAAGAAAAGAATTCCCTAAAATAAAAGTAATTGCACTTACAAGTTATTTTAGCAAACCATTTATTTTAAATATGATATCCATTGGAGCTGTTGCCTATTTGGCTAAAAACAGCACACCAAAATTGATGCTTAAAACTATAGAGGAAGTGGCTAAAAAAGGGTTTTATTACGATGGTAAAGTAATGCAATATGTACATGAAAGCGTTACTAATCCAAAAGAAAAAAAAACAAAATCTACATTCGATACTAATTATTTTACCAAACGAGAATTAGAAGTATTAGAGCTTATTTGCAAACAATGTACAACTAACGATATTGGCGAGAAGCTATTTATTAGTCCACGTACTGTAGAAGGTCATCGCAATAATTTGCTTTTAAAAACGGAAGCAAAAAATGTTGCTGGCTTAGTTATTTATGCTTTAAAGAATAAATTAGTTTCTTTGGATAATAATTCATTTTAACAAAAAAAGCATCACTTGTTTACAAATGATGCTTTTATATTTTTATGTAAATTTTAATCTCTACACTTTTAATCTCTTCCTCCAAAAACTTGCATTGCCCAATACAATAACGAAGCTAATGCTCCAATTGCAGCAACTAAGTACGTACGTGCTGCCCATTTAAGAGCATCTTCCGAGCCTTTATATTCTTCTGGAGTAACAATATTTTTGTTTTTTAACCAAGCTAAAGCTCTGTTACTCGCGTCGTATTCTACAGGTAGTGTTACAAAACTAAAAATAGTTGCAAAACCCATCATCACTAAACCAGCTACAGATACCCAATAACCTAATCCCAAACCTGCTCCTGCTGCCAACATTAATCCTCCAATTACAAGCCATTGCGACATGCTAGAAGTTACACTCACTACAGGTACTAATTTAGAACGCATAGTTAACCATTGGTAGGCTTGCGCGTGTTGTACTGCATGACCAACTTCGTGTGCTGCGACTGCTGCTGCTGCTGCATTACGCTGGTTATAAACAGCTTCACTTAAATTTACAGTTTTATTTGTTGGATTATAATGGTCTGTTAAACGACCAGGTGTCGAAATGACTTCGACATCTCTAATACCATTATCAGACAGCATTTTCTCTGCTATTTCTGCGCCACTCATTCCGTTGCGCAATTGCACTTTAGAGTAGTAGGCAAATTTTCTTTTTAATTTGTTACTTACTAACCAGCTTACTAATCCAATAGCACCAATTAATATATAATAACCCATCATTCCTTGCATAATATTATGTTTTAAATTACTAGTGTAAATATAGCAAAAAGTAAGCCAATTTTTACAAGCGAAATTTTGTCAGTTATTTATAAGTATTAATTACGCTACTTACCTTTTCGTTGTCAAAAGTTATAATTAGCGTTTCCATCTTTTGTTCAAAAAAACTTGGTGTTTTCCCTAAGTTATACGACACGTATTCCTTACCATTTAAGGTAGAGGTTTCCGAAGGCCCTAATAATTGAATTACTTCTGTTTTTGTTTTCCCAAAAAGTAGTTTGTTTTCAATAATAGCATTCGACATTTTATAACGTGTTTGCGGATTCGCATTCCATTCGTTAATATCGAATTCTTTTTCGTTAGCGTCTATGAGGAAATAGCTTATTGCTATGGCTAAAGCGAATACTCCTGCTATTATTTTTAGTTTTTTACCCAACATGACAATATTATATTTTTTATCTTTTTAACAAAGCATATTTCACTTCTAGTGATTTGTAAAATTATATTTTGAATAAAAACTATTAAACACAACTTAAACAAATTCTGTTGAGAAGCAATTATTGGTTCTCGATACAAAATTCTTAAAAAAGAATTTTACTCGAACTGACGTTATTTTTACTAACTATCCTACTATGTTTACAATTTTACCAGGTACTACAATCACTTTTTTAGGTGTTCTTCCATCCAATTGCGCAATGGTTTTCTGGTGTGCCATTACTGTTTTTTCAATTTCGTCTTTAGATAAATCCATTGGTAACTCTAAGGTAAAACGCATTTTCCCATTAAACGAAATTGGATAATTTTTACTGCTTTCTACTAAATAACTCGCATCAAATTTAGGGAAAGACACAGTTGAAATTGAACCTGTATTACCTAATTTGCTGTATAATTCTTCAGCAATATGTGGTGCATAAGGTGACAGTAACACCAACAAAGGCTCTAGCACTTCTCTACTTGTACATTTTTGCGCAGTAAGCTCATTAACAGCAATCATAAAGGTAGATACAGAGGTGTTAAATGAGAAATTCTCTATATCTTCTTCAACCTTTTTTATGGTTTTGTGTAATGTTTTTAAAGCCTCTCCTAGCCTCTCCGAAGGAGAGGAACTCTCACTCGACACGTAAAAACTTCCGTTCTCTCCTTGATGATACAATTTCCATAGTTTTTTAAGAAAACCATGAACACCTGTAATTCCTGCAGTATTCCATGGTTTTGCCTGCTCTAAAGGACCAAGAAACATTTCGTATAATCGTAAACTATCTGCTCCATATTCTTTTACAATGTTATCTGGATTAACGACGTTGTATTTGGATTTGGACATTTTTTCGACTTCGCGACCTACTTTATAAACACCATCTTCTAAAATAAATTCTGCATCTTTAAAATCTTCACCAAACTCACTATCATTTTTTAATCCTTCAATATCTAATTCATTAGAAGCATTAACATATTGTACTTTAACGTGAATAGGAACTACCTTTTTATCTTTAATTAAACCATGAGAAAGATATGTATTTGTTCCATTTTCTCTATAAACAAAAGCACTAGTTCCAAGGATCATCCCTTGATTAATCAACTTTTTAAAAGGCTCATCTACACCAACAAATTCTCTATCTTTTAAAAACTTTGTCCAAAAACGTGCATATAGTAAATGTCCTGTAGCGTGTTCGCTTCCACCAATATACAAGTCCACGTTTTCCCAATAGTCTAGTGCGTCTTTGCTTGCAAAAGCTTCATCTCTATTGGCTTTTTCTTCCATATAACGAAAGAAGTACCACGAACTTCCTGCCCAACCAGGCATGGTGTTGAGTTCTAGAGGGTAAACTCCGTTATGAGATTCTTCGCTTTGCTCTGAATGACAAAGAGCGTTAGAGACTACTTTATTGTTTTTTGTATCCCAAGCCCAAACATCTGCACGACCTAAAGGTGGTTCGCCAGTTTCGGTTGGTAAATATTTTTCTACTTCCGGAAGTTTAATTGGCAGATGTTCTTTATCAATCATTTTAGGCATTCCATTAACGTAATATACTGGGAATGGTTCTCCCCAAAAACGTTGTCTGCTAAACACGGCATCACGCAATCTGTAGTTGGTTTTTCCTTCGCCTTGACCTAATTGCTCCAACTCGTAAATAGCACGTTTGCTTGCTTTTTTGTAATTCATTCCGTTAAGGAAATCGCTATTTGCAATTTTTACGTTGTCTTTAGAGGCGAAAGCTTCTTCACTAATATCCACACCTTCAAAAATATTAGGAATTGGAATATTAAAATGTTTTGCAAAATCGTAGTCGCGTTGGTCACCACATGGTACAGACATTACTGCTCCTGTTCCGTAGCCTGCTAGCACGTAATCTCCAATCCATATTGGAATTGGTTCTTTAGAAAAAGGATGCTCTGCATAAGCACCTGTAAAAACACCAGAAATGGTTTTTACATCTGCCATTCGATCGCGTTCGCTTCGTTTTGCAGTGGCTTTAATGTAGGCTTCTACTTCTTCTTTTTGCTCTGGAGTTGTTATTTTTTGTACTAACTCGTGTTCTGGAGCAAGAGTCATAAAACTCACTCCAAAAATGGTGTCTGGACGTGTTGTGAAGACTTCTATTTCCCATCCTAAATCCTTCCCAGAAGGAAGGACTTGCTTACTCGAACTATAATCACTCTTTTCTTTATTTTTTTTAATTGATTCTCTTTCTGTTAATTCTTCTGAAATTTTACTTAAAACAGTATCAATATCTCCTAAAACTTCTTCGTTTTTAAATCGAATAACTTTGTAGTTATCATTCTCTAACTGTTGTGTTCTTAAAGTATCTTCTTCAATTTGAGAATCATGAATTTTACCATCAACTTCAACTATTAATTTTTTATCTAGACAAACAAAATCAACTATAAAGTCTCCTATTAAATGTTGTTGCCTGAATTTTACATCTAATTTTTTCCCTCTTAAAGCAGACCAAAGCGCAGCTTCTGCTTGAGTTGGTTTTGCACGCATTTCTTTTGCTCGTTCAAGCAATAGATGAGAATTATTTCCACCAGTCATATAACCATGTCGGATATCAGAATCAGATTTCTCTTTCCCTTTGGGAAAGGATAAGATAGGGAATCTAACACTTGCTCCAACCGATTTTCCTATCCAATTACGTTGACTTTCTTTAAGTGACTCTGTCCAATCAATCGTATCTAAACCTTGTAAAAGCCGTTCTGCATAGGCAGAAATTCGCATAGACCATTGTGTCATTTTTTTACGCACAACAGGATGTCCACCACGTTCTGAAACGCCGTTTACAATCTCGTCGTTTGCTAAAACAGTTCCTAAAGCCGGACACCAATTTACTTCAGTTTCCGCTAAGTAAGTTAGTCTGTATTTAAGTAATATTTCTTGTTGTTTTTTTTCTGAAAATTGTTTCCATTCTTCAGCAGAAAACGCTTCTATATTATCATCACAAGCGACGTTTGTGTCTTTATTTCCGTTAATGGTAAACACATAGATTAATTCTTTTATATGCTTCGCTTTATTATCGTTAAAACAATAATACGACTCAAATAATTGAATAAAAATCCACTGCGTCCATTTGTAATATTCTGGACTTGAAGTACGCACTTCGCGACTCCAATCGAATGAAAAACCAATTTTATCTAACTGATTTCTATATGTTTTTATATTGGTTTCTGTAGTAATTGCAGGATGCTGCCCTGTTTGTATTGCATACTGCTCTGCTGGTAAACCAAAACTATCGTAACCTTGTGGATGCAGTACATTAAATCCTTTATGGCGTTTGTAACGTGCATAAATATCACTAGCAATGTAGCCTAACGGATGACCAACGTGTAATCCAGCTCCAGAGGGATAAGGAAACATATCCAAAACGTAATATTTTGGTTTGTCGCTGTTATTGGTTGCTTTAAATGTTTGGTTTTCTGCCCAATATTTTTGCCATTTGGCTTCTATGTCGTTAAAATGGTATTGCATGAAATAATATATAAGTCGTTGCGAATTACACTTTATAAAATATTGATTGACAATATGTTAAACTTGTGCTACAGTAATGAGATTACTACGTCACTGTGCTCCTCGTAATGACATTTAAAAAGGCAAATTTAAACTTATTATAACAATGTTGAAAGTTTAAACGTTCTAAACCCTAAGCAAATCAATTTCTTTTATATTTTTACATAAATAATTAAAATAATTTATGAGTTCTTCTTTTGAAACCTATCAAAAACGAAAATTAGTTTCTTCTTATTTTTCTGTAGTATTAAGTATTGCTTTAGTCTTATTTTTATTAGGCTTGTTAGGTCTCTTGGTTTTAAATGCTAAAAAAGTTGCCGATCATTTTAAGGAGCAGGTTACAGTAACCATTTACTTAAAAGATACTGCTAAAGATGTTGAAATTAAACAACTTGAAAAAAGCTTGAAGATGTCTGAATACGTAAAATCTACAGAATACGTCTCTAAAGAACAGGCTGCAGAATTTATGAAAGCTGAAAATGGTGAGGATTTTATGGAGTTTTTAGGGTATAATCCTTTAAAAAACTCAATGGATGTAAACCTAAAAGCAGATTTTGTAACTTCTAATCAATTACAAGCAATTGCTGAAGAAGCATTATCTAAAAATTTTGTAGATGAAGTTAATTACGATAACGACCTTGTAAAACTTATGAATAACAACGTTAAAAAAATAAGTATTTGGGTATTAATATTAAGCTCCATTTTTACATTAATTGCTGTGTTATTAATAAATAGTTCTATTCGATTGGCTGTTTATGCTAAGCGTTTTACCATTAAAACCATGCAAATGGTTGGTGCTACAAAACGATTTATTCGCAGACCTTTTGTCTGGAAAAGTGTACGTTTAGGGATTATTGGCGCTGCTTTAGCCTTAATTGCATTAGCAATAGTGTTATATTATGTTAATCGCATGTTCCCAGAACTTGAATTAATGCGAAATCCTATTTTAATTGGCAGTTTATTCTTTGTTATTTTTGCTTTAGGCATTGTAATTACATGGATTAGCACACATTTTGCTACACAACGTTTTTTGAATTTAAAGACAGACCAGCTGTATTAAAAACTTCACAATTAACATCTTTTAACGTATCTCTTAACAATATTTAGGAGTAATAGCTGTTATATTTACAATAATAAAAATTATAAAATACTGACTATACCATTACTTTAAATACAGTTTAATTTTAAAACTAGAACGTTATGAGACGAATAACATTTGCAATTTTAGGTATAGTGACCATTGCCATATTTTCTTTTACAACTAAAAAGTATTTTAGTGATAAAAACACAAAAGATGAAAAAGTAACTATGGTTAAACCACAAACTTTAAAAAAAATTTATCAATAATTAATTGATCTTCTTTTTAAGAAGACTATTTTTTGACTAAATTTGACCTCAATTAATTTAACTACATTTTGGGAGAACAAAAACGTAAGAAACAAGCAAGTAGCACATTTATATTTGGTAAAAAAAATTATAAATTTATGGCTATTGGACTTGGTGTGATTGCACTAGGCTTTATTTTAATGTCTGGTGGAGGAAGCGACGATCCTAATGTTTTTAACCCAGAAATCTTTCATTGGAGACGTATAAGACTTGCTCCTACATTAGTACTTATTGGATTTGGAATACAAATCTATGCTATATTACTAAATCCAAATAAAACCTCTTAAGTTTTAAATTTTAGAACTTATTTAGCGATTGCTACTTCTAATTTAATATTTTTGCCAAATGGATATATTAGATGCAATCATTCTTGGTATTATACAAGGCCTTACCGAGTTTTTACCAGTTTCTTCTAGTGGACATTTAGAATTAGGAAAAGCCATATTAGGCGATAATTCTGTGCCTGAAGAGAGTTTACTATTTACAGTCGTACTGCATTTTGCTACAGCTTTAAGTACTATAGTTGTATTTAGAAAAGACATTGTAGAAATTATAAAAGGTTTTTTTGCTGCTAAATGGAATGAGGAAACCAAGTTTATTTCTAAAATCGCACTCTCAATGGTACCAGCAGCTTTTGTTGGTTTGTTTTTTGAAGACCAATTAGAACAACTCTTTGGTGGTAACATCTTTCTTGTAGGCTGTATGCTTATTGTAACTGCTGTATTATTATTTTTTGCAGATAAAGCGAAAAACACCAATAAAAACGTCACTTTTAAAGATGCCTTCATCATTGGTATTTCTCAAGCCATAGCAATGCTTCCTGGTATCTCTAGAAGTGGAGCAACTATTTCAACCTCAGTATTATTAGGTAACGACAAAACAAAAGCTGCACGCTTTTCTTTTTTAATGGTCGTCCCTTTAATTTTTGGGAAAATTGCCAAAGACGTATTTAGTGGAGATCTTAATTTAGAGAGCCAAAACATCACAGCATTATCTGTTGGTTTTATTGCTGCATTTATTTCTGGCTTATTTGCCTGTACTTGGATGATTGCTTTGGTTAAAAAAAGTAAACTCTCCTATTTTGCTATCTATTGCGCAATAGTTGGAGTCATTGCCATAATTTTTGCGCTATTAAATTCTTAAAATGAACACTTTAGAAGACTACCAATCTGGTCAAGTTTTATTAATAGACAAGCCTTTAAATTGGACTAGTTTTCAGGTGGTGAATAAACTGCGTTGGGAAATCAGGCAAACCTTTGGGATTAAAAAAATTAAAGTTGGTCATGCTGGCACTTTAGACCCTTTAGCAACGGGACTTTTGGTAATTTGCACAGGTAAAATGACGAAGCAAATTAATACGTTCCAAGCACAAATAAAAGAATATACAGGAACTATTGTTTTAGGAAGCTCTACACCTTCATTTGATTTGGAGACTGAAATAAACGAAACTTTTAAAACATCTCATATTACTGAAGCTTTAATTAAAGACACAACCAAGCAATTTATTGGCGAAATTTCTCAGTATCCACCAGTATTTTCAGCTATAAAAAAAGGAGGTAAACGCTTGTATGAGTTTGCCAGAGCAGGAGAAACTGTAGAAATAAAACCGAGAACTATTACAATTCAGGAATTTGAAATCACTAAAATTGAAGGCCTAACTATTGATTTTAGAGTAGTTTGTAGTAAAGGCACTTATATTCGCTCTTTGGCTAGCGATTTTGGAAAAGCCATGCAATCTGGTAGTCATTTAGCTGCTTTACGACGCACAAAAATTGGAGATTTTAATGTAAATAATGCGCTTTCTATAGAAGAATTTATACACACTTTACCATCTAAAGCGTAAATTAATTTCCCTATAAAATCTTTTTAAATAGTTTTAACGTATTTTTAAATATATTAATGTCCCAAACCACGTTATATTATTAACCTATTATGCCTTTAAGCAATTCTCATAAAGCACTTATTATTACATTTCTACTAGTAGGAACAGTGTTGCTTATGGTTTTAAATCTATCAATAAATAAAACACAAGCTGCATTAGTGGAAGAAACTTTTTATGACCTAGAAAAGATTGACGATATTGCAGAAAAAGAACCTCTGGAAGTTGATAATAAATCCATTTCTACAAACAAAGCCTATAATGCTACAAAACGCTATAAACCTTTTTCTGAAGCCTACCAAATAATTGAACCACCAGAAGATTTTAAGCCAAATATAGCTACAGAACAATCAAATTCTGACCATGAAAATAATAGTGAAAGTGATGGAGAATCAACAATTGCAGATAATGAAATAACCACGTTTAAAAGTGTAAATAGCATTTTAAGCAAACGCTCGCAAAACATTAAATCCTCTACTCCAAATGAAGATGCAGCAAACACAAATAGTTCGATTTACTATTCTTTAAAAAACCGAACACATATCTATTTGCCAATTCCTGTGTATTTATGTGACGAAACTGGTAAGATTGTAATTAATATTACAGTTAATGAAAGCGGCAAAGTTATAAATGCTTATTATAATAATAGCTCTACATCCAAAAACGAATGCTTAAAAGATCATGCTTTAGAGTATGCCAAACAAGCACGTTTTAATACCTCTAGCAAAAAGAAACAACTAGGTTCTATTACTTTTCTTTTTAAATAATAGACACTAAATCATTAAGCGCAGTTTGTCCTTTATCTTTATTATACCAATGCTGTAAATCTTCCTTAAACTCTGGCGTTAAACTGCCATGTTTTTCCTTATAGTCGTTTACTAATTTTGTTGCAGTACTTGGTCTTGGACCATAAGTTGTTACAACTTGCTTAGTCTCATTATCTACAACAATTAACTTAGGTATTGCGCGTCCTCCATTGGTTAAAAAGGCATCCATAAGCGCTTCGTTTTCGTCTCTTAAAACTACTTTTAAATTTATGCCTTTATTTAATTCTGCTACTTTATTAATTACAGGCATAACATGTGCTGCATCTCCACACCAACTCTCGGTTATTACAATCCAAGTTTGGTTTAACGGTTTAGTTTCAACCTCATTTTTTATACTCTCGCTAACTTTAACGGTTTTATCCCAACGCTTCATGCGCTTATCGTTAAGCAGTGTATAATTTGCTAAGGCTTCGGTTTTCTCATTGCCTGTATTTGAATTTTCACTAACTAAATTTGAAACTAGTAAGCGATAATTGCCATAAGTCATACTTTTACTTAAGCTTTGAGAGATTAGGCTTTCTATATTTAAGTCTTTAATTGTTTCCATAAGGTAAAAGTATAGATTTTTTTAGTTGTTTAATGTTACTCTTGTTACATTAGTAGCTTTAAAACAAATTCCTTACAATTATGAAAAAACACAGATGTGGTTGGTGCGTTGGTGATGATTTATATGAAGCATATCACGACCAAGAATGGGGAAAACCAGTATATGATGATGCTACTTTATTCGAATTTTTAATTCTTGAAACCTTTCAGGCTGGTTTAAGTTGGATTACTGTTTTACGTAAGCGCGAAAATTTTAAAAAAGCTTTAGATCATTTCGATTATAAGAAAATTGCTAGATACGACCAATCTAAAATGGATGGTTTATTACAAAACGAAGGAATAATTAGAAACAAATTAAAAGTAAAAGCCACTGTTAGCAATGCTGAAGCGTTTATGAAAGTCCAAAACGAATTTGGTACTTTTAGCAAATATATTTGGAGTTTTGTAGATGGAAAACCTATTAAAAACTCAATCGAATATTATAAAGATGCTCCTGCAAATACAGCTGTTAGTGATGCTATAAGTAAAGATTTAAAAAAGCGAGGCTTTAAATTTGTGGGTTCAACAGTAATGTATGCATTTATGCAAGCTGTAGGCATGGTGAACGATCATGAAGTTGGTTGTTTTAGGTATAATGAAGTGTAGTTTTTCTCATTACACTAAATTTTTATTGAGTTGTGAGTTCTCACTGTGTTCGAATTTACAAAGTATTATTGTTAGGCATTGTCAGTTCAAGTAAAATTCTTTTGTCAGAATTTTGTGTCGAGAACATTCAAAAGTTACTAGTAAAACTTTCAGTACAATTTAGTTTTGTTGATTTAAAAACTTTCAAGCTTCAAAAGCTCTCAAATTAACAAGGATTAAAACTTTTAAAGAAACTCTAAAAATGCTTCTCTAGAAATGTCTTTTGCTCCCAAACGTTCTAAATGGTTGGTATATACTTGGCAATCAAAAAGTGTATAATCTGTATTTTGAATAAAGGTAATAAAGCCAGCTTTACTGGCATTACTCTCTTTGGCAAACATGCTTTCGCCACAAAACACGCCATTACCTAAATCTACACCATACAAACCGCCAACAAGTGTTTTGTCTCTCCAAACCTCAACAGATTTAGCATAGCCTTTTTTATGTAATTCACAATAGGCTTCAATCATATTTTTAGTAATCCATGTACCAGATTGACCTTCGCGTTTTGCTTTTGCGCACTCTGTAATTACTGCTTTAAAATTTTTATTAATTGTTATGTCGTAATCGCACTTTTTAAGAAATTGCTTCATACTTTTAGAGACTTTTAATTCCTCTGGAAACAAAACAAAACGTGGATCTGGTGACCACCATAAAATCACTTCGTCTTCGTTAAACCAAGGAAAAATTCCGCTTTTATAAGCAAGTAATAATCGCTCTACAGATAAATCGCCTCCATAGGCAAGTAAGCCCTCTTCATTAGCTAAATTAACCTCTGGGAATACTATATTTTGATTTAGAATGTGCATTGCTTTATTTTACTAAAATAAAAAAACCTCAATGATAATTAACATTGAGGTTATATTTATGATTCCTGCTTTTGCAGTAATAAAAGCATTAGAACGGTAAATCGTCGTGCTCCTCTTCTTTTACATCTTTTGCTGGCTCAAAAGCTGCTGCTGGTGGCACTTCTGGCATTCCTGCTGGTGCTGCACCTTGTGTTGCTTCAATTCTCCAACCTTGTATAGAGTTAAAATATTTTGTTTCTCCTTGTGGATTAACCCATTCTCTACCACGTAAGTTGATGTTTACTTTTACATCTTGTCCTACTTGGTAATTGTTAAGTAAATCTACTTTATCTTGAACAAACTCCACAAGTATGTGTTGTGGATACTGCTCTTCAGTAGTCACTACCAATTCTCTTTTTCTAAAACCGTTACTCCCAAATGTTTGAGTTTCTCCAATTAATTTTACTTTTCCTTGTACTTCCATTGTCTATATAATTATTTAAATATTCGTCTATTTTTTAAATGCTATGTTACGATAATAACATATTCCACGCACTTTCTACATCTCCAAAACTAAGAAATTTTTTCGCTTGCTTATGCTTTTCTTCTAAAGAAAATGTTTTAGTATTATGTTTTATTGCAAAAGTATTTATTGTCTCTGCATTTGGCAAAGCTTCTACATTACCTAAAAGGCCTAAGTCGTTACCAGATAACACAGTGCTATTTTTAATTATTTTTGGCAAAGCATCGACTCCAATTCCTAAAGTAGAGAGTGGTTTTGGGATTTCAAAAAATCCTGTTTTCGCTCTACTGTAATAACTGCCTCCTGCTCGTGCTACCAAATCTAATTTTTCTTGGTCTATGCTTCCGTTTTCATCTAAAACAGTGGGATTTATATGTAATTTAACCACTTCGCAAATCACTAAATTTCCTGCTCCTCCTTCATTTCCTAAACTAACCACTTCATTTACTTTACATTCTAATTGCACAGGAGATTCTGCTACTCTAAAAGGTTTAACTTCATCACTTTTAAGCATGGTTAAACCTGCTTTTTCAAATTCGTTTACACCTTCTGGATATTCTGTACTACTTAATGACATTTGTTGTACAATGCCGTAATTAACCACATTTATAACCACTTCTTTAGTCTCTAAAACATTTTCTAAAGTATGTTTAGTAGTATTATTTCTTACGCGACGCGCTGGCGAAAAAATAAGAATTGGAGGATTGGCACTAAACACATTAAAGAAGCTAAAAGGTGATAAGTTTGGTCGTCCTTGAGCATCCATCGTACTCGCAAAAGCAATAGGTCTTGGTGCAACTGCACTTAACAAGTAGCCATGTAATTTAGCTGTTGTAAGGTCTTTTGGGTGAAACGATTTCATTATTAAAATTGATTAATTTTTGACAAATGTAACTATTCTATTAGTGACCAAAAAGCGAATTGAATTTATGATATACAATATTATTAACAGTTTTGCATTATATTAACAGTTCTAAAAAAAGAGTTGAATGTTTTCAAAAAACAGAAATACAGTTAGGTGGATTATTATTGGTGTTTCCTTTATTATTATCTCTTTAATTTTGTGGAATACTTACACGTTTTTTCAGCAATTTAAAGCAGAGGAACGTGCTAAAATGGAAAATTGGTCCTTTGCAGAAACCGAACTTATTAAAAGTGACACAGATGTTAATTTAGATTTAATACTTAAAATAATTGAGAGTAATAAATCTACACCAATGTTAGTTATAAATAGTGATGGTGGACTTGCAACTTCTAATAACATTGATGAGAAAAAATTAGAGAACGAAAATTATGTAAAAAAATTAATTTCTCAATTTAAATCTGAAAACACACCAATTGATATTCATTATAAAGATGAAGTATATCAAACGTTATACTACGGAAACTCGCCTCTTTTAAATAAACTTAAATACTATCCTTTAGCATTACTACTTATTATTTTCTTGTTTGGGACAGTAATTTATTTCTTTTATCGAAGCTCTAAAATTGCAACGCAAAATAAACTTTGGTCTGGTATGGCTAAAGAAACTGCTCACCAAATTGGCACACCTTTATCGTCTTTAATTGGCTGGAATGAAATTTTGAAAACAGAAAATGTAAATCCAGAATACATTAAAGAAATAGAAAAAGATATTAGCAGATTGCAAACCATTACAGAACGTTTTAGCAAAATTGGATCTCTACCAAAATTAGATAAAACAGATATTGTAAAAGAAACATTAGAGACTTACAGTTACCTTAAAGCACGATCGTCCAAATTGGTTGAATTTGAACTTACGCTACCCGAAAATGAAATTTTTGTTAACTTAAATCCTCAATTGTATAGCTGGACGATAGAGAATTTGGTTAAAAATGGTATTGATGCCATGAAAGGAAAAGGTAAGTTAAACTTAGAAATTAAACAGTTAGAAAAAGAGGTTTATGTTTTAGTTACTGACACAGGTAAAGGACTACCAAAAAATAAATATAATACTATTTTTGAGCCTGGCTATACTAGTAAAAAAAGAGGTTGGGGCTTAGGACTCTCGCTTGTTAAACGTATTATTGAAGATTTCCATAATGGAAAAGTAAAAGTATTAAAATCGGAAATTGACAAAGGAACCACTATGCAAATGACTTTAAAATCGTTATAATTGTACTATCGCTATTAACACCATATGTCTGAAAAACTAATAACTATAAAAGAAGTTTCCCTAAACAATAACTGTCCTGAGTGTTTTAACACCAACGGATTGGAATTGACGTTTAAACAAAAGTTTGTTGAAACTTTATGGATGAAACGAGTGACTCAAGACACCATTTACGAATTGCACTGCAACACCTGTAACACTGCTATTTATCCTGTACGATGGACTGATGATATTGAACGTGTTTTTGAATATCAACAACGAGCGTTTACTCCAAAAAAAAGTAGTACTAAATTAAAAAAAGCGAGTTGGATATTAATTGTTACTATAGTTATTTTAATAGTTACACTAACTACTCTTGTAATTGTTAAATGATTTTTTAATAAGAAATTTTAAAACAAAAGAGGTCTCGACTGCGCTCGACCAGAAATTAATATTTAACCTTAAATTTATATTAATTATAAAGCGTTGGAAATAGCTTTTGCAGTGTCCTCAAATTCTTGAGGAGTTAAGGTTGTTTTATTAATAAAACGAGCATCTTCCATTGTATTTAAAGGGATTAAATGCACATGTACATGTGGCACTTCTAATCCTATAACCGACATTCCAACACGCTTGCAAGGCACTGCTTTTTCTAAAGCAAGAGCTACTGTTCTGGAAAAAGCCATTAAGCCAGTATAAGTTGTTTCGTCCAAATCAAAAATTTTATCAACTTCTTTTTTAGGAATACAAAGCGTATGACCTTTTGCATTTGGATTAACATCCAAAAACGCTAAAAAATCTTCAGTTTCTGCAACCTTATAACTTGGAATTTCGCCATTAACTATTTTTGTAAAAATTGATGCCATAATTTTGTTTAAAAATTAAAGATAAAAAAAGATTCCTGCTAAACTTATTAAATTAAGTTAAAACAGGAATTTATGAAAGCTCTCAACTACGCTAAAGTTGAGACTTAAGGTTAATTTATCTGGAAATTTCAATAATATCAAATTTCATAATACCACTTGGCACTTGGATTTCGGCAACATCACCAACAGATTTTCCTAATAGTCCTTTTCCAATTGGTGAATTTACAGAAATTTTACCTGAAGCTAAATCTGCTTCTCCATCTGCAACCAAAGTATATTTCATTTCCATACCATTGGTTTGGTTTTTTATTTTCACTTTAGAAAGCACTAAAATTTTAGAGGTATCCATTTGAGATTCATCGATAACACGTGCTCCAGCCAATTGATCTTCTAGTTTAGAAATTCGCATTTCTAGCATACCTTGTGCCTCTTTAGCTGCATCGTACTCTGCATTTTCACTTAAATCGCCTTTATCTCTTGCTTCTGCAATTGCTTTGGACGCTTTTACACGCTCTACATCTTTTAATTGCCTAAGTTCGTCTCTTAACTTTTTTAAGCCTTCAGCTGTATAATAAGATACTTTACTCATAACTTTTTCGTTTAATAAATAAAACATGCCGAAAATTTATTCAGCATAAAAAAAATCTCGCAACAACGAGATTTGTAGTACAAATATACAAAATATTTAATTCAACACTGTTTTTGTTGTAAATTTGAATCCATTAAAAAGAAAACTATGAATTATCGTTTTTTAACCATATTATTTGTTTTTATTCTTTGCGCTTGTAATAAGAATGACGACGATAACAGAAACAGAAACAATAACTTACCAAATGCTGTTTTTGATACTGGTGGACAAATAAATTTGGACTTACCACAATATAATAACCTTAAATTTCCTGGTGGTGTTTTGGTGCTTGGTAACTTTGGTTTAAACGGAATTATTATTTATTACGAAGGTGGAACAAACTACAGAGCTTACGAGCTTAGTGACCCAAACCATCCCTTAAGCGATTGCTCTAATTTAACAGTTGAGTCTGCCATTGCAACCTGTAGTTGCGACGATGGCAACAGCTACCAAGTTGCTGGTTTAGGATTGCCTGTAACAGGCACTACTGGACAGTTTGGACTGTTATCTTACTTTGTGGAATTTAACGGAAACAATGTAAGGGTTTATAATAATTAAAAAACCCATTCTAAACCTTTTTTATTGAGAAAGATTTAGAATGAGTATTGTATAATTCTAAAATTTCAACGTCATTCCTAATAAAAAATTTGTTGTTGCTTGCGGATAGTAAAAATTCTCCGTTACAGGAGCATCGTTTGAGTTTTCTGGTCTGTAGAAATAACTAAACGTATAACCATTAGACACGTATTTTTCATTTAAAATATTATTAACCAGAAGATTAAATGCAATTTCTTTAATCCAATTAGGTTGTACCTTATACGAGAGGTTTAAATTATTTACAAAATAAGCCTCAATACGCTTACTATCGCTAGAGGTATTGTCTAAAAACTGTTTTCCAACATACTTAGATAATAGTGAAATGCTTCCGTTTTTTATAGGCGAATACGTTATGGAACTCCCATAAATTACATTTGGCGAAAATGAAATGTCTGTGTCTTTATAAGTCGTAACAACTGGCTCGTAGGATACGGTTTCAAAAGTATCTGGATTGTACTGCGTATCGTAAACCAAATAATCAAATTCCTTTATTTTATTTTTACTAAAGGTTGCATTGGCATCGATTCTAAATTTCTTTGAAAATTGATAACCTGCTTGCAACTCAATTCCTGCTCTGTAACTCTTTGCAACGTTTTGCCTAATCGCATCTCCAACATCGTCTAAATCTCCTGTGAGAACCAACTGGTCTTTATAATTCATATAATACAAATTTGCAGTGGCGTAATAGTTGCTCTTTTTTAACTTATAACCAAATTCGAAATCGTGTAATTGCTCCGATTTTGGTGTGATTGGGTTTTTAGTTAAATCGTCTCGATTTGGCTCTCTATTTCCTACAGCATACGACCCATAAATAGAATTGTAATTGTCTATTCTGTAGGTTAATCCAAACTTAGGGTTAAAAAAATTGTAGTTTTTATCTACATCAATACCCAGTAAATCGGAACTTGTACCTTTAGTCTCATAATTAACCACTCTGTATTGTAAATCTAATAACGCAAAGAGATTAGAATTAATGTTATACTCTGCTTTTGCATAGGTATTAAAGTCTGTTTTTTTTCCATTACTGAAATAATATTGACTATTTATAGGAATTTCAGTTTCGAAAGAATCCCAAATTACGTTTCCAAAATGATCGCCATTATAATTAGTGTAACCTCCTCCTAAATAAAGGTTTAGCGCTTCTTTTTTATAATTTAATGAATATACAACAGCAGTAAATTCGTTATCTAACCAACGACGTCTAATAACATCACCTTCGTTTGAAGCATTAGCGTTATTAGGAAAGTAATCTCCTAATTCTTCATCATCTTTAAACTGCTCAAAATAGCCTTTTCCTCTTGTAAAGTTTCCAGATATATTTGCAGAAAAATTACTGTTAAATTGATGTGATGCATGTAATTGATAATGCGTTTGCTCATAATTATCGACTTGGTTATCGTAGGTGTAAAAATTATATGTTCGTCCGGAATTTAGTAAGTTCTGTGCTTCTTCTTCCGACGAAAAATTTCGATCTATGAATGCCTGTATTCCTGCTTGGTCTCCATTTACAACCGCTTCTGGAGTACCATACCAAGATTGGTACGTTATTTCTTTACCTCCAAATACTATTGCTTTAATCGAAGTGGTTTCATTTAAAAAACCAGCTTCTGTATAAAAAGATTTTAGATCTGCCGACGCTCTATCGATATAACCATCACTTTGTATTTTAGACAGGCGACCTTCTGCATAAAAGTTATTTTTAATACCAGAACCTATACTAATATTGTGTTTTCTAGTTCCAAAACTTCCAATAGCATTTGTGGTTGTGGCATATCCTTTTTCTGAAGGGTTTAGCGTTTTTAAATTTAAACTGGCTCCGAAAGCACCAGATCCATTAGTGGAAGTTCCTACGCCACGTTGTAACTGGATATCCTCTACAGAGGACACAAAATCTGGCATATTTACCCAAAATGTGCCTTGACTTTCGGAGTCGTTATAAGGAATCCCGTTAATAGTTACATTTACTCGCGTAGCATCACTACCTCTAACTCTTATACCTGTGTAACCTACTCCTGCTCCTGCATCACTAGTGGTAACTACAGAAGTAAGTTGGTCTAATAAAATGGGTAGGTCTTGACCTAAATTGGTAGATTCCAACTCGGCTTTGGTAATGTTGGAAAAAGCAACTGGTGTTTTATCCTTTGCTCTGGTGCCTGAGAGTAGAACTTCTTCTAAACTTTGAATTTTTGTAGAGTCCTGTTGTTTAACAGGTTCGTTTTGTTGTGCTTGAGCACAGACTGTTAACACTAATAGTGTTAAAAAAAGAAAAGTGTTTTTCATTACGATTATGTTTTATAATCGAATAAAAAGAGGTCATTATTCTTTAATAATTAATAAATAAATTAAAACGAAAAGCGATTTATAATAGTTACAAAATTGTATTTCGCTTTTAAATTTCCCTAAACAGCATTACCTGTTCTAGGTTCGTTGGGTATGATCTCAGCCAAAAAGATTGAAGATTTTTGATTTTCGATTTTTGAAATAAGAACTCAATAATTCTTGTTTCTGCAATCTTTAATCAGCAATCGGTAATCTAAAAAGCACCCCTTTTTTGAGAACGTTGCAAAGATAAATTAGAATTTTGATATACTAATGAAGATTGTACTATTTTTATTTTTGAAATGAATTTTTTTAGAATAAGAACTTTACTTAAGTAATATTGCAATATCACGATAATACTTTGAATAAAATAAACAAACACTTAGAAAAATCTATTAGTTTTTAATTTCTCCTTTAAATAATTCTGCTAATTTTTTTCTGTTATTTTCGGTTTTCAATAAATTCTGCAACCACATTTGAGGTTGTTCTTTTGCACTTTTATACTCCTTGTTTTTATATTCTTTAAAATCAGGAAAATCAAACCAATTCTTTTTGTGAATATGTTGAAGTGAATAAACAGCCATTTCACCATTTGTTGCACCAAAAAACGGACAAGTATGAACTTTCGTTTTTGTTGTATCTGAAAGTTTGGTAATTAAAAAATCTGTTAGTTTTAATTTGTCAAAATTGACAAAATTTTTCCATTCAGCTTCACTAAAAAAAAGTGGTTTTTCACTAATTTTATGTTCCTTGTTTGATATATACTGCTCTCCACCTAAACAACCTCCTTTAATAAAAACTAAATTATTCCATGATTTAGTTAATGAATCTGTTTGAATGTTTTTAATAAATGAAGTATTTTGAATTTGACCAATTTCCATTTTTAAATTAGAGTTTGAATTGTTTTCACACGAATTCAAAATAAAAAATAAAAACAAAATGTTTAATGCGTATCTCATTTTAGAATATTTTCAATAGCTTTATAATAATACATTTACTAAACATCAGGCTTTTTCCTATTTGCCTTTTTCTCAGAATTTCTTTTCTTATTAGTCAATCTTTTTCGCACAACTGCCTTTGGGATAGTTGTTTCTATTCTTTCTTTGGGTATTACTAAAGCTTGCTCAATTGTGTCTAAAAAACGTTGTGTCACTATTTTTTTGTTTTTAAACTGACTTCTACTTTCTCCGCACTGTAAAATCAAAACATGACTATTAGTTAATCTACTAGAAAGATTAGAGATTATTAACTCCTTTTGCGTTTCACTTAAATGTATAGAATTTGCAACATCAAACTGTAACTCTACTTTAGAAGATACCTTGTTTACATGTTGTCCTCCACTGCCTGAGCTCCTGATTGCTTTATAACTAAGTTCTGATATGAGTAGCTGTAAATCCAAAAATTATTTTATTTGATGTGCTGCTTTTAATAAATCGTTTACAGTTTTTACAGGACTAAATGTTACTAAAGGAACTTCAACAAATAGTGTATTCCAATGTGCCATACTACCATTCCATAAGCCAGGAAGTTCAAGCGCTTTAAGATCCTTACCTACTTTAGTTTTCATGGTAATAAAACCTGTTTTATTATCAACAAACTTTTTTAAATCAAAGGCGTTTCCTTTGTAGTCTTTAATCCCACAAACAACATCTACAGGATTAAAATGGGTTGCATTTTTAAGGATGTCTTTTTGAACTCTGTTCTTTTTATCTATTTGCGCAGATTCTACAATTTGTAAAGACACTTTCCCACTTTCGTCTTTAACCCAAAAAGGGCCACCTCCTGGTTCGCCTTCGTTTTTAACCATTCCGCAAACACGTATTGGCCTGTTTAATTTATTCCTTAAATAAGTGATTTGGTGGTTTAAGGAGTATTTCTCAAATTCTGTAGAGATCTCACTATTCATTTTATTGGTTAAAAATTCTGCAATCGTAATCAATTCTTGTTCAGATATATTATTTTGATCCAACTGGCTTAAAAATTTAAACGCCTGCTCTTGGGTTTCTAGCAACAAGCCAGCTAACATTTTTTTATATTTAGCCACTTCCTCTTCATATTTATAAACCACTACATTGTCTATGTTTTTAATAAAAATGAGGTCTGCGTCCAAATCGTTTAAATTTTCCAATAAAGCACCATGACCAGAAGGTCTAAATACAAGGTTATTATTGTCGTCTCTAAACGGTTCGTTTTTTGTATTAAGCGCAATGGTATCTGTAGATTGCTTTTGAAAAGAAAATGTAATATCGAATTGCGTATTTGTTTTCTTCTCTATTATAGTTTCAATACGCTTAAATTCTTCATCAAAAATATTTTTATGCGCTTCAGAAATTGTAAAATGTAAATAGGCTTTATTATTGGAAGTCGCATAACGTACAGCTTCAAATAAATGCTCCTCGAATGCTGTAGAAATATGTTCTTTGTATTTATGAAAAGGAAATAATCCTTTAGGATAAAACCCATAATTTAATTGATCTTCCTCTAACATGGTTTTAATGAAGAGGTATTTTTGCTCATCATTATCTAAAGTCTCGAAATTGGGATGATCTTTTTTTAATTTTGAAATTACTTCGTTATAAAACGGAAATTTTTCTAACCCAATTAAAAACATGGATAACTCGGAGGCTTTATGTTTATTGATATAAGAATTAATACTCTCTTTATTAGGCTCAAACTCTTTAAGAAAATCGAATAGGAATTTAAACATACGCGTTGCTGCACCAGAAGCAGGCACAAACTTTAATAGCTTTAATGTGTCTCTTTTAGTGTTAAAAACACCGATATACTTGTTTATTTCTTCTTCAGAAAAACTATATATACCATTACCAATTGTAGCAGCTTCTTTTATATTAATAAATGGTAAACCTTGTTTAAAAAGCCTAATTTGCCTTTTAACTGTTTCTAGTGTTAATCCTTTATTTTCAATATATTGTATGTCGGTTTCTGTAAAACTCACTCTTTATTTTTTAATAACTTGTCAATATGCTTTGTTGCTGTTTCCAAACGCGTTTTTTTATCGCCTTTTAGCAACACATAAGGTCTTTTGTTTGTTTTTAAAGCAGATTCAAAAATTTTAAACATAGCCTCTCTCTCTTCTGGTTTATCTCTTAAATCATCTGCTTCCCAAGGCGTATCAATATACGTTAAAAAGTATAAATCGTAAGTATTCTCTAGCGCATATTTTTCTAGTATTGGATCACATGTTCCCGAGTAATAGGCTTCAGAATACACTTTGGTTTCTAACAAATCTGTATCGCAAATCAATACTGAATCTGTTTTCTGACTCAACTCATTTTCTAACTTCATCTGTCCTACTGCTATAGGCAATAAATCTTTAGGCTCACAAGTTTTACGCTCGTTATTCCATTTGTTTTGAAGGTATTCTCTAGCATATTCTGGTACCCAAACCGAATTATAATAACGTGCTAATTGTTTAGATAGTGTTGTTTTGCCTGTAGATTCAGGTCCAAACAAAACCACTTTTATACAATTGCTGTCTTTTTGTTTAAGCTTTTTTTCCATTGCTTATAAGCTAAAATTGCTAGTGTTAAAAATATTATATATTGAATGCCTGTAAAACCATAGCCTTTTACAAAATATAATGGAATAGAGGCTATATTTCCAATAATCCACAGTGTCCAGTTTTCTATTTTTTTAAGTGCCATTAACCACATTGCAGCAAAAAATATGCCTGTAGTAAATGTATCTATAAATGGTGTTGCCATCCTAAACTGCTCTAAATTACCAGAAGTTATATTTGTGACAGCATAATTAATACTCTCACTAAAATTTAATGTATTTGGCATTACATTATAATAGCGGTAAACTATAACAACAAATAGTGAGGTGAATAAAAATATACCTAAAGCCTTTAATTTATCGGTTGTATTGGTTCTAGAAATGGGTCTGTTATTTTTAGTATTATCATCAATGCGACTCCACATATACCATCCAAAAAGACTCATTAAGGTATAGTATATATTTATTATTAAATCACCATATAAATTCCATTGAGACAGTAAATACACATAAATCCCTGTACTTATAATCCCTGTTGGAAATACCCAAATGTTTTCTTTTTTAGCTAAATAAACACTTGCAACACCAAAAGAAGCGGCAATAAACTCTAGTATAATATTTAGAGTCGATGCTGTTTTATAAGGTTCTATAAAAAAATCTATTATTTGGTTCACTGGTTTTCTTTTTTCAATGCGTCTAAAAAAGACTCGTTTTCTTCAAAAGCTGTTCCAATCACTATTAAATCTGCTCCAGCTTTATAAGCCTCTTCAATTTGTAATTTATTTTTTATTCCGCCTCCAACTATTAAGGGAATATTTAACTCTTCTTTTACTTGGCTTATCATGTCTTTAGCTAATGGAAGTTTCGCTCCACTTCCTGCTTCAAGGTAAATTAATTTCATACCTAAAAGTTCGCCTGCTTTTGCAGTGTCTTTTGTTTTTTGAATAGCGTTTCGCGACAAAGGCTGAGTGTTTGTAACTTGTTGTACAGCGGTTTCTTTTCCGCTTTCAATTAATATATAACCTGTTGGTATAACTTCTAAATTGGTTGTTCTTAATTTAGAAATGGCTTCCACATGTTTACCTATTAAATAGTCTGGATTACGACCAGAAAGTAACGACAAAAACAATAAAGCATCTGCCTTTTCTGTGATTTGGGTAACATCTCCAGGAAATAATACAATAGGTAATTGAGTATGCTTTTTAAGTTCCTTAACAAGAGCATCAGTTAAAAACTCATCCACAATACTGCCTCCAACAAAAAGATGTGAGGCTACAGATTTATTTACTTTATCTATAAATTGCGATGTGTTTTTTAAATTGAATTTGTCAGGATCTAATAAAACCGCTAAATTTCTTTTTCCGTTAGATATAGAGGACAATATGTTTTTTTGAGTTTTCATTTAAAAGGAAAAGCATAAGCACAAGTAAATCCTTCGAATTCTAAAAACTCCGTATCGTAATCTTTTTTAAGACCTTTGTAGTCTATCCAAGCTTTAGTTTTTTGGTCTTGTAACATAAATGGAATGACTAAAAAATGTTCTCTAAATAACATACCAGGAGTGGCAAATAATTTATAAAGCGATTCTTTAATTCCCCAAATAACTGTGAGTTTATTAATATAATCCGAAGCCTTTCTGTCTAAATAATTAAACTCATAATCCACAAATTTTTTAGCAATTACAGCTATTTTCTCACGTTGTTTTTCAATATCAATACCAACTTCAACATCACTAATAATAACACCTGAGAATATAAAAGAATGTGTTATTGATATGTGTTTACCATCCTTTAAATGTGGTTTTCCATTAGCATCGTAATACAAATCTTGGTCTGTATAACCAAAAGCTCTTAAAAGGTGTCGCACACTTAAAAAGCCACGTTGGTGCAACTCACTTTTCATTCCTAAAACACGCTCTAAACTTTGTAGTTTTAAATCTAAAGGAGCAAATAAAGTACTGTAAGACTCTTCAATCTTCCAGATTTTAACAGTAGTTTGTGAGTTTACATTAATGGTTTTATAAAGAGGCATTTAATATTGTAAATGTTATTGATTATCTTTGCATCGCCTAAGGCAGATTTGGCATTATTTGATAAGCGAATTTAACCAATTAAGTGCTAAACCCAAAGGCGAATTATTATAATAAAATTTAAGAAAGAGAGAATATGAGCACAAAAACAATTGCCTACGTACCTAATAAGGTAAAAGATATGTCGCTTGCGGCTTGGGGAAGAAAAGAAATTAATTTAGCCGAAGCAGAAATGCCAGGTTTAATGAGCTTACGCGAAGAGTATAAAAACGAGCAACCTTTAAAAGGTGCACGTATTGCAGGATGTTTGCACATGACCATCCAAACAGCGGTTTTAATTGAAACGTTACAAGCTTTAGGTGCAGAAGTAACTTGGAGTTCTTGTAATATTTTCTCTACGCAAGATCAAGCTGCTGCTGCTATTGCAGATGCAGGAACTGCTGTGTATGCTTGGAAAGATATGACAGAAGAAGAGTTTGATTGGTGTATAGAACAAACTTTGTTTTTTGGTGAAGATAGAAAACCTTTAAATATGATTTTAGATGATGGTGGAGATTTAACCAATATGGTTTTAGATAAATACCCAGAATTATCCGAAGGTATTAAAGGTCTATCTGAAGAAACAACAACAGGAGTACACAGATTATATGAGCGTGTAAAAAACGGCACATTAACAATGCCAGCAATTAACGTTAACGATTCTGTAACTAAATCTAAGTTTGATAATAAATATGGTTGTAAAGAAAGTGCAGTAGATGCCATACGTCGTGCAACAGATATTATGTTAGCAGGAAAACGTGTAACTGTATGTGGATATGGTGATGTTGGTAAAGGTACTGCTGCCTCTTTTAAAGGCGCAGGATCTATTGTTACAGTAACAGAAATTGACCCAATTTGTGCTTTGCAAGCTGCAATGGACGGTTTTGAAGTGAAAAAACTAGAAACAGTTGTTGGAAATAGCGACATCGTGATTACAACAACTGGAAATAAAGATATTGTTCGTGCTGAACATTTTAAAGCGATGAAAGACAAAACCATAGTGTGTAACATTGGCCATTTTGACAATGAAATACAAATGGCTTGGCTAAATGATAATTTTGGTGATACTAAAGATACTATTAAGCCTCAAGTTGATAAATACACTATCAACGGAAAAGAAATTATTATTCTAGCCGAAGGACGTTTAGTTAACTTAGGTTGTGCAACAGGACACCCAAGTTTTGTAATGAGTAACTCTTTTACCAACCAAACTTTAGCGCAAATAGAGCTATGGAATAACGCTGAAGCTTATGGAAACGATGTGTACATGTTACCAAAACATTTAGACGAAAAAGTAGCGAAATTACACTTAGAGAAAATTGGTGTAGAGCTTACTGAATTAGCAGATTATCAAGCGGACTATATTGGTGTAAAAGTTGAAGGCCCTTATAAGCCAGAGCACTACAGATACTAATTGTCATTCAGAGCGCAAGCGAAGAATCTCAATAAAATAAATTACCATAAATCCTGAACATTCGTGTTTGGGATTTTTTTATTTAGTTAACTTCACCATCTACAAAACAAAACCCATGAGCTCACAAAAATTAAATAATCTTATTGCTAAACTACAATCTCACATAGACAACCACGACATTTCAAACCCAAAAGTATCTAAAAGTGATGTCGCTTGGCATATAGATCACAGTCTTAAGGTAATTAATAAAGTCTGTGAAACACTCCAAGCATCAAACCCAAAAGACTATAAAAACAATTTTAGTTTTTTAGGAAAAATATTCTTTACACTTGGCTTTTTTCCTCGCGGAAAAGCAAAAGCTCCAAAACACGTTATACCACCAGACACTATTTTAAAAGAAGATTTGATTTCGCAATTTGAGCAAGCAAAATCCAATAGTAATACTATAGCGAGTTTAGATAAAAATGCATTTTTTAAACATCCTTTCTTCGGAAATGTGAACACTCCAAGAATTTATAGGTTTTTGTATTTGCATACCAATCATCATTTGAAGATTATTAATGAAATTGTTGGAAGGTAGGTTTCAAAAATAGTGCAATCAACTCCAAAGCAGCCATACTTTTGTAGTAATACACGCAAACAATTGATTAAAATTTAAAATGTTAATTGTGAAAAATTATAATGGTTTCTTAGTATTTTTTGTAATTTTACAAAAAAATATACTATTGTCTCAAACATACCACATAAAGAAATCTTCTAAGAATCACAGAGTTACACGACCAACGCAAACTGGCTTTTCTAGTCCTGCTACGCATTATAGCGAACCCAGAATAGATTTAAATGATGCTTTAGTGAGCAACAGCTCTTCAACATTTTTTGTTAGAGTTATAGATAATGTATTTTCAGATTATGACATAACTAAAAACGATGTTCTCATCATAGACAAATCACTTACACCAAAGAAAGACCAACTGGTTTTAGCTAATGAAGACGGTTCGTTTTTAGTAAAAAAAATTGAAGACACAATAAAAAACGAACTTCAAATTTGGGGAGTTATTACTTATATTATAAAATCTACGCTATGATTGCCTTAATCGATTGCAATAGTTTTTATGCTTCATGTGAGCAAGTGTTTAGACCAGAATTAAAAAACAAACCTGTAGTCGTTCTAAGCAATAATGATGGTTGCATCATAGCTGCTAATAAAGAAGCTAAGGCGTTAACTCATATTCCTATGTTTCAACCTGTTTTTCAAATAAAGAAAATATTAGAAGAAAACAATGTGACTTGCTTTTCTTCTAATTACACGCTTTACAGCGATATGTCTAGACGAGTTATGGATACTTTAAAAGAATTTTCTCCAACAGTTGAAGAATACAGTATTGACGAAAGCTTCATAGATTTATCTCATTGCAATATTAATGAACTTAAAGAAGTTGCAATAAAAATTAAAAATACAGTTCATAGAAACACAGGAATTCCTGTAGGTGTAGGTATTGCCAAAACAAAATCATTATCAAAAATAGCTAATAAATTTGCTAAAAAAATCCCAGAAAACGACAATGTCTATGTTGTTGATTCCGAAGAAAAAAGACAATACTTACTCACAAATTGTAAAATTAAGGATATTTGGGGTGTTGGTAAAAAGCATGCTAAAAGAATTGAAAATACAGGCAAAACAAATGCATTAGAATTTGCTAATATGCCTGTAGAATGGGTAAGAAAAGAAATGACTGTTATTGGAGAGCGGTTATGGAGAGAATTAAACAATGTTCAATGTTTACAGCTAGAAACAGAAATCAAAGCAAAAAAAGGTATTGGCACAGCAAAATCGTTTGGATACAAACTAACAGATTATTGCCTTATTGAAGAAGCTTGTAGTTATTATGTTTCAGAAGTTGCAGATTTATTAAGACAACAAAATTCTGCTGCTTCTCAAATTGAAATATCTCTACAAACTAACTATCATAGCAGTACAGATAAACAGTATCATAATAAAATAGTTTTAACGCTTAGTCCTCCTACAAATAGTACAATTACACTTACTCAAAAAGCATTAGTTGGATTAAAAGCAATTTTTAAAGAGGGTTATCGCTATAAAAAAGTAGGTGTAAATCTATTTGGATTAGTTCCAGAAAACCAAATGCAAATGAGTTTGTTTAATACTTGTAGTAAAATTGAAAGTAAAAACATTACCAATGTCATTGATAACTTAAATAGCAAATACGGTAAAAACAAAGTAAAATTAGCTACAGTTGGAAATCGCGAAAAAGAATGGGCTTTAATAAAAGAACACCGAAGCCCAAGATTTACAACGCAATGGAACGAAATTTTAGAAATTGGTAGTACATAAAAAAACCCTTTCCAGTTTTGGAAAGGGTTTTTTATGTTTTAGAAATTAAAATTCTTAAGCCTCAAAAGGCTCTATAGAAACATAAGACTTATTGTCTTTTTTCTTTGTGAATTTTACTAAACCATCAACTTTAGCATGTAAAGTATGGTCTTTTCCTTGGTACACATTTTCACCTGGATGGTGTGTGTTACCACGTTGTCTTATGATAATGTTACCAGCAATAGCAGCTTGTCCACCAAAAATCTTAACACCTAAGCGTTTTGATTCTGATTCTCTACCATTCTTCGAACTACCAACTCCTTTTTTGTGAGCCATGATCTTAAGTTTTTATTTTGTTATACTTAAGTGGTTGCAATTAAGCTTTACCACCATCTAATTCGTCTTGCCATTTTTTAAGCTCGTCCCACTTACCATCAGCAGCCATTTTAGCTTGCGCTGGCCAAGTGTCTGTGACGTGATTTCCACGAACACCAGCAATGATTTCAGAAATTTTCTCTGATTTCGTTTTTGCCAATTCAGCAAAAGTTGAAATCCCTGCTTCTACTAACGTAGATGCAATTTTAGGACCAATACCTTCAATTTTCTTCAAATCGTCTGCTTTACCTGTTGCTTTTTTAGCCGCAGGCTTTTCAACAGCTTTTGCTTTAGGTTTAGCTTTTGCAGCAGCAGCTTTCGCTTCTACTTTAGGTTCTGCTTTTTTAGTTTCTTTTTTTGGAGCCGCTTTTTCAGCTTTCTTTTCAGATTTTTTTGCTCCTGAAGCTACAATGCTCTCAATTACGATTTCCGACAAGGCTTGTCTGTGACCGTTTTTAACACGGTAACCTTTTCTTCTTTTCTTTTTGAAAACAATAACTTTGTCACCCTGAAGGTGTCTTAAGACTTTTGCACTTACTTGTGCTCCGCCTATAGCTGGGGCGCCTAAAGTAATATTGTCACCATCTCCAATTAAAAGAACGTTATCGAAATCTACTTTCTTACCTTCTTCTGTTGCTAAACGGTTAACAAAAACTTTTTGGTCTTTTTCAACTTTAAATTGATGCCCTGCTATCTCTACAATTGCGTACATAGCGTAACGTTTTTATTAATTAATTTATGTAATAATTTTTGTTTTCCTTAGAAAACGGATGCAAATATACTTCTAATTAATTAATATACAAACGTTTTTAGCAGTGATTACGATATTTGAGAAGTAAATACTCTTAGTATTACTAAATATGTTTTCGTTTTAACAAAAAAATAATACACCAAAAGCTATAAAGCACTTATTATAGTTTGTTTGCAGGTATGTTCCTGCTTTTTTTAAATAATTGCATACAGGCTAAAGTTAATACAATTGTTGTAGCAAAACCCATTATTGCAACTACAAAAGTTACTGTAGAAACACCTACATCATAGCCATCTTTAAAAACAGTAAGTAATTTTGATAAAAACTCACTGTCTATTTCAGTTGCATAAAACAAAAAGAAAACAGTAAATATTAATGTAGCCATAAAACCAGCAACAATACCAACAGTAAATCCACCTGTATAAGAAAAATTCTCACCTTGTTCTAATTTGTAATATCGAATAGCCTCAAAAATACCAAAGCCAACTATCACACCATTAAACAAACTAAATAAAGGTGTAGTATGTTTATTAAATAAAGCAAGAATTAGAAAATATGCAATTAAAGAACCACTCATTGCTGCTCCAAAGCGTATTGGTAAAGAAAATTTCATCATAGTGGAAGGTTTTATTAGTTGATGCATAAATTTCGTAAAAAAAATGCTTAAATATTATAATTCAATGTTAATTTTTAACATTTACAGCGCTAAAAACCCATCTTATTAGTATTTTTGAGCTGCTTTGTAACAATTAAATTATTTTACAGACACATAAGCTAAACATTAATAAATAACTTAAACATGAAAAAAACTTTTTTCTCATTAACTGCCTTGTTATTAGCAGGTTTTACTGCTACTGCGCAAGAGGTTAAATTTGAAGAGTATGATTTAGATAACGGCATGCACGTTATTTTACATCAAGACAACTCTGCTCCAGTAGTAACAACATCAGTAATGTACCACGTTGGAGCTAAGGATGAACACCCAGAACGTACAGGTATGGCTCACTTTTTTGAGCATTTATTATTCGAAGGTACTAAAAATATTGGACGTGGAGAATGGTTTAACATTGTAAGCTCTAATGGAGGTAGTAACAATGCAAACACAACAGATGATAGAACGTATTATTACGAAGTTTTTCCTTCTAATAATTTAGAATTAGGATTATGGATGGAGTCTGAGCGTTTAATGCACCCAATTATTAATCAAATTGGTGTAGATACTCAAAACGAAGTTGTAAAAGAAGAAAAACGCTTACGTGTGGACAACCAACCTTATGGTAAATTTATAGAAAATGTTAAACTTAACATGTTTAAAAAACACCCTTATAAAGGAACTACCATTGGTAAAATGGCACATTTAGACGCAGCTTCTTTAGAAGAGTTTCAGGCCTTTAACAAAAAGTTTTACGTGCCTAACAATGCTGTATTAGTAGTTGCTGGAGATATCGATATCCCTTCAACAAAAAAAATGATTGAAGACTATTTTGGGCCTATTCCAAGAGGTGAAGATATTGTTAGAAACTTCCCTAAAGAAGATCCTATAACAGAAACTATTTACGCAAAAGCGTACGACTCTAACATACAAATTCCTGCAATTGTTGCAGCCTACAGAACTCCTGCCATGACAGAGAGAGATGCTTATGTATTAGATATGCTATCTAGCTATTTAAGTGATGGTAAAACCTCTAAATTATACAAAAAAATTGTTGACGATAAAAAAATGGCACTTCAAGTTGGTGCATTTAATCAAAGTCAAGAAGATTACGGAACTTACATTTTATATGGTTTACCATTAGGCGAAAATACTTTAGAAGGTTTACTTGCAGAAATTGATGAAGAAATCGTAAAAGTGCAAACAGAATTAATCTCAGAAAGAGATTTCCAAAAACTTCAAAATAAATTTGAAAATAGTTTTGTAAACTCTAATTCTAGTGTTTCTGGTATTGCTAACTCTTTGGCACGTTACTACATGCTTTATAAAGATGTAAACTTAATTAACACAGAAATTGATATTTACAGATCTATTACTAGAGAAGAAATACAAGCAGTTGCAAAAAAATATTTAAACCCTAATCAACGTCTTGTTTTAGAATATTTACCTGAAACAGAAGATAAGCAATAAACGATAAAATATAATGAAAACAAAAATAACAGCTTTTTTAGCACTATTGTTTATATCTATATCAGCTTCGGCTCAAATAGATAGATCTAAACAACCAAAACCAGGTCCAGCTCCAGAAATTACACTGGAAGTACCTGGAGAATTCGAACTTAAAAACGGACTTAAAGTCTTAGTTGTAGAAAACCATAAATTACCTCGTGTATCGTTTACATTAAATATTGATAATGGACCTATTGAAGAAGGTGATAAAGCAGGTGTTTCTGGTATATTAGGCGCCATGTTAGGAAATGGAACAACTTCTATTCCTAAAGATCAATTTAATGAAGAAATAGACTTTTTAGGAGCACGTTTAGGCTTTGGTGCTCAAAGCGCGTTTGCTAGCTCACTTTCAAAATATTCAGACCGAATTTTAGAATTAATGGCAGATGCTATTATGAATCCTATATTCTCTGAAGAAGAATTTCAAAAAGAAAAGGAAAAAGCAATCGAAGGCTTAAAATCCTCAGAAAAAAGTGTAGATGCTGTTGCTAGTCGTGTAGGTGGAGCACTATCTTATGGTAAAAATCATGCCTACGGAGAATTTGTGACAGAAGAAACTTTAAACAATATCACTTTAGACGATGTTCGCTTATTTTACGAAAAACACTTCAACCCAAACAATGCATATCTAGTAGTTGTTGGAGATGTGGAGTTTAGCACTATTGAAAGACAAATAAATAAGAAATTTAAAAAATGGGATAAAGGTCCAGACATTATTAGAGGTAAAACACCTGTTAAAAATAACGAGCAATACACGCAAATTAACTTTGTAGATATGCCAAATGCTGTACAATCTAACATCTCTTTAACTAATAATGTCGATTTAAAAATGGGTGACGAAGATTACCACTCTGTTTTAATCGCAAACAAAATCTTAGGAGGAGGATTCAATAGTTACTTAAACATGAACCTTCGTGAAGAGCATGGTTATACTTATGGTGCACGTTCTAGCGTTGGTACAAGTCGTTATGGAGCGTCTCGTTTTACTGCAGGAGCAGCTGTAAGAAATGCCGTTACAGATAGCGCAGTTGTGCAAACACTTAAAGAAATTAAAAGAATAAAAACAGAACCTGTTGACGCCGAAGCTTTGATAAACGCAAAAGCAAAATACGTTGGTGACTTTGTTTTAGCTTTAGAAAGACCAGAAACAGTAGCCCGTTATGCACTAAATATTAAGCAAAACAATTTGCCTAAAGATTTTTATAAAAAATATTTAGAAAAAATTAATGCTGTAACAGCAGAAGATGTAAATCGTGTTGCAAATAAATATTTTAAAACCGAAAACGCTCGTATAGTTGTTGTTGGTAAAGGAAGTGAAGTTTTAGAAAATTTAGAGAAAACAGGAATTCCAATTCGCTATTTTGATCCTTACGCTAAGACTGTAGAAAAACCAAACTACACTATAGATATGGATCCAGATATGGATGCTAACAAGGTACTTAATAAGTATATTAATGCCATTGGTGGAACTGCAAAATTAAACAATGTAAACTCTGTTTTTATAACTGCTGAAGCCGAATTACAACCAGGTGTAATGATGAATCTTGAAATGAAAAAAACTAACAAAAACCAATTTGCACAAGAAGTAACTGCAATGGGACAATCTTTTGTTAAAACAGTAGTTGATGGAGAAAAAGGATACATGGTAGTACAAGGTCAGCGTAAAGAAATGACCGACGATGAAATCAAGAAAACTCAAATAACATCTTCTCCATTTCCAGAAGTAAATTACCTTAATGGTGGTGTAACTTTAGAAAAAATTGAAGATGTAGAAGGAGAAAACGCATATAAAGTAAAAGTAAGCGACACAAAATCATCTTACTATAGCGTAGAAACAGGTCTTAAAATAAAAGATACTGAAGAGACTCCACAAGGATCATCTTCTACTTTTTATTCAGAGTATAAAGAAATTGGAGGTATTATGTTTCCTTTTAAAATCTCTCAAACAATGGGACCACGTAAATTTGACTTTAATGTAAAAGAAGTTAAAGTTAACGAAGGTGTTAATGCTAGTGATTTTGATTAATTATCACTTGTAGTTTTATTAAAAAATCCGAAGTTTTAAAACTTCGGATTTTTTTTGCTCTTTTTGTTCGCTAAAAACACACCAATTAAGATAATTCCTGTTGCAAATAATTGAAGAACTCCAAAAGTCTCTCCATCAAACAATCCCCAAGTTAAGGCTACAATAGGCATAATATAAGTCACCGAAGACGCAAAAACTGGAGTAGAAATTTGCACTAACTTATTAAAAAGCACTTTTGCCATTGCTGTGCCAAATAGAGATAATATAGTAACATATAATAAAGCCATTTTAAAGTGTGGCGCAGTATAAGTTTCAACATTAAAAAAGTTAGAAAAGCATAAGATTATAAATGCAGGAACAATTATAAAAATATAATTTCCCGTAGCAATTGATAACGGTTTTACATCCTGCAAATAGCGTTTAATAATATTAACATTAGCAGCATACATAAAGGTGGATACAATAACATAACCAGCATACCAATAATTTTGTTCGGGATTTAATTCTGCACCTTGTAAAATAAGTATAGCTGTACCAATAAACCCAATAATTACTCCTAATACTTGCCGTTTTGTAGAGGCTATGTTAAAAATAGCAACACCCATTAAAACAGTATTTAATGGGACTAAAGAATTTAAAATTGAAGCTACTGCACTATCAATTTCTGTTTCTGCAATGGCAAAAAAAAAGGCCGGAAAAAAAGAACCCAAAAATCCAGATATAGCAATCCATTTCCAATCCTTTTTCTTAATGTTTTTAATAGATTTATAACCCACTGCAAAAAGCATCACACCTGTTATGATGGTTCGTAATGCTCCTAATTGAAAAGGAGATAAGCCTAAAAGTGATTTTTTAATAAGAATAAAAGACGTGCCCCAAATTACAGAGAGTAACAAAAGATATATCCATTTTATATTTTTAGAATCCATTACGTTTGATTAGAAAACACAAATTTGGAATTTTTAACACAATTAAAGGCAATTAATCTTAACTTTGTAACTATAACTTTATAATTTAATTTGATAATAATGAAAACATTAAAAAACATATTAGTTGTTTTAGCAATAACAATTATTGCTTCTAACTGTAAAAACGAAGCTCAGCCAGAGGTTAAAACTGTTGACACTGAGACTACTACTAAAACGGAAAAAGCAGAGTTAGATCCTAATGCAACGTATGCAAAAGCAGAGTTTAAAATAGAAGGTATGACGTGTGCAATGGGTTGTGCAAAAACTATTGAAAAGAAAATGGCTAAAATGGAAGGTGTAAAATCTGCTACTGTAGATTTTGATCGCCAATTAGCTATGGTAGAATATGATGATGCAAAAGTAACACCAGCTACTTTAGAAACTACTGTTACTAGCGTTGCAGACACTTACAAAGTAAAAGATATGCATACTGTTGAAGCATTCTCTACAGATAAAAAAGACTGTACAATGAAATGTAAAGACAATTGTACTAAAAAAGACTGTGCAGATTGTGCTGCAAAAACAGCAGAATGTAAAAAGAAGTGTGCTAGCAAAACTAAAGCCGAGAAAATGGCTTGTGCAGAGGATTGTAAAAAAGCATGTTGTGCTGAGGCTAAAAAGGCTTAAGATTTCAACTTTTTAAATAAAAAAGGCTTCTCTTTGAGAAGCCTTTTTTATTTATTTACCTCCACTCCACAGTTTCCATAATACGCTTAATATCATTACGTAAGTAATTTGCTGCAGGCAATATAGAATCGTAATTTGGCTTTGCATAAAAGTAAAGAGAGCCAGTTAAAAAATGCTTAGTACTGTCTGTAACATAAAATTGAGATGGCGAAGCTGCATCACCTCCTACCTCATAAAACATTCCATAAACTTTTCGTTCTGGATTTTCGTATAAATCTCCAAAAATTTCATCGGCTTTTAATGTGTGCTCTTGAGTAAAGTTTTGAGCATCTTGCAAATACGATTTCAATTCATTTTCAGGATTTTTTATTGGTTTATAGGTTAAATAAATGGTCCCTTTTAATTTTGGGTATTCTATATTAACACCATAGCTATCTTTTGTGCCTCTAAGCGGTTTAGTAACTGTTTTTTCGGCAAGCTGGTTTTTATCAAATGTAAAAGGTAAATCTGTTTTTTGTTTTTTATATACAGCCTCAGGATACTCCAAACTCAAAAATGCTTTGGGTTTTGGCACAGGATCTTCACCACAACTAATTAATAATACTAGTGCTAAAACAAAAAATAGTCGATTTAATTTCATTATAATATTGTGTGTTTTACAAGAGGTGTTTAATTAATTTAAAACGTTAAGGCAAAGTTACTTTTAAGCGTTTAATTCGTTTTTTATCCATTGCTTCTATAGTAAAAACGTAATTTTCAAAAATTATTTTACTTCTCACTTTTGGGAAGCTTCCTGAGATTTCTAAAACAAAACCTGCAAGTGTTTCAGCTTCACCTTTATTATTTTCAAAAAGCGATTCGTCTTCAAGCTTAATAACTTTATAAAAATCTTTTAAAGCGGTTTTGCCTTCAAACACATAATTATTATCGTCTAATTTGGAGTATATTAAATCTTCATCGTCAAACTCATCGCTTATATCTCCTACAATTTCTTCAATTATATCTTCTAAAGAAATCAAACCAGAAGTGCCACCATATTCATCTACAACAACTGCTAAATGCACTTTTTTCTCTTGGAATTCTGCCATTAAATCATCGAGTTTTTTATTTTCTGGCACAAAAAAAGGCTGTCGTAATAAAGTGGTCCAATCAAATTGTTTTCTATCTATAAAAGGTAATAAATCTTTTACATACAAAACACCGATAATAGTATCTACATTATCTTTAAAAACAGGGATTCTGGAGTAGCCATTTGCTACAATTTCTGGTATTATATCTGTGTATTTTTTTTCAATATCTAACGCAAAAATATCTATTCGAGGTCGCATAACTTGCTTAGTATCTGTATTCCCAAAAGAGACTATACCTTGTAGTATTTTTTGTTCTTCTTTTGTAGTGTCGTGCTCACTGGTTAACTCCAAGGCTTGAGAAAGTTGATCTACACTTAAATTAGATTTCTGTCGTCCTAGCTTATTGTGGATGCCTAAAGTAATGCTTCGCATTGGTAAGCTTATTGGCGAAAACAAAAAGTCTAAAACTCTAAGTGGATAAGCCATAAAAAGAGAAAACTTTAAGCTATTTCTACTAGCGTAAACTTTTGGTAAAATTTCTCCAAACAATAAAATTAAAAATGTAATTAAAACAACCTCTACAATAAATTTTAAAACAGAACTTGTAATGTTTTGGAACATAAAATCTCCTAAATAAGCAAACAGTATAACAATTGCAATATTTATAAAGTTATTAGCAACTAAAATGGTTGCTAGCAATTTTTTGGGACGCTCTAAAAGCTTAGAGACTATTTGTGTAGATTTAGAGTTAACTAGCTCACCTTCTTCTAATTGTGTAGGTGTTAAAGAAAACAATGCTACCTCTACTCCAGATACTAATGCAGAGCATGTTAATAAAACAAATAGCAATACAAAACTACTTACAATTGCAAAGTCAATTGCTAGTATATACAGTATTAAACTCGTGGGCTCAGGATCCAAAGATTAGTGTTTTAAATTAAAATTTAAAAAGGAAGATCATCCTTTGTATCATCAACAGGCTCAGAAGCTGGTTTATTAGCTACTGGTTTTGCTGGTGTTTGTGCAGTATTTCCTGCTTGGTTTTCACTTTCTTTTTTTGTAGATAAAAAAGTAAAATCGTTACATTGTATCTCTGTAGAATATCTGTCGTTACCAGAATCATCTTGCCACTTTCTGGTTTTAATACGTCCTTCTATATACACTTTGTCGCCTTTAGATAAGTATTTTTCGCAAATTTCGGCACCTTTATTACGTACAACAATATTATGCCACTCTGTATTTGTAATACGCTCGTTAGTTTGCTTACTTACATAAGTTTCGTTTGTAGCAATAGGGAAACGACCTACACAACCTCCTCCTTCAAAATAGTGCATTTTTACTTCGTCGCCTAAATGACCTATTAACATTACCTTATTTAGTGTTCCAGACATAATTTTAATTTATAAAGTACAAAATTACTCTTTTGTTTTATCAATACTAAATTTAATAAAAAAAAGACTTCTTTTTACAGGTTTTTTAAAAATTAAAAGCTTTAATAAAATTACTAATTAAAATAGGAACAGGGTAACTTTCTATTTTTTTAACTGAAATGCCTTTTGGTAAATTAGTAGTTGTAGTTACAATCCAAAATTTAGTATATAAATGTTGATGTGATAGTTTATGGATAATTTCAACCTCATTATAAAGGCTTACTTCGTATAAAGCATTCGTTAAATACTCTAGCTTAGAGAGTTCATTTTCAATATCTGAAACAGAAAAACTTGTTTTACTTTCTATTAAAGGGAACTGGTATAAGTTTTGCCAAATACCTTTTCCTTTACGTTGTTCTAATATGGTTTGATCACTTTCATTTAAAAAAACAATGTAATTAAAGTATTTTTTTTTAACAGTCGTTTTTTTAAGCTTAACAGGTAAATCGCCAACCAAATTGTTTTTAAGAGCCACACACGATGTGTTTAAAGGGCAACTATCACAATCAGGACTTTTGGGTTTGCACTGCCTGGCACCAAATTCCATTATGGCCTGATTAAATGTTGCAGGCTGCTTAGTATCCATTAAGCTTTGTGCTAAAGCTTTAAACTCTTTAAAACCACTAGTTGTATTAATTGGTGTTTTTATACCATAATATCTTGAGAGTATGCGGTAAACATTACCATCTACAACTGCAGTAGGTTCATTAAAACTAATAGAAGCAATTGCACTTGCAGTATAATCACCAACACCTTTTAAGGTTAGTAATTGTTTATAATTATCTGGGAAATTACCCTCTAAATTAGTAACTATATGTTGCGCAGTTGCGTGTAAATTACGTGCTCTAGAATAATACCCTAAACCTTGCCAAAGTTTTAAAACCTCTTGCTCTTGTGCATTGGCTAAATCATAAACAGTAGGATACTCGCTCACAAATTTATGGTAATAAGGAGTGCCTTGAGCAACTTGCGTTTGTTGCAATATAATTTCAGACAACCAGATATAATAAGGATTTTTGGTTTGTCGCCAAGGCAAATCTCTCTTATTTTTTGAGTACCAATTAATTATAATTTTAGTAAAATTCATTTTGCAAATTCTAAGTGCCACAAAAGTAATCCTTTACCACATTTAATTTTAATGATTTAGGTTTGAAATATTGAATATTTAATTCCTATATTTGCATCCCTTAAATATTATATATAACCCTAAACAAAATAAAAATGACGAAGGCTGATTTAGTAGCAAAAATTTCAGAGAAATTAGGAATTGAAAAAGGCGATGTACAAGCAACTGTAGAAACATTCATGGAGGAAGTTAAAACATCTTTAGAAGGTGGAGATAACGTGTACTTAAGAGGATTTGGTAGCTTTATTATAAAAACAAGAGCAGAAAAAACTGGTAGAAATATTTCAAAAAATACAACTATTAAAATTCCTGCACACAATATACCAGCGTTTAAACCTGCAAAAGTATTTGTAGAAGGTGTAAAAACTAACGTTGATGTTAAGTAAAATATTAAAACGAATTATTAATTTAAAAAAGCAATAACTTATGCCAAGTGGAAAAAAACGTAAAAGACACAAGGTTGCTACGCATAAGCGTAAAAAAAGAAGACGTGCTAATCGTCACAAAAAGAAAAAATAATTCAAAAAAGTAGTTATAATAACTACTTTTTTGGTTTGTTAAAATGTTCTTTGAAACTGAGCATATTGCCCTTTAACCTTGGCAATAATAAAGCTCAAACGGATTAAAATCCTGTGAAAACCTTAATTAATTTATTAAGGTTATTATCTGTCCATTGAAAGACAATGGTAACTCTCAGATAATAAATTGTATAATCCATCTATACTTAATTGTATGGATAAAAATTAACTAAATGAATAAAGAATTGATTATTCGATCTAGTTCAGACAATGTTGATTTTGCCTTATTAAAAGATGGAAAATTAGTTGAATTACATAAGGAAGAGGATAGTAACAACTTTGCTGTTGGTGATGTGTTTATAGCCAAAATTAGAAAAGCTGTTCCTGGTTTAAATGCTGCGTTTGTTAACGTAGGTTATGAAAAAGATGCGTTTTTGCATTATCATGATTTAGGCCCAAAAATTCCTTCTCTTTTAAAGTTCACAAAACGTGTAAGCACAGGTAAACTAAATGATTTTTCTTTAAAGAATTTCCCATTTGAAAAAGATATTGATAAAGACGGCAAAATTGCCGATGTCTTAAAATCAAATCAGTCTATGTTGGTACAAATAGTTAAAGAACCAATATCTACAAAAGGTCCTAGAATAAGCTCTGAGCTTTCTATTGCTGGTAGATACATAGTGTTAGTACCTTTTTCTGATCGCATTTCAATTTCTCAAAAAATTGAAGACAAAGAGGAAAAAGACCGTCTAAAAAGATTGGTAAAAAGTATTACACCAAAAGGTTTTGGCGTTATTGTACGCACTGTAGCCGAAGGCAAAAAAGTAGCCGAACTAGATAAAGATTTACAAAATTTGATTGGTCGTTGGACCGCAATGTGTAAAAAGCTACATAAAGCACATCATCCTACAAAGGTATTAGGAGAATTAAATAAAGCCTCGTCTATGTTACGAGATATATTTAATGACACTTTTACTGGAATCCAAGTAGATGATGAGGCGCTTTACATTCAAATAAAAGATTATGTGCAAGAAATTGCACCAAAAAAAGAATCAATAGTAAAATTGTATCAATCAAACGTTCCAATTTTTGAAAAATTTGGAGTAGAAAGACAAATTAAAACGTCTTTTGGTAAGACCGTTTCTATGGCTAAAGGTGCTTATCTTGTTATAGAGCACACAGAAGCATTACATGTAATTGATGTAAATAGCGGAAACCGATCTAACAAAGCCAACTCGCAAGAAGATACTGCATTAGAAGTTAATTTAATCTCTGCAACTGAGGTTGCAAGACAATTACGCCTAAGAGATATGGGAGGAATAATTGTTGTAGATTTTATTGATATGAATACTGCTGCGAATAGAAAAAAACTGTTTGATCATCTTAGAAATGAAATGAAAGATGATAGAGCTAAACACAAAATATTACCTCCAAGTAAATTTGGATTGATTCAAATAACAAGACAACGCGTTAGACCAGAAATGAACATTAAAACCAGAGAGGAAAATCCTAATGGCACTAATGGAGAAGAGGTTGAAGCACCAATTGTATTAGTGCAAAAAATTACGCAAGATCTTGAGCAACTATTTAAAAAAGACTATAAAAAGGTAACTTTAAACACACATCCTTTTATAGCAGCCTTTTTAACCAAAGGTTTTCCATCTATACGTTCAAAATGGTTTTTTGAACACAAAAAATGGGTCAAAATTTTACCAAGAGATGCTTACACATACTTAGAATATCATTTTTTAGATAAAGATGGTAATCAAATTAAATAATAAAAAAGCCTTACTAGATTTTAGTAAGGCTTTTTTTATGGCTTTGTCACGTCCTGAAATAAGTTGACACAAAATCGACTTATTATGAAAAACAAAGAAACCAAAAGAGTAAAACGTACCCAACGCGATTATAATTTAGGCTTTAAATTAGCCCTTGTATCAGAG
>NZ_JBSHNP010000142.1:0-45218 GCF_053604675.1 Lacinutrix salivirga
TCCATTAGGTGATGCTACAGTAGATGTAGAAGAGAATACATTACCAGCAGATATTGATCCAACATTAACAACAACCGGATCAGATCCAGAAACGGTAACAGTAGTTGATGGTACAACAGCATCTACAAACGATGGATATGCACCAATAATGATAGATTCTGATGGTGATGGAGTTTTAGATAGTGTTGAGATTATGAATGGAACAGACCCATCAAATCCATGTAGCTACAATCCGGAAGATGTGACTGAAGTTCAAACCGAACCGTTTTTATCTTTAGATTGTGATGGTGATGGAGTACCTAACGGAGATGAGTTATTCCCACCAGATGGAGAAGAACCAACAGACCCAACAAATCCTTGTGATTTCTTAATAGCTGATGTTTCTCTACCTCAATCACCAGAATGGGTAGAAGGAGATTGTGACAATGATAATGTAAGTAATGGAGATGAATTACCATTTGGTGATACAGATGGAGATGGTTTACCTAACTTTAATGATCCAGATGACGATAATGATGGTGTAGATACTATTAATGAAGATTATGGTAACACAAATCCTGATAATGGTCCTTTTGATCCTACAGGAGATGATGACCCAACAAATGATGATACAGATGGAGATGGTATTCCAGATTATTTAGATGTTGATGATGATAATGATGGTATTCTAACTATGAATGAAGGTCCAGATCCTGATGAAAATGGAATAGGTTTCGGAGGAGATGCTATAGATAGTGATGGTGATGGTTTACCAGATTATTTAGAAGTTCATAACTATGATCCTAATGCAGAAGATGATTTAGAAATCTTTAATTCGGTAACACCAAATGGTGATAATGATAATGATGTGTTTGTAATAAGAAACATAGAGTTATTCCCGAATAATACATTAAAAATCTATAACCGTTGGGGAGTATTAGTGTATGAAACCGAAGGTTACGGCCAGAATGGTGAGTATTTCAGAGGTGAATCTAATGGAAGAGTAACTATCCAGAAAGAAGAGCAATTACCAGTAGGAACTTACTTCTATGTACTAGATTATGTAGTACCTTCAAGTGGAGAATCTAAGTGTAGAGCAGGATACTTATACATTCAACGATAAATAATATATTTTGGAGGTAGTAGTACACTACCTCCAATAAATTTAATTATATACCTAGTTATAATGAAAAATAAAATTTTAATATTAGTAATCATTATTAGTTCTACATTTTGTGTAGACTCTTATGCACAGCAAGATGCACAATATACTCAATACATGTATAATACAATGAGTGTTAATCCTGCTTATGCTGGATCTCGCGATCTATTAAGCTTTACAGGTCTTTACAGAACGCAATGGGTTGGGTTAGATGGAGCACCAGACACATTTACATTTAATGTGCATTCACCAATTGGTCAATCCGAAAAAGTTGGTCTAGGTCTATCTGTAATTCATGACGAAATTGGACCTACACAAGAAACTAATATAGATATCGCTTTCTCTTACAGAGTAAATACTTCAGAATTAGGTGAATTGTTTTTCGGTATAAAAGGAGGTGGACATTTATTAAATGTAGATTATACTAAATTAAACACTTATAATCCTAGTGATGTTTTATTGCAAGAAAATATTGATAACAAATTTTCTCCAAATGTTGGAGCTGGTGTATATTTTAGGCATAATGATAAATTTTATATTGGATTATCTGCACCTAATTTATTAGAGACTAAACATTTTGGAAACAACGATCAACAACAAGCTTCAATAGCAAAAGAAAGAATTAATCTCTATTTAATTAGTGGTTATGTTTTTGATTTAAACGAAGATTTAAAATTTAAGCCAGCTGTATTATTTAAAGGTGTACAAGGAGCACCTTTACAAGCAGACTTAACAGCTAATTTTTTACTGAAAGAGAAATTAACATTGGGAGTTGCTTACAGATGGGATGCTGCATTTAGTGGTTTAATTGGTTACCAACTTTCAGATGATTTGATGTTAGGATTTGCATACGATAGAGAAATTACAGAACTGGGTCAAACTAAATTTAATGATGGTTCATTTGAAATTTTCTTGAGATTTGAATTAAATAAAATTAGTAAAATATTATCACCAAGATTCTTCTAATTATTAAGATAGCATATTATGAAAAAAAATATATTTATATTAACAATAATTTCTTTCTGTCTTGTCTTTAGTACATATGCACAAGATATTCCTAAAAAGACAAAACAGGAATACGAAACCTTGTCTTATGTAAAATCTACTAAAAAGCTTTTAAATTTAGTAGATCAAGGTATAAAAACACAAGAAGTGCTTCAAAAGCTAGGAAACGCTTACTATTTTAATAGTAAAATGGAAGACGCCTCTAAGTGGTATGGAGAACTTTTATCTACTTATGAAGACGTAGATTCAGAGTACTTTTATAGATACGCAATGACACTTAAAGCTATGGGAGAATATACCAAAGCAAATGAGTGGATGGAATATTTTGCACAGTCTAAGCCAGACGATAAAAGAGCAATTTTATACTCTCAATCGCCAAATTACTTATCTACAATCGATAAGATTTCAACTCAATTCGAAATTGAAAACCTAAGTACAAATACAAAATATTCTGATTTTGGTACATCATTCTATAAAGATGGAATTGTTTTTGCTTCTTCTAGAGGAACTGGCGGAAAACTCTATTCTTGGAATGAGCAACCTTTCTTAGACTTATATTATAAAGAGTTTAATAGTGATAAAGTTGTGCCTTTAGATGAGGATGTTAACACAAAGTTTCATGAATCATCAACTTCTTTTACTAACGATGGTACTACAATGTACTTTACACGTAATAATTACTACAGAGGAAAAGAAAGAAAAAGTAACGAGCGAGTTAACGGTTTAAAAATCTATAAAGCTACATTAGAAAATGGAAGTTGGGGAAATATAGTACCAATGCCATTTAATAACGATGATTATAATGTTGCACATCCAGCATTAAGTGCAGATAATAAAAAATTATACTTTGCATCAGATATGCCAGGAACATTAGGTAAATCAGATTTATTTGTTGTAGATATAAATGATGATGGATCTTACGGAGAGCCAAGAAATTTAGGTCCAAGTATAAATACTGAAGGACGAGAAAACTTTCCATATATTAGTAATAATGGAACATTATACTTCTCTTCAGATGGACGCTTAGGTTTAGGTGGATTAGATGTTTTCTTTGTAGATTTAGAAAGCTCAAATTTAGAAGTTAATAATATAGGTAAACCAATTAATGGTCCTAAAGATGATTTTGAATATATAATTGATGAAAATACTTTAACAGGATATTTCACATCTAACAGAAGCGGAGGAAAAGGAGATGACGATATTTATAAATTTGGTCAAATCCCTTGCGATCAATTTGTTTCTGGTACAGTAGTCGATAAAAATACAAATGAAATTATTCCAAATGCAAACGTTATTGTTTACGATTCTGATAGAGTTGAAGTACAAAATATGACTTCAGACGAAAACGGAGCATTTAGCTATGAGTCTAATTGTAAAAAAGAAAATTACCTTGTTATTGCAACCAAAGGAGGATATTTCCCAGATGAAATTCTATTCGAAAACAACACTAATGATGATGTAGTGTTAAAATTAAATTTAGAACCTAAAGTTGTCGCTCCAGTAGAAACAGATTTAGCTGTTTACTTAGATTTAGATCCTATCTATTTTGATTTCGATAAATCGAATATAAGAGCAGACGCAAGAATAGAAATTCAAAAAGTAATTGATTATATGAATGCTTACCCAACAGTTAAAGTTGATGTAAGATCTCACACAGATAGTAGAGCACCAGACCTTTATAACGACGCACTTTCAGAAAGAAGAAACAAATCTACAATCCAATACTTAATCAATAGTGGTATTTCTGCTAGTAGATTAACAGGAAGAGGTTATGGAGAAAACGTTCTAGTAAACGAATGTAGTAATGGTGTTAAGTGTACAGAAGCGCAACACCAAGATAATAGACGTAGTGAGTTTATAGTTATTTCTAACTAATTTATTGCTTCTCTTAAAATTATAAAAAGTGCTCTCCAAACGAGAGCACTTTTTTGTTTTAGTATTTATAACAAATCCTTAACCTATTTTATTAAATTTGTTTAATAATTTTGAATTATAAATGACAGAAGAAAAAGTAATTTTAGTAAACGAAAAGGATGAACAAATTGGCTTAATGCCTAAAATGGAAGCACATGAAAAAGCGCTGCTCCATCGTGCATTCTCAGTTTTTGTTTTTAATAGTAAAAACGAACTTATGCTACAGCAAAGAGCTTTAACTAAATATCACTCTCCTGGACTATGGACCAACACTTGTTGTAGCCATCAACGCGATGGAGAAAGCAATTTAGAAGCAGGTAAACGCCGTTTAAACGAAGAGATGGGATTTATAACACCACTAAAAGAAACTACATCATTTATATATAAAGCACCTTTTGATAATGGCTTAACAGAGCACGAATACGATCATATAATGATTGGCTATTACGAAAACGAACCAATAATTAATACAGAAGAAGTTGCAAGTTGGAAGTGGATGCCGTTAGAAGACGTTAAAAAAGATATTATTACAAATCCAGAGGAGTACACAGCCTGGTTTAAAATAATTTTCGATAAATTTTATAATCATATAAACATTAAAAATGAGAGTGACAGTTAGTAGGAGAGCACATTTTAATGCAGCACATAGGTTGTACAGAAAAGATTGGGATATGGCAAAAAACAATGCTGTGTTTGGTAAATGTAACAATCCTAACTTTCATGGTCATAATTACGAACTTATAGCTAGTGTAACAGGAGAAATAGATCAAGAAACAGGTTTTGTAATAGATGTAAAAATTTTAAAAGACATTATAAAATCTGAAGTCGAAGACGCTTTTGATCATAAAAACTTAAATATAGACGTGCCAGAATTTAAAGACTTAAATCCAACGGCCGAGAATATTGCTGTAATTATTTACAATAAAGTAAAAGCTAAATTAGACAATCACTTAGATTTAGAAATTACACTTTACGAAACACCGAGAAATTTTGTATCCTATTCAGGTAAATAATGACATCTACAAAATTATATCCTCTAAAGTTTCAGCCTATTTTAAAAGAAAAAATTTGGGGTGGAACAAAGCTTAATTCTATTCTTAATAAAAACAGTACATCTAAACGTTTAGGGGAAAGTTGGGAAATTAGCGATGTAGAAAATAGCATTTCTATAATAAGCAACGGAGAACTTAAAGGCACTAGTTTAAAAGCGTTGTTAAAAGCATTTAAAAGCGATTTAATAGGCAAAAAGAATTATAAAGTATTTGGAGATGCCTTTCCTTTATTAATTAAGTACATAGACGCTAAAGAAAACCTATCTGTACAACTACATCCTAACGATGAGTTAGCTGCAAAACGCCATAATTCTTTTGGCAAAACCGAAATGTGGTACGTTATGCAAGCAGATAAAGATGCTGAATTAATAATAGGTTTTAATAAAAAAATACATCAAAAAGAGTATTTACAGCATTTAAAAACAAAAACATTAACTAAAATCCTTCATACGGAACAAGTAAAAGAAGGCGATGCTTATTTTATAGAAGTAGGCAGAGTACACGCTATTGGAGCAGGTGTTTTATTAGCAGAAATTCAGCAAACAAGTGACATTACCTATCGTGTTTACGATTGGGATAGAAAAGACGACTCTGGTAACTCAAGAACATTACACAACGACTTAGCTATTGATGCTATTAATTTTGAAATGAAAAACGATTTTAAAGTTAATTATAGTCATACACCAAACCTCTCCAATCACATGGTTAGCTGTCCTTATTTTACAACGAATATAATTCCTATTGAAGATAAAGAAATTACAAAAACAAACACTTTCGATTCTTTTATAATATATATGTGTGTAGATGGCGAGGCAGAGTTTAATACAGAAATAGGCTTAGAGAATATAAAACAAGGGGAAACCATCTTGTTACCAGCAAAAATAAAGTGCTTTAAAATTAGTGCGAAAAAAGCAAAACTATTAGAAGTTTATGTTTAATTTTGCGAACTATTAAATTATAATATTATGGCAAATAAAAGAGACCTAAAAAAAGACATTAATTATGTTTTAGGTGATATTATCGAAGCAGTTTACGTTTGGGAACTTACTAATCCGGATAAAGACACAAAAAAGAGTGAAGCTATTATAGACGAAGCTATTACTACATTCGATGACTTAATTACTAAGGTAAATGACAAATCTGTAGAAAACAAAAAGGCACATTTTAAATCAATTAATGCAGAGCTTGAAACAAAAGGTAGAGCGTTAATTGATAAAATTAATGCATTGAGCTAATAAAAGTTTGCAAATTAAATTTCAAAATTTATATTTGCACTTCTTTTTTGCCGATGTAGCTCAGCTGGCTAGAGCAGCTGATTTGTAATCAGCAGGTCGTGGGTTCGAGTCCCTCCATCGGCTCTTAAAGCTTTTTCTTAATTGAAGAAGCTTTTTTTTATTCCTATTTTTCTTAAATTATGATATAAAAAAAACACCAATCTTAACAGATTGATGTTCTTCTTTTATATTGTATTATCGTGATAATTTTACTGTTCTTCAGCTTTAATCTTTTCAATAAAATTTTGTAGCTCAATACCATACTTACTAGTTTTAACCTCTTTAGTTAAAGAGTTATTTATACTATCTAACCATGTAATGTTTGCATTGTAGGCTTCAGTTAATGCTAAGTAAGGTGCAACTTCACTATCCTTATTGGTTAAAGCAAAATTAATTGTGTATCTATATTTTTGTTTAATGAGATTTTCTGCTTGTTTTAAAGTATTATTAGCTAATACAGTATCATTATCTTTTTGAGCTTCAAAATTTTCTTTAATGAGGTTCAGGTTTTTATTATTAAATTGAGACATCATTCTTAAATAATCATCTAATAATTTCTGCTGCTTGGAGCCATTTATTTTAGCATCAAATGGAAAGTTCTTTAAAGTCGATTTAATTTCAGTAATCCCTTTATCTGCAAAAAAAGTCACTCTGTTTTCTTCTCCTGTTTGTTTATTTAGATATAAATAATAAATTTCTGGACTTTCTATGTCGCTTTTTAAAGTAAATTGAGAATCCCCTTTTATTACCAAACTATCTACAGTAATAGTTGTGCTATCATTATTTTTTTTAAGGTAAACTGTTCCTTTTTGTAAACCTTTAATATGTCCATTTACAATAAGTTTATCTGTATCTTTTTCGCAGGAAAATAGAACGACTACACAAAGTAAAGCTAATATATTTTTCATATTTAATAAGAAGAATTTTAAGAGCGCAAATATCAAGTATTTTTTAAGAATATACTAACCTCCAGCAGCTAATTGCATTAAAATTGTACAACCAATTGCAGCCAGTGTTCCTACTGCATATCCAAAAACAGCAAGTAAAACACCTACAGTTGCTAAAGAAGGATGAAATGCAGAAGCAACTATTGGAGCAGAAGCAGCACCACCAACATTGGCTTGGCTACCAACTGCTAAAAAGAAATAAGGCGCTTTTATAATTTTTGCAACGCCAATTAATAAAAGCGCATGAATACTCATCCATACCAAACCAATTGCAATTAACCCAACATTGTCGAAAATAGAAGTAATGTCTATTTTCATTCCAATAGAAGCTACTAAAATGTAAATAAAAACACTTCCAAACTTACTGGCTCCAGCACCTTCGTAGTTTTTAGCTTTGGTAAACGACAATAGTATGGCAATTAAAGTGGCAATACTTATCATCCAGAAAAAGGTACTGTCTAAAAATGTAAGTGTATTTTTTAACGTTGGCGACTCAATATCTTTTAAAACATCGGCAAAAAATGGCGCTAAATAATTTGCACCTAAATGTGCCATACTAACAGTGCCAAAGGCAATAGCAGCCAAAATCATTAAATCTGTTAAAGATGGATTTCTTTTTACACTCTCCGAGAATTGAGATACTTTTTCCTTTAAAGCTTCAATAGAAGAGGTGTCGGCTTTTAGCCATTTATTTATTCGATCGCGTTTTCCAATACCTATTAATAAAATAGCCATCCAAACATTAGCAACAACAATATCTACAAATACCATTTTACCATATTCTGCTTGGTTATAACCATAAATCTCTAACATTGCAGTTTGGTTTGCTCCACCACCAATCCAACTTCCTGCAAGAGTAGATAAGCCTCTCCAAACCGCATCTGGACCAACACCACCAACTGTTTCTGGAGAAACTGATGCGATTAATAATATGGCAATTGGACCACCAATTACAATGCCTAATGTACCAGTAAAAAACATTACTAGCGCTTTCCATCCTAAATTAAAAACTGCTTTTAAGTCTATACTCAAGGTCATTAATACTAATGCAGCAGGTAATAAATAACGACTTGCTACGTAGTATAAATTGGTTTTGTGCTTTATTACCTCGCCAGCATCACTAGTTGTTTCCCACTCAGGAGAAATTAAACCAATAGTGGTTAAAAGTGCTGGTAGCATATAAGCCATAAATAAACCAGGAACTATTTTATAAAATTTTTCCCAAAAACCACCTTTTAAGGATTCTGTATAAAATATTAAGCCAAGTGCCAGCATTAATACTCCAAATACTATAGTGTCGTTTGTAAATAAAGGTTCGCTCATTGTATAGGTTTTATTTTCAATGCAAAATAATCAAATATTATGGTTATAAAAAGATTTATAAAATAAGTTTGGCACGAGATTTGTTTAATACTAAACGTAATTACTTACAACGACAATATTTAGAGTGTGGTTACTTTAATATTAGAGTAGTAATTAACATATTTTTGGTTGGTTAGTATGAAAAAGCATCCTTTTTAGGATGCTTTTTCTCGTTATATCATTTTTTAATTAAATTTTAATCTGAAAAATTGAATGAATAAATGTGTTTTTTCTTGTTAACAAAAAGTGCATTTCGTCGATAATTGTATTATTTTCGACTTTAAATGTTAAAAAATAATGTATTTCATCGATTTATAATGTTTTTTAACGTGCAAATTGAAAGATAGTTTTATATTTGAAGTGTACTAAAATAAAATACTTTTTAGTTCAATGGATTAATTAATAATATTTGCAAATTGTTAAATAAATAGACCTAAATCTAAACTAACTTAACACGCAAATTACAGAAAACTGAGGTTGAGGGACCTCAGTTTTTTTGTTTCTAGACCTTTCCTATTTTACAACTCTTGCTATTTAATAATTCTAAAGGTTAAATTTAATCGAGGAGAAATTTTCTTTTTTGTTTTTGCTATTTGATGTAGCCAAAACTCTTGTGTTTGACCTTTCATTATTAATAAGCTGCCATGTTCTAACAAGAGCTTCGCTTTTTGCGATGTGTTGTGCCTATGCTTTAACTGAAAAAATCGTGGTGCTCCAAAGGTAACCGACGCAATTACTGGGTTTTTACCTAATTCTTTTTCATTATCTGCATGCCAACCATTGCTATCATTTCCATCTCTGTATAAATTAGCTAAACAAGTGGTAAAGCTTACATTCTCTATATTTTCAATTTTAGATTTTATAGCTAACAATTCTGGAGTAAAACTATGTGGTTGCATAGTAATATTGGAGTAGGAGTAAGTTTTTCCGTTATTGCCAAATAAGGCTGTTAAACGAGGCTGATTGTAAGTTTTTCCAAATACTGTAATTGTATCTTGTTGCCAAGGAATTGTATCTTTTAAAGTTTTATAATACATATTTGCTTCATTTAAACTAAAAAAATTAGGATAATATATTACCGAAGCATCTTGTATATTAAGTTGTATTTCTTCTGAAGGAAACATAAATTATAAATGGCTATAAGCCCAATACATTAATCCAAATTGTAATGGGATTTTTAAAATTAATATCCATTTTGGCAGTCCTACGGAAGCTTTTTCGCTACTCAACATATAAAAGTGAACTAATAAAAACACAACTAGCATTGCAATAATGCCATAAATAGCACTATTTTTTAATGCAGGAATGCATATTGCTATACCTAAAATAATTTCAGCTAAACCACTTAAATACACTAAAGTTTTGTGTTTTGGCAAATAATGAGGCATTACACGTAAATACAGTTTTGGTTTTACAAAATGCATAACTCCAGCAATTATATAAAGGCTAGCCATTAAGTAAATGTGCCAAGGTGAATCCATAATTAAAAATTATTTTCTCTAAATTAGCACTAAAGTTATAGGTTATGAAATTTAAATTCTTCTATTTACTAACAACTTTATGTTGGTGTGCTTTTGGACAATTACCAGAGGGTTTTGTTTATGTAAATAAATTGATACCAGATATTAAAGTAGAATTGCGGTATTGCCAAGGTAATAATTTTGTTGGAGAGCGAATAGATGGTTATAATGATGAAGTGGTTATACTTACCAAAGAAGCTGCAGTTGCACTAAAAAACGTGCAAGAGGCACTAAAACCAAAGGGATTAGGACTCATGGTTTACGATGCCTATAGACCACAACGTGCTGTTAATCATTTTGTGCGTTGGGCAAAACAGGTTAATGACACTGTGATGAAACAGCAGTTTTATCCTGCTGTAAATAAACGAAATTTGTTTAAACAAGGGTATATTGCCTCAAAATCTAGGCATAGTAGTGGCAGCACAATAGACCTTACAATTGTAGATTTAAAAACAGGTACGCCTTTAGATATGGGAACACCTTACGATTTTTTTGGACAGCAGTCTTGGGTTGCGTATAGCGAAATTAATAAAGAACAACAAGCCAATAGACAATTGTTGCAAGATGTAATGTTAAGTAATGGATTTAGGAATTATCCAAAAGAATGGTGGCATTTTACATTAAGAGGCGAACCTTATAGAAATAAATATTTTGATTTTTTAGTGGAGTAATTTTCTTAGACTACTAGGTATTGTTTAGTGTGCTTTCTAATGCGTCTTTAAATTCATTTTCGTTTTCGTTATTGTAAAAAGGAACACCTGTTATTAAATAGTTGTCTGTATCCAATTTTATAATTTCTTTTTTTGATTGTAATGTTTTTAAAAAATCTTCCTTCCACTTATCGTGTGCTTTTAAATGCTTGCCTTTTGGCTCTATAAATACTTGATATGTGAGCTCTTGTCCCGATTTTTGTTTGCAAAACAACAGGAAATCTGGCTCTAATGCTCTGCCTAGTTTATCAATTATTTTTAATGCTCTTTCGTTTCTAATTAAATAGATGTTTTTAAAATTTGGCTCTATTTTTTCAAAACGTTTGGCAAACATGTTTACAAATGCTTTTTCTTCGCTGGTTCCGTAGTTAGCGTTAAAAACATACCAATCTTTATTAGCTATAAGTGCTTCTTGTCCGTTTGCACGTTCGCTATTTTTGTACACTTTTATTTCTTTATCTTTAAACACCTCGTGTATATATTTGCTTGTGTATTCTGAGCCTTCGTATTGAGTTAGGTTTGTCTTAATTTCAGATTCTATGCTTTGAAGCAATTTTTGAGTAGCTTGTAAATAATCGAGATTTGAAAGTTCTAAAAGCCTTATTTTAGTACCATTAAATGTGATACTTAAACCACCTAAATACGCTTCACTTTCTATAAAGTTTGTAAGCGAATTTAAGTTTGGGAAATAGTGCTCTAAATTAGCAAAATAGAAAAACGGATTTTGAGATAAAGCGTGTCTAACAATATGTTTTGGAATGTTTAAAACGTCTATAGCTTTAGCTTCTGTTTTTTCAGTTGAAGTGTTTTTTTCTTCAGTACTAAAAATAGCAGATTTAACGCCAATACCAGAAGAAAGATTGAATTCAATATTGCGTTTTGCAACACCTAAATCTGAAAAAGACTTTACATTGTTATAACTTTTTTCAATTTTTTTATTGAAGATAACTTTCCCTTTTTTATAAAATTCTGTAGTTTTAAATGAAGGCTTCAACATGAGTTTTTTAGTCTCTAACTTGTCTTCATCTTCATAAATTCCTGATTCTATTAATGCCTTTTTTAGTTCAGAAATGTAGCGGTTATCTTCTTTGGTATGGTAATATAATTCTTCTAAAATTTTTAAATCGTTTGAGGAATCATCGTCATATTTACGTTTATATACGTTTTGATTTTCTTCTATTTTAAAAGGAAAATATCTTGCACCACGACCAATTAATTGTGCTTCAGAGAGTGTTGTTTTACCAATTTTAGTGTTAGAACCACCAGTATTTTGACCTTCGTATAAGCGTACAATGTCAAACAAGTTTAACACATCCCAACCTTCGTTTAATTTTTGTACTGCAAATACTGCTCTAATAGGATTATTGCTGTCTTCTAAGGTGTTTAATTTAATCTGGTTTAACTCTGCTTCCTTGTCATTATTGGCACTAATACAATTTTCTTCTTTAAAATTAGATTGAATGCGTTTAGCAATGTCAACCGAAGAAAGCTTTTTAGCCTTAAAAAACTGAAATGCTTTTTGAACAATTTGCACAGTAGAAGTGTTTTTAATGGCATCAACCATTTCTGCCGAAAACGCTTCTATTAATAGATGAAAGTTCTCTTTGTTTTGCTCAGATTCCTTAATGGTTCGTTTGGCTTTAAAAAGTATTACAGGTTTTAAGTTAATGTTATGTGAGGTGGCTAATTCTTGGCGATATAAATTTAAAATTAAGGCTTGTATAATGCGTTCTTTTTCATCGTAAAGTGATCTTATAAGATTTATTTCTTTTGAATATTTATCGATTCTAAATTGAGCTAAATCGTATTTATAAATTACTTTATCTTGATATTTATTGGTAATGTCTCTACTTTCATAATCTAAAGTTGCTGTAAATTCTAAAAGCAAATTATTTTTATTTTGTTTTAAAATTTCTTCGACAGTGCCTTCCCAGCTTCCAAATAATTTTCCATTGTTTTTTGTAGCAGAACTTAGGTGGTGTGCTTCGTCTGCAATTAATGCGATTTTTTTATCCTTAAAATCTTCGTAAGTAACGCTATTTTCTTTGGTGTTATTTAAATCTAAATGGAGTTGTTGTATAGTAGTGAAATTTATATTTATGTTCTCGTTATCTGCTTCTTCAAAATTTGAAACCTCTTTTATTACTACTTTTTTAGCATCAAAAACTATTGTGTCACTAAATAGGTATTTGGATGCTTGCGGATTTAAAAAATTGTCTTTTGTTTTAGTTATAATAGTGTTTGAATTCACAAAAAATAAAAAGTTTCGATATCCTTTTTTATATAAATAGAGCATTAATCCAGCCATTACTAATGTTTTGCCACTACCAGTTGCCATGTTGTAGAGTAGGTGATAAGGTTGGTTTGGCTTGGATTCAAAATCCTCGTTATAAGTTAGTATAAACCGTTTAAAAGCCTCGGTTTGGTATGGTCTTACCTTATATTTAAGATTGTTTGTAATATCATGAGATACTATAGTTTTAGCCAATCCTCGTTTGCCGAATTCTTGTATTAAGGATTTATATAGAAATGCCATACCTATAAAGTTACTGGTTGAATAGATTGATTAAATGGGTTGTAGAAATTTTTTCTACTTTAAAAGGTACCATTTTTCCCCAACCGCTAATAGTTTCAGATTTACTGCAATCTACAGTTTTTAAATCTCCTATAAAATACTCAGTATCGTTGGTGCAAACCAATAACAATTCTAATCCAGAAAAAATATCTAAAACAATTTCTTTAAAAGAGATGCATTGTCCAATACCAATATAACCAGTAGAGTTGTTTACAAAATTCTTTTCTTCTACAAATAATTTTTTCTTTGTTAAATAAAAATCGAGGTCTGTAAGCGCAAACCCTTTTCCCATATTTTCTCTAAAAAACCGACTTAATGGCGAGGAGTCTTTACTACCTAAGGCGAAGGAATCCACAAATTTACATTGAGTTAATGCTATAATTCTATTTTTAAACTGGCTGTAAGTGATGTTGCCTTTCTCCTGCGTTTTTATATTGTGGACTGAAATGCTTTTTTCATCTTCGGAAAACTGGACGTTAATTACAGAAATCTCAGGGTTTATTTGAGATAAAATTTGCTTGTAATCGTCATTATATTCGCCCTCTATAATCACTAAGTATCGAGAATCTTTATCTTTATTTATGGCTTGTCTACACGTCACAACCCAAATATTTGAAATAAAATTGATGTTATGTTCTATTAAAACAGATGCCAATGTGCTTTTTCTAGAACCAAATATTTCTTTTTTGACGTCTTTCATTCTAGTTGTAAAAACTGTTAGTTATCTTTTTATCTTCTTCAGAAACTTTATAATCTGAATCATTAATAGAAGACACATTAACATACAATTGATTTTTATCTAATAAAGAGATTAAATGCTGTTTTTGAAACTGTAATTCTAAAGCGTTAAAGGCGTCTATATTTTCGTTTTGTTTTTTTAAATCTACATTATAATTTAAAAACGATTTTGCTTTCATTTCTTCCCAAATGCTAAGTAAATCCTCTTTGCTTGTAGCCTCTTTAATACGATCTATAAAATTCTGGTTGTATTTTTTTAATTCAAAATAAACAAAAGTGTCTTTTAAATTATTTTGTTGTAATACGTTTTGATTTCGCTCAATACAAATGTTAATATGGTCGTTTAATTGCTCCACAAGAATAAATTTTCTATTTCCATTATCTACTTTGTTTAATTCTAAAACAGCGTGACCAGTTGTGCCACTTCCTGCATGAAAATCTAAAATAATATCGTTTGGACCAGACATTAGTTTTATGGTGTCTAAAACGGTATAAATAGATTTAGGGAAGCTAAAGTTTTTTCGACCAATTATTTTTTCTAATAAGCGAATACCATTGTGATTGGCATTGTACTTTTTATCGCTCCAAACCGTTGGTACTTTTTGGCCTTTTTCAATTCTATATTTTTCAAAAATAGTAATAGATTCATCTTTGTTTTTTACAGCAATTAACTCGTCTAATTTTTGTTCTGTAGATTTTTTAGACAGTTTCCAAGTTCTTTTTTGTCCTGTTGCAGTAATTGGAAACACTTCAATTGTATTGTCTGTTTTATGTAATGTGATGTTTTTTAAATCTTTACTTACATATAAAGGATACCAAAATGTTGGTTTATTTACTTTAAGATTTGCATTACCTCCTCCAACACGTATAAACTGTTTGAGTTTGTATTTTCCTTTTTGGTCTTCTTTATCAAAGGTTTTTAAAAACTCATCATTTAAAACCACATTATTAAATGTTGCAAATTCATTATTCTTTGCATAGATGAGCATAAAATCGTTAACAGTAGAAAAATACTTGGCTTGGTTTCTACCCATTGGGTTATTTACAACCGAGATGATACCTATTCTATTTTCTTGTCCAAAAATTTCATCTGCAAGAGTAATTAAATACCCTAATTCGTAATGATCAATAGCTATTGCAATAAACCCATCTTGTTTTAAAAGGGTTTTTGCGATGGTTAATCTGTTTTTCATAAACGTTAACCAGGTAGAATGATTAAACGTATTGTTATAGGTAAAAATATTAGCGTCGCCTCCTGTATTATAAGGAGGATCTATGTATATTAACTTTACTTTTTCTGTAAATTCTTTTTTTATGGAGTGTAGTGCGAGTAGGTTATTGCCTTTAATTATTAGGTTATCTGTAATTGTGTTTTTTGGGAGGTTTCTTTTTTTGTTGAGTTCAAGATTTCTTGAAAAAAGAGATTCTTCGCTACGCTCTGAATGCCATAGTGATTCTACAGTATCTTTACTGAAGCATTTAGCATTGGTTAGGACTTTTGGTTCTAAAAGCTGTGTAATTTCGTCTTGAGCCAATATTTCATTAAAAAATATCTCGTCGCGTTTGTCCTCTTCTGTGCTTTGTCCTCCCTCTAAAACACAATCTTTAAATGGCCAAACTAAAGCCACATCGTTATTCTGTTTTAAGTATTTTTGGTTTACAGTAAGTCCTACTTTGTTTTTGTATTGCGTATAACTATCGTTTAAATAATTTTTTTGTTCTAAAAACTGTATAAATAGGTTTTGATTAAAAACTAGCGCATCTTTTATTTTAATGAAAAATTTTTCTTTTAAATCTTTATTATCGAGCAATAATTCTAATAAAACAGGATCAAAATTTTGAGCTTTATGTATTACAACCCATTTTTTTAATTGGTTAGTATCCGAAACAAAGTCGTTTACCTTTTTGAGTTGATTTTCTAATACGTCGTATAGTTTCATTCTTTCTGCTTTCAATACACGAAACTACCCTTTTTTAGCCTTAAAAACAAACTCAATTAGGCTTCTAAATTCTTAATACGTTGTAAGAGTGTTGGATGCGAATAATGCATAAAAACATAAGCAGGATGTGGTGTTAAATTGCTTAAACTGTTTTTGTTTAGTTTTTTTAAACCACTAATTAAAGGCGCTGATTTATAGGTGTTTTTAGCATAATCATCGGCTTGGTATTCAAAAACTCGAGACATATAGTTCATTGCTAACCCTGTAAGTTCAGAAAAGGGAGAGTATAAAATACCAAAAGCAATTAATCCAATATGAAAACTAGGTATTTCTATACCTAAAGCCTGTGAAAGCAATGGATTGGAAATAAACAATGAGAGTAAAAACAACATTAAACCTGTAAGTAAAACGGAAGCCACTAGATTGTAAATAATATGTTTTCGTTTATAATGGCCAACTTCGTGCGCCAATACCGCAACTATTTCATCTTCTTCTAAGTCATTAATTAAGGTGTCGTAAAGTGTCACGCGTTTTTCGCTACCAAAACCAGAAAAATATGCATTGGCTTTGGTGCTACGTTTAGAGCCATCAATCACAAAAATTTTATCTAAATTAAAACCTACTGTTTTGGCATAATTAGCAATAGCAGTTCTTAGGTTGCCTTCTTCCAAAGGTGATTGTTTATTAAATAGCGGGACAATTAATTTTGAGTAAAACAAATTCATAAAAAGGGTAAATACTGTAACTAAAATCCAAGCATAAACCCAAAACTTATTTCCTGTTTGTTGGTAAAACCAAGTTAATAGAGCTAATATACAGCCTCCAACAATAATTGTCATTAGCCAGCCTTTAAGTTTATCGATAAAAAAAGTAGCTATCGTGGTTTTATTAAATCCAAATTTTTCTTCAATAACAAAAGTTTTGTAGTAAGAGAAAGGAGTTGTAATAATGTCGCTACCCAACATAATTATACCAAAGAAAATTAATGTAATTAGTATAGAATTGTCGCTAAGTGAACGTGCTAAATTATTGACATAAGCAAAGCCATCAAAAAAGAAAAAGGCCAACGTTAAGAGTAAAGAAAACGTAGAGGTTATTATGCCAAATTTATAGTTGGTTTTTTTATAGTCTTGCGATTTTTTATAGTCTTCTTCTGCATAAACATCTTTAATGTCTTCTGGTATAGCATCATTAAAATGTTTAGCATTTAGAGCGTCTATAATTTTATCTATTATAAAGCTAATCACTAAAATGGCTATAAATATGTAAAATAGAGTAGTTGGTGTCATTTATTTTTGCGTAATTTCTTGTCCAACACGTTGGTATTCTTCTCTTATAAATGTTGGCATATTTCTGGCTCCAATAGAGTTAGAATCATCAAAACCACTTGGCCAAAAGTACCCAATTAAAGCAATTGTTTTTGGTTCTGTTTTAGCCAATTCATAATAACTAATAAATACATCTTTCATTTCTAATAATGAAATATTAGCCAAGTCTTCATGTATGCTTTGTATAAAATGTGTGTCTATTATGAAAACTATTTTTTGATTTGCATTAGAGAGTTTGCTTTTTAAAATAGTCAATTCGTTTAAAAATACTAGATCATTTTTTGGGTCTTTAATAAAATAATGATCAAATGCTACCCAATCTACACTTGTAGGAATAATTAATTCATTTAAAGCTGGATATGCCTCTACAATTAAAATTGGTATTTGAGAAAGTGTTGATTTTATATAATCTGTTGCTGTTTTTAAATCTGTGAATGAAATGCCATTCCAGGTTGGTTCTTCTCCAACATAAAAAGCTTGGATTTTGTTGGTATTGTTTTGTAAATTATTTGTGGTAACAAAACTGTTCCAACGCTGTTGGTAATCAGTTCTTAAATTATAATTAGTACCACTTGGAGCATTGGTTCCGGATTGTTCAAAGAAAAGTTCACTAATATGTAAATATGCTTTTACATCTTGATTGTTCATAATATCTAATCTGTTTACAATATTATCTGTTGGATTTAAAACAAGAATATCTGCAATATTAGAAAATGCTGAAACTTCATTAATATAATTTGTTGTTGTCGAAGGATCGTCTGTTGGGTCATCCCAAAAAACATCTATTAAACTAAAACCAAAATATTTTATATGCGATTCTGGTTGACTGTTATTTATGTTATTGTTATTATCACAACTAAAAATAGCAGCAAGAAAGAATAATAATATAGTTTGTTTTTTATTCATTATTATTTAAAGTTTCGTTGCCTTTTGGCTTCAAAAATTAAAATTCCAGCAGCTACAGAAACATTCATAGAATCTATTTCGCCTTGCATTGGGATTTTAATATTTTGTGTAGAGGCTGTTCGCCAAGCGTCGCTTAACCCTTCAGCTTCTGTTCCAACAACCAAAGCACAAGCTTTTGTGTAGTCTTGAGTATGATACTCTTTGGCTTCTTGCAAAATAGCGCTATAAATAGCAATGTTTTTTTTGTTTAAAAAGTTAATAATTTCGCTAGTAGTTCCTGTGGCTATTTGATTTGTAAATACACAACCAACACTAGAGCGAATAATATTAGGGTTGTACAAATCGGTTTTAGGGTTTGCAATAATTACTGCATCTACATTTGCTGCATCTGCAGTACGTAAAAATGCACCAATATTGCCTGGTTTTTCAGGTGCTTCTGCTACTAAAATCAATGGATTTTTTGTGTTAAAAGCTAAAGCTTCAATGGTATTAGATTTACTTTTTGCTATGGCAATAATCCCTTCAGTAGTACTTCTGTGTGCTAATTTTTGAAACACAGGTTTAGAGATTTCAATAATTTCAGTGTTAGTACTTACTAAAGTACGAATGTTTTCTTCCGAAATTAATTCAGCATAAAACAAGATTGTAGTAATTGTATAGTTTCCTTTTATGGCTAAGGTTAATTCGCGTTGTCCTTCAATTAAAAACGTTCCGGATTTTTTACGATCGCGCGCTTTTTCTTTTAACTGAAACAATTCTTTAATAAATTGATTTTGAACACTTGTAATTTCTTTAACCACTTAAATAGAGTACTTTTGGATTTTAAATACAAATTTACAGCATCATGACACAAAAACTACTTTTTTTTATTACTTTAATTTTATCTTTTTCGGCTTTTGCTCAAGACGACGCCTCTTTTACATTATCACCAACTTGCGATGGCGCTATTGTACTTACTGTAGCAACTCCTGGAGGAACTTACATGTTTAATCCAGAGCCAACAGATGGAGCTATTATTAATACTAATACAGGCACAGTAATTAATGGGACTTCCAATGTAAGTTACACTATAGAGTACACAACTAATGGCTCGCAACCTGCAACGAGTTCAGAAACATTTACTGTATTAAATTCTCCAGTAGCTGGAGCACCTATTAGCAACGAAGTTTGTGATGATAATAATGATGATTTTGCCATATTTGATTTGACTACAAATGATGCGTACTTTTCAGGAGGTTCATCTAATTTCATTGTGAGTTATTTTGTATCTCAAGCAGATGCCAATAGTAATTCTAGTCCAATTATAAATTCAAATACTTATACAAATATTACTAACCCTCAAACGTTATTTGTTAGAGTGGAAGATGCAACAACAAACTGTTTCGTGACATCTACATTAACAATTAGTGTTTTACCTTTACCTACGCCTTCTCAAAACATACCAGTTCTGGAGGTTTGTGATGATGATAATGATGGGTTTTCAACATTCGATTTAACCATCAATGAACTTTATATAGCAAATGGAGAGCCTTACTCTTTTTCTTACTTTGAAAGTTTAGCTGAGGCTGAAGGAAATTTTAATCAAATATCAAATCCAACTAATTATTTTAATACAGCAAATCCACAAACCATTTTTGTAAGAGTAGAAATTAGTAATTCAGGTTGTTTTACAATTGTAGATTTTGATATTGTTGTAAATCCAATTCCTTTGCATTCGGTAATTACAGATTTTATAATTTGTGAATTGAATACAGATGGATTTGCAAACTTTGATTTAAACACTAAAACAAATGAAGTTTTAAACAGTCAAGATCCTACAATACACTCTGTGAGTTATTACGAAACTCAAGCAGATGCAAATAATGGAACAAATTCTATTTTTAGTCCATATTTTAATGTGAGTAATCCACAAACTATTTATGTAAAAATCACAAATAATAATACAGGATGTAGCAGTACAGTATCAACTTTTGATTTAGTTGTAGCAGAAACTCCACAAGCAAATTCTGTTTTTTACGAATTATGCGATGATAATGTTGAAACAGATAACGACCCAACAAACAATAGCTCTCAGTTTGATTTAAGCACGCAAAATGCAATAATTTTAAATGGTCAAGATCCATCTGTTTTTAACATAAATTATTTTGAAACTCAAGCAGATGCCGATTTTAATGTCAACCCTTTACCATTATTATATTCAAACACTACAAACCCACAAGTTGTTTTTGCACGTGTTGATAATTCTCAATGCTATGAAGTTACAACACTTACATTAAATGTAAATGCCTTACCAGCTTCAATGCTTCAAAACGAAGTAGAATATTGCGCAGGAGAAACCACTGTATTAAATACAGCTTTAAACACTAGTAGTTATGCTTTTGAGTGGGCTTATAATGGTGTTGTTTTAATAGATGAAACTAACGAAACCCTTACAGTAAACCAAGCAGGAGTTTACGATGTTGTTATTTTTGATTTAAATACAGGTTGTTCTCTTTCTAACACTGTTTCTGTTACCGAAGTTAATTGTGTAGATTCTGATGGAGATGGTGTTGATGATAGTGATGAGGATGTAAATGGAAACGGAAATTTAGACGACGATGATACAGATATGGATACGATACCTAATTATTTAGACGAGGATGATGATGGCGATAATGTACCTACAAGTATCGAGGTTGAAGCAGCATTTGGTAGAACCACTTTGCACATTTTTATTGATACAGATAATGATTTAATTGAAAATTATTTGGACGATGATGACGATGGAGATGGTGTTTTAACCATTAACGAAGATTACAATAACAATGGAGATCCAACAGACGATGATACCGATTTTAGTGGAGCACCAGACTACTTAGAAGCTAATGTGGCATTAAGTATTAACGAGTTTTCTAGTTATAATTTTAAATTTTATCCAAATCCTGCAAATAACCAAATTACTATACAATTAAATACTAATTTAAATGAAGAATGCTTAGTAGAAATTATTAATCTTCAAGGCAAGAAAATTATAGAGAAAAATATAAAAAGCGAAACATCAAACATTAATTTAAATGTTTCTAATTTACAATCTGGTTTATACTTTGTTAAGCTGAAGCTGAAGAATAAGCAAGCAATTAAAAAACTAATAATTGAATAGAAGTATAAGTACCTATTACAAAAGCTTCAGTTTTAAACTGAAGCTTTTGTAAGCTAATTTTAAAATTTCCGACCTAAGAATCTTATAAAATTAACTTTAAAAATAAATGAAAAACCTTAGTGTTATTGCCTTGTTAATATTTACTATAACAGCTTGTAAGCAAAATGAAAAGCCTGTTGAAGTTGTTGACTATTCAAAAGAAAACCTAGAAATTACCACTTCAATTTATCCAGAAAATATTACTAAAGTGTTTGAAGCTCATGGAGGTTTAGAGCAGTGGAATACTATGCAGTCCTTAGCCTTTACTATGGAAAAACCAGATGGAGATGAACTAACAATAACTAATTTAAAATCTAGAGAATCGTACATAGACATGCCAAAACATACTATTGGGTTTGATGGAGAAGAGGTTTGGATACTAAATAAAGGAACAGAAGATTATAAAAGTAACCCTAAGTTTTACTATAATCTTATGTTTTACTTCTATGCCATGCCTTTTGTATTGGCAGACGATGGGATTATATATACTGATGTGGAGCCTTTAGTTTTTGAAGGCGAAAGCTATCCAGGAATTAAAATTAGTTACGAAAGTGGAGTAGGAGAGTCTCCAGAAGATGAGTATATACTTTATTATAATCCAAATACGTTTATTATGGAATGGCTAGGTTATACAGTGACTTATTTTTCTAAAGAAAAAAGCAAAGAATTTCATTTTATAAAGTATAGCGAGTGGCAAACTGTAGAAAATTTAAAATTACCTAAGGTTTTAACGTGGTACCATTATGAGAATAATAAACCTACCAAAAAGCGTAACGATTTACTGTTTAAAGATATAAAAATATCTATAGAAGCGCATTCAATAAATACGTTCAAAAAGCCAGAAAGCGCTACAGTAGTGGAGTAAAAAAAGAGAGCTAATAGCTCTCTTTTTTTATTTAAAATATAATTAATTATATTATTTCTTTTTATTATTTAGTATAAGTTGGTTATCCTGAAACGGATTTATAGAATTGCCAGTAAACATAATACGTTGCATTTCTAGATTTAAACTTGGTCTTGAATCTAACTCTAAGCCTTCAAACGATTTCCCTAAATTTCTGGTATCCACTAAAATTTGACCTTGTCGCATTTCATCAAAACCTCTAATTACAGTTGTAGTTTGATTTATGTTATTACTAAGCGCTTTTAGATTATCATAAACTGAATTAAATCCTTTGTAGTTTAATTTTTTATAATCAAATTTATAATTATTAGTTGTTGTAGTATTTTCCTGCGAATAGCCTAAAAAACTTATAAATAAAATACTAAGTGTTATAAATGCTTTCATAGTTATAATTTTTTAAATTGTGACTAAAATTATTTTTTATACTTATTAGAGTAACGCTCATATAGCTTGGTTTGGTGTGTGTCTAAACTAATATTGCGACCTTGTACAAAGGCCTGTATTAATTTATTAGTCCTCATATCTAAAGCATCACCTTCACTAATAAATAGTGTAGCGTCTTTACCTACGTCTAAGGAGCCACAAAACTCATCGATACCTAAAATTTTTGCTGTATTGAGTGTAATTAACTGTAAAGCTTCTTCTTTACTTAAGCCATACGCAACACAAGTTCCTGCTAAAAAAGGAAGGTTTCTTGTATTCATACGTTCCATACTTCCAGAATTTTCTAAACCTACTAAAACACCACTTTTAACTAGTTTGTTAGCTAGCTTAAAAGGCAGGTCATAATCTTCGTCTTCGTTTTTAGGCCTAGAGTGTACACGTTGTAATAACACAGGAATATTATGTTGTTTTAGTAAATGTGCAACGTTATTAGCTTCATAACCACCAACTATTACTTTGTTTTTAATATTTTGATTATCACAAAAATTTACAGCATCTATAATTCCTCTTTCGTTATCTACATGAATAAATAAAGTTTTTGAGCCATCGAATATGCCTTTTAAAGCTTCAAAAGGTAAGTTTTTGGTTTCACCACTTTTAGCATACGCTTTACTATTATTAATAAATGAGTGGAGTTCTTCTACTTGTTTTGTGTAGTCTTTGTTTTCTTTTAAAACATTAGGTTCTCCAAGCCACCAACGACCACGAGAATAGGTGTTTGGCCAATTAATATGTATGCCATCATCCTCTTTAATTACAGCATCTTCCCAATTCCAAGCATCGAGTTGCACAATGGATGAAGTGCCAGAAATACGACCACCACGAGGTGTAATTTGAGCCATTAACACACCATTTGGTCGCATAGATTCAACTACCTTAGACTCTGTATTATAAGCTATTAAACTACGAATGTGAGGATTCATAGCGCCAACTTCATCTACATCATTTGTTGCGCGTACAGCGTCCACTTCTACTAAACCTAATGTAGAATTTGGTGCTATAAAACCAGGATAAACGTGTTTGCCTTTAGCGTCTATAATTTTTCCTTTTCTAGCAATTTTGGTCATTGCAGAGCCAACGAAAGTAAGTTTGCCGTTTTCAAACATTATGAGAGAATTCTCAATAACCTGACCATTACCTAAGTGAGCCGTTGCACCTTCGATACATATAGGACCACTTTGTTTAGATACTGGTGTTTGTTGTGCATTAGCAGAATAAAGAGCTAATGTAAATACAGTAATTATATATAGTTTTAAAGTCTTCATTATTCTAGTGGTTTTCATTATCAATTGTATCGCAATGCATTACTTCTTTTTCTTTTTTCTCTATAGGTTTTGTTTTTAACCCATCGTTTTTTGCCTGTAACATTAAGTTTGTAAGTTCGTTTTTTTCTTTTTTAATAGCCTCTCTTAATTGTTGGTCTCTTTCTATATCAAAATAAACAACACCTTCTATAATTGTTTTTTCTGCTTTGGCATAAATAGACATAGGATGGTCGCTCCATAGTACAACATCTGCATCTTTACCAACTTTTATACTACCAACACGATCGTCTAAGTGTAATAGTTTCGCAGGATTTAGTGTTACGAATTTCCATGCTTCTTCTTCGCTTATGTTTCCATATTTAACAGACTTTGCTGCTTCTTGGTTTAAACGTCTAGACATTTCGGCATCGTCACTATTTATAGCTACTGTAACTCCTGCATTATGCATAATTGCAGCATTATAAGGTATGGCATCATTAACTTCGTATTTATACGCCCACCAATCACTAAATGTAGAGCCACCAACACCATGAGCCACCATTTTATCTGCTACTTTATAGCCTTCTAAAATATGAGTGAATGTATTGATGTTAAAATTGAATTGTTCTGCCACCTTCATCAACATATTAATTTCACTTTGTATGTAAGAGTGGCAACTAATAAAACGCTCTTTATTTATAATTTCGGCTAGCGTTTCTAACTCAATATCTTTTCGATAGGGTTTGCCACTTTTCTTTAAAGCATCGTATTCTTTTGCACGCTGAAAATAATCGATAAAAACTTGCTCAACTCCCATTCTTGTTTGTGGAAAGCGTACTTTGTTATTGTCGCCCCAATTTGATTGTTTGACGTTTTCACCTAAAGCAAATTTTATAAATTTTGGACTGTTTTTATATATTAACCCTTCTGCAGTTTCACCCCATTTTAGTTTAATTATTGCAGAGCGTCCACCAATTGGGTTTGCAGAACCATGTAATATTTGAATGCTGGTAACTCCTCCAGCAAGGTTTCTGTAAATATTAATGTCTTCAGCATCGAGAACATCTTCAATAGTGACTTCTGCTGTACTATTTTGTCCTGCTTCGTTAACTGAAGAAGTTGCAATATGCGAATGCTCATCTATAATTCCTGCTGTTAAATGTTTGCCAGTACCATCTATTATTTTTGCACCAGAATTGGATAAATTAGATCCTATTTTACTAATTTTTCCATTTGTAATTAAAACGTCTGTATTTTTAATAATTCCTTCTTTTTCATTAGTCCAAACGGTTACATTTTTAAACAGAAGGGTTTCTTGTTTTGGTAAAGATGTAAAACCATAAGCCGAATTTGGAAATGTAACAGGATAAATTTTATTTACTTTATCGTCGTCTTTTTTGTCTTTCTTTTTGTCGTCTTCAGCTTCATCATCTTTGTCTTCGGAAATAGCACTGTTTGATTTTGTTGCAAAAAAAGTGGTTTCATTTCCATTTGGAAAATAGGCTTTACCATTAATATTGTTTTCATTTTTAACATTAGCAATTAGTCTAATAAACTCTTGTTTGGTAGTGTCTGTTGAGGTTATTGTGAGGTTTAGCCAATTGTCTTTAAAACTTATTTTGGAACCTAGTTTTTTATTATCTGCCTTAACTTTTGATTTTAGTTTTTTTGCTTTGCCAGAAATTTCTAATTCGTAGTCTATATTAGCGAGCTTAAACGTATAGTTTCCTTTTAAATCCTTTACATCTTTGTTTTCGTAAACTGTTTTGTTACCTAAAACCCAATGCTCATAAATAGTAGTTTTTTTATCAAATACATCTCCAGAGGTGATTATGAAATTAGCATAAGCACCTTTGTTTAATGAGCCTATTTCATTTTGTTTACCTAAAATTTTTGCAGGTACTGTAGTTAAAGCTTCTAGTGCTTTAGTTTTGTTTAAACCATATTTTATTGCTTTTAATAAGTTAGGCATAAACTCTTCTGGTTTTTTTAACTTGTGTGTGGTTAGTGCAAATAACACGTTATTATCTGCTAAAACCTTAAGGTTTGTTGGGCTTTGATTCCACGCTTTTAAATCTGCTAAACTCACTCCTTTAGCTAAATACGGATCTGTCATATCAAAAGCATCAGGAAAATCTAAAGGGATTATATATGTGGCATTTGTGTTTTTAATAGCATTAATACGCTCGTACTCATCTCCACCACCAACAATAGTGTATTGGATATTAAATTCGTCTCCAAGTTTATCAAAACGCAAAGCGTTAACCTTACTACCTGCTTCTAATATTTGAGGCTTATTTTTATTTGTTATATAGGCTTCTAAAGCTCTATCTTTTCTGTCGGACAGTCCTTTTGCATACCATTTCGCATCATGATTAACTTGCCTTAAAAGTGCCATAGTTCCCATTAAGGAAGTAGGATAGGCTTGTCTAGAGGTTTTACTCTTACTAGTCCCTAAATATTGAGCAGAATGCATGTCTAAAATGCGTTTTGCATTAGAGCTTTCTTCGTCTAAAGCCACTAGAGTTCCTGTACCTCTAATAATTCCATCTTCAATGTGCGTATTTACAACACCAAAGCCAGCTTTTTTTAAAGCCTTAGCTTTTTCATTATCAAATTTTAGGTGGTCGATTGCATTTTGGTCTGGCCTAATATGGTCGTTCCAATAAAATCCATCCCTTCCTGCATCATATTGCGGTCTATTAGAATGGTCAGAATCTGCTTTTGGAGTTGCCACTCCAAACGTAGAGTACACATCTATAAACGAAGGATAAATGGATTTACCACTTAAGTCTATTGTAATACTGTTTGTTGGAATTGATATGGATTTTCCAACTTGCACTACTTTGCCATCTTTAATTAATAATGTGCCATTATCAATTAGTTGTGTTGGTGTGACATAGATTTTAGCGTTTGTTAATGCTGTGTAATTAGATGTGGAAGTTTTTACACCATCGTTTTTTGGGAAATAGTCTTGTGCACTAACAATAATAGAACACAAAAATAAGGTGATTAGAAAAAAGCGGTTTTTCATATTTTTTTTGATGTTTAAGCATTAAAGATACTAATAAGCTTAAAGTGAAAAAAAAATAGAGCTAAATTTTAACGTTTAAAGCGATTTGTTTTTTAGGTGATTTACTAACAACGCAACTACATAGCTGTAGCTTTGCATGCCTTTTTCTTGATTGTTTGCTTTTAGATAGCCATTGTAGGTTTTCTTAAAATAAGGTTCTGTTGGGTTTTTATAACTATTCCAAAACGCTTGTACATCTTTGTAATTAAGTATTATACCTGTATTTATACTTTCTAAAAGTTCAAAATAGAGTGTTTGGTCACGCTTATAAACCTCTCGAAGACAGTGTTTTAATCCGAAAGTGTAGCCAGAATATTTAAAATATAAGTTTGGATTGTGTGTTGCTGCCAAATACCCAATAAAATTAGCTTCGTTTTCGGCTGCGTAACCTAATTGGTGGGCGATTTCGTGCGATGTTGTGGTTGGTAATTTATATTTTGGGATTAAACTATTTACCTGTGCTTCGTTTGTAATGGGATTTAAATAACCACTAAAACCCATTATGGAAAGTGGATAGGTTAATAACGATTTTTTAATACTTTTTGGACTGTATTCCAACTGTGGATATTCGGTTTGTAAATTCTTATAACCTTCAGGAGCACTTGCTAACAACTCATTTTTGCTAAACGGAAATGTGATTTTAATCGAATCATGTTCAGCTAAATTATTATGAATACTATTAGATTTACTAATAAGCTTTTTAGTAACTGCAACTAACTCTTGGGTAGTATATTCTGCACTTAAATTTAAGTTTATGTGTAAAGGTTGTCTGTAATAATTAAAAGCCCAAAATAAGTGAAACGCAAAATAGATAATTGTTACAGCAGAAATGACATCAATTAGCCAATTAAAGAAGTCTTTATAGAGGCGTTTTACATTTAATATTATCCATCGTAAACAGTATAGTATTAAGACTATGTACATTACATCACCAAACGAAAAAGGCAACCAGCCTAAAGTATAACGTGTAAGTTTAGAGGTGTAAATATAAAGACCATTACTATAATAATTTTCAACAAACTCAGGATATAGCTTTAGTTGCTTTGTTAATAAAATTAAAGGAATAATTAACAAAGCAATAACCGCTTTTTTGTTTTTTAGCATAACCAAAAATAATAAAAAGAATGTACCTTTGCTAAACTAAAAATTTACAAAATGAGTTCAGAAATAAGAGAATTACAACCTAAAGCACTGTGGAATAAATTCGCAGACTTAAATGCAGTCCCAAGACCTTCTAAAAAAGAAGAACGCGTGATTAAGTTTATGAAGGATTTTGGAGCAAGTTTAGGTTTAGAAACAATTGAAGATGAGGTAGGAAATGTAATTATTAAAAAGCCTGCAACGGCTGGAATGGAAGACCGAAAAGCCATAGTTATGCAATCGCATTTAGATATGGTACATCAAAAAAATAACGATACCGTTTTTGATTTTGATACCCAAGGCATAGATATGTTTGTAGAAGGCGATTGGGTAAAAGCAAAAGGGACAACTTTAGGAGCAGATAATGGCTTAGGTGTTGCAACTATAATGGCAATTTTAGAGAGTACAGATATTGCACATCCTGCAATTGAAGCCTTATTTACTATTGATGAAGAAACTGGGATGACAGGAGCAATGGGTTTAAAAGGAGGTTTGCTTAATGGCGAAATACTTTTAAATTTAGATACTGAAGAAGACGATGAAATTGGAGTAGGTTGCGCTGGTGGAGTAGATGTTACAGCAACTAGAACGTATGAAGAAGAAGAAACACCTGAATTTAAAATGGGTTTTAAAGTTACGGTAAAGGGCTTACAAGGTGGTCACTCCGGAATGCAAATTCATGAAGGTTTAGGAAACGCAAATAAAATAATGAACCGTTTATTATTTGATGGTTTTGAGAATTTTGGTTTGCGTATTTCGGAAATTGATGGAGGAAGTTTACGTAACGCCATTCCAAGAGAAAGTAATGCTACTGTAGCCATTGATGCTGTGCACGAAGCGGCTTTTAAAAGCGAAATGAATGACCTTGCAGCTACCATAAAAATAGAGTACAAAACAATGGAGCCAGATATGGTTATAGAGGTGACTAAAGTTGATGCGCCAAAAAAGATAATGAATCTTGGTGTACAAGAAGGGTTAACTAGAGCGCTATATGCAGCATTAAATGGTGTATATAGAATGAGTGCAGATATCCCAAATTTAGTTGAAACTTCAAATAACATTGCACGCGTAATTGTAAAAGAAGGCAATATAAAAATTGGTTGTTTAACCCGAAGCTCTGTAGAAAGTTCTAAATGGGATTTAGCAAATATGTTACGTGCTACTTTTGAGTTAACAGGTTGTGAAGTAGAGTTTAGCGGAGATTATCCTGGTTGGAAACCAAATATGGATTCCGATATTTTAAAAGTTATGGTGCCTATTTACAAAGCATTAAATAATAACGAAGAGCCTTATGTTGCTGCTTGCCATGCAGGTTTAGAATGTGGAATTTTAGGCACAAACTACCCAGAAATGGATATGATAAGTTTTGGTCCTAATATTAAAGGAGCGCACTCTCCAGATGAAAGAGCACAGATTTCTTCTGCTCAAAAATACTGGAAGTTTGTTTTAGAAATTTTGAAAAACATACCAAAGAAATAAGACTCTATATGGAGATTGTAGAATAAAAAAAAGCATCTATTTTAATTTAAAATAGATGCTTTTTTATGAGTTATAGTTTAAAGTATTATTTAATACTTACTAATTCCACATCAAAAACTAAATTTGAGTTGGCAGGAATTGGACCATTTGGTTTAGAACCATAACCTAAATAAGAAGGGATAAACACTCTCGCTTTATCTCCAATATTCATTTTTAGAAATGCTTCTCTAAATCCTGGTATTAATCCAGCACTAGTGTTGTATTTTCTATCAAAAGGTTTGTAAGCACCTTGCTCATCTGCACGCTCATCATAAATTCCGTTAGCTTTAGCAACATCTTTCCAAGTGGTGTAAAATAGTTTTCCATCTTCTAAATAACCAGCGCAGTGAATGTAAACATTATCTGAGGGTTTTGGTTTAGCACCATTTCCTTTTTTAGTAGAAACCATTATCATTCCAGTAGGAGATTCAAAAACTTCTCCTTTATCTTTATTTTCTTTTAAAAATTGTTGTGCAGAAGCTTTAGATTGTTCTTTTAAAACCTCTAGTTCTTTAGCTCTGTTTTCTTCGGCAATTTTTTCTTGTTGCTCTCTAAGTGTTTTTAATTTCTCTAAAAGTAAAGGCTCTTGGTTATTAAATACAGCAACAGCATCAAAGGCTTTTGCATTTGCTCCTTTTCTAATTATATTTATTTTTTGAATCACAACATCCTCTAAAGGTTTGTTTAATGTTCTACGTTCTTTAGAAACTGGAACATTAGAGATGCTGTCTTGGACTTCTAATCCTAAAACTAATTCTCCAAAAACACTGTGACAACTCACACCTCTTTGTTCGCAAGGCTTTACGCTTCCGCTAGAATCAAAAGCATCTCCTCTAGGATATGGTACTTCAGTTATAAAAAACTGACTTCCATTAGTGCTAATTCCTCCAGAATTTGCCATGGATAATATTCCTGCTTTATCGTGTTTTAATGAAGGGTCAAATTCGCTAGTAAATTTGTATCCAGCACTTCCCATTCCTGTTCCTGTTGGATCTCCTCCTTGAATCATAAAATTATCCATAACTCTGTGAAAAATAATTCCGTTGTAAAATGGTTTTCCTTTTAAAGAGTCGGCTAGTTTTGGGTGGTTACCTTCGGCTAAGCCAACAAAATTAGCAACAACAACAGGAACTTTATCATAATGTAGTTTAGCAACCATTGTGCCTTTGGTGGTTACAATTTCGGCATATAATCCATCTTCTAAATTTGGATATTGACTTTGGCAAGCGTTAAGACTTAGTAGTAGTGTTAAGAAAAAAATCTTCATAGTAATTTTTAAAATATTCATAATTAATTATTTGTCTTGTTTTGATATAGAGTTTACTGTCACATCACATATTAATGGAACACTAGTTCCAATCTTATTTTCATCGCCATAATAACCAAAGGCTTTTTGCGAGGGAAATAAAAAGGTTATAGATTCTCCTGGTTTCATTAATTTTAAGCCTTCTCTTAAACCAGAAAACAATTCTTGCTTATCCATAACATAGTCTCTGTCTTTGGATTCGCCATAAACAGATTGTTCATTTAAAGTTTTTAAATTGTATTTAAAATTTACAATATCTCCAAAATCTGGTGTTGTTTTTGTACTATCCACTTGGGTTTGATATTGGTACCAAAATCCATTTTCAGAAGCAATAAAATTACTGTTTGGTTTAGACTCTATATAATCTAAAATTTGTTGAGTTTCTGCTTCGTTAAGTTTTTTATTTCTTTCTACAGAGGCATCAATAAAAGATCCTGTTTTTACAGAAACGGGTTTACGTGCTTCTGGTGTTTTGCAACTTATTGCAAATAATATAATTAGTAATAACGATACTTTGTTACGCATTATTTAGAGCTTTAGAATAGTCTGGTAATATACTAATAAATTTTTCAATTGTGGTTTTAAGGTCATCATCACTCTTGCCTCCAGCAGCATTAGTATGGCCTCCACCACTAAAGTGTGCTCTCGAAAATTCGTTTACAGAAAACTCACCTTTACTACGTAACGAAATTTTTATGATTTGATTTTGTTTGTCTTCAATAAAAATAGCTGCAAACACAATATTATTTAAGGAGAGTGCGTAATTTACAAAGCCTTCAGTATCTCCTTTTTTGTAATCAAAACGTTGCAATTCGTCTTGCGATAAAGTAATATAAGCTGTTCTATGCTCTAGAAGTACTTTTAAATTACTTAAAGCACAACCTAATAATTGCATACGATTATAACTATTAGTATCGTACACATTATTATGGATTTCATTATTTTGTGCGCCTTTATCTATTAATTCGGCTACAATGCGATGTGTAGTACTTGTTGTAGATTTAAACCTAAAAGAGCCAGTATCTGTCATAATACCAACATATAAACAGGTGGCAATAGTTTGATTAATACTTTTAGTTTCGTCTAATTTATCTAAAAAGTGATACACCATTTCGCAAGTAGAACTCATAGAGACATCGCTAAACATATACTTAGCATAATCATCTGGTTGCTGGTGATGATCTATCATTATTTTAATAGCATTACTTTGTGCTAAAATAGATTCCATATCGCCTGTTCTATGCAGTGCATTAAAATCTAAAGTAAAAATAATATCTGCAGAGTTAATTAGTTGTTCTGCATCCTCTTTTTGTGTGTCGTATTTTAAAATAGAATCTTCACCTGGTAACCATTTTAAAAAATCCGGATAATCATTTGGTGCAATTATAGTTGCTTGATGCGAGTGTTGTTTTAGAAAATGATATAAACCTAAAGTAGAGCCAATAGCATCTCCATCTGGGTTTTTATGAGGTACAATCACAATTTTTTTTGCAGAAGAAAGTAATTTTTTTATGTCTAAAATATCTTGTTTTGTCATAGCGTACGAAGATACAATTTTTTAATATTGGTTTATATGGTATTTATTTAGAAATGCATTACTTTTGCCAAAATTTAAAATAATACAATGGCAACAAATAGAACATTTACAATGCTTAAGCCAGATTCTGTTGAAAAAGGGAATATTGGTGCAATACTAGAAAAAATTACAGCTTCAGGATTTAGAATCGTAGCTTTAAAATTAACACAAATGACAAAGGCAGATGCTGAAGCTTTTTATGCTATACATAACGAGCGTCCTTTCTTTGGTGAGTTAGTAGAATATATGACTAGAGGTCCAATAGTCGCTGCAATACTTGAAAAAGAGAATGCAGTTGAGGATTTTAGAACGTTAATTGGAGCAACTAATCCTGCAGATGCTGCAGAAGGTACTATTCGTAAACTATATGCAGCTTCTATTGGAGAAAATGCTGTACATGGTAGTGATAGTGACGAGAATGCAGCTATTGAAGGTGCTTTCCATTTTTCTGGAAGAGAAATGTTTTAAACATTTTAACCGATAAATAATACACTTAAACCTGAATTTTAACAAATTCAGGTTTTTTTATACCTGATAATCAACTAACTTAACGCTTTTAGAAAAATAATATAAAATGAAAAAAATTACTTACCTCTGCGCTTTTACTTTGCTTTTTGTAACTAGTATTTTTGCGCAATCTAATGCTAAAACCATTGAACGTTTTTACAATAAAACAAAAGCTACTATCAGTTTTAACGAAACTAATACTACCATAAATTTTATTAAATTTCCTAATCAAAACCCCTTTGAGTCTAATGGGAATAGTCTAAAAGATAAAGTAAGTAATTTTTTAGATACTAACGCTTCTCTTTTTAAAATGCCTAATGGTAATGCCTTTGTTTTCGATAAACAAAATACAGATAGTTATGGTTTTAATCATTTAAATTACCAACAGCATTATAATGGAGTGCCTGTTTTTGATGCAAAGCTAAAGTTTCATTTTAATAAAGATGGGAAAATAACTGCTATTAATGGTAACGTAATTCCTAATATAAAAGTTAATCCTATTCCAACAATCAACTCTTCTTCAGCAAAAAATAAAGCAATAGAGGTTATTAATAAGCAAAATTTAAATTATTCAGGAACAGACTTGTTTATTGAGCAAAGTAAATTAGTTATTTATCCAAAAGGCCTTATTCAAAATAAAACGATTATAAATCACTTAGCCTATTATATTGAAGTAAGAAATAATGTCGATGTTAGAGAGTATGTGTTTATAGATGCGCATACAGGAAATCTTATCGAACAGTTTACAGGAATAGCTCATGCGTTAGATAGAGTAGTTTATGAAGGAAATACCAGTACTGTTGTTTGGCAAGAAGGCGATGTTTTTCCTGGAGACTTAACTGTTTGGCAACAAAATGAAGTAGAAACTTCTGGGCACATGTATTATTTTTTTAATAATACTTTTGGTTATGATTCTTATAATGGTTCTGGTGCACAAATGAGAACTATAAATAATAATCCTAATGTGGGAAATGCAAGTTGGAATGGAGTAACTACAAATTATAGAGATGGAACTGCATCAGACGATGTTATTGCTCATGAATGGGGACACGCTTATACAGAATATACTAGCGGTTTAATTTATGCATATCAATCTGGTGCTATAAATGAATCCTATTCAGATATTTGGGGAGAAACTATAGATTTATTAAACAATTACCAAGATGAAGGCGAAGACCTGTCTTTAAGAACAGCCTGTCAAAGCTCCGATAGATGGAGAATGGGAGAAGATGCCACATTTTTTAGTGGCCCTATCCGAGATCTTTGGGATCCTACTTGTAATGGTCATCCAGGAAAACTAACAGATGGACAATATTGGTGTGCAGAGTCTGATTCTGGTGGAGTACATGTAAATTCAGGAATTCCAAATCATGCTTACGCTTTATTAGTAGATGGTGGCAGTTATAATGGACAAATAATTGCAGGAATTGGTTTTACAAAAGCTGCGCATATTTTTTGGAGAGCTCAGAGCGTATATTTAACCTCTACAAGTGATTTTAGTGATTTGGCAGATGCTTTAGAAGCTTCTGCTAATGATTTGTTAGGAATAAATTTAGAAGGATTATCTTTTACAGTTATACCTTCTGGATTGTCTGGAGAAATAATAACACCAAGTGATGTTAACCAATTAGCTAATGCCTTATTGGCTGTAGAATTACGCACAGATAATAACTGTAATTTCACACCTGTTTTAGCAGAAATTTCTCCATTATGTGACTCTGCAACAGCAAATCCAATTTATTTTGAAGATTGGGAAAGTGGTATGGGTAACTGGGTAGTTAACCAAACACCATCAAACCCTGCAACTTGGGAGTCTAGAGATTGGACAATAAGTAACACATTACCAAAGGGTAGAGCAGGAAGTGCTGTTTTTGGTGTCGATCCTATAAATGGTAATTGTGGATCGGATTTACAAAATGGAATTATTACTTTAGAAAGTCCTGTTATAACACTTCCTGATTTTTCTGAAGGGACTTACGAAATGTACTTTAATCATTATGTTTCAACTGAAGCAAATTGGGATGGAGGAAATATTAAATATAAAATTAATGCTGTTGGAGATTGGATGATTTTGCCTGATACTGCATTTTTAGAAAACGCCTATAACAGTGTATTAAACTCACAAGCTCAAGGCAATGATAACCCAATGGAATCTCAACCTGTATTTACAGGTTCTGATCAAGGTACAACTAGTGGAAGTTGGGGAACAAGTGTTATAGATTTATCAGTGCTTGGAGTAAGTGCTAACGATAGTGTACAATTTAAATTCGATTTAGGAACAGATGGTTGTAACGGAAGAGAAGGTTGGTATATTGATGAGCTTGCAGTTTATAATTGTGCCTTAGCTTTATCTGTAGAAGAGTTTGCAAATTTAGATCAAACAGTTTCTATTTATCCTAACCCTTCTAGCGGTGAATTTAATATCGTTAAATTGAAGCAAGTGAATTTAAAACAAGCTCAGGTTTATGATATTAACGGACGATTAATAAATACGATAGATTTAAATACAGTTAATAATGAAACGACATTAGATATTACAGATGCAGCAACAGGTATGTACTTTATTACTATTACTGCAGAAGATAATGCAAAAACTACTTTTAAAGTACTTAAGCAATAAGTGTTGTATGTAAATGATGAAAAAAAATTATATTAAATAAAAAAAGCCTCTTCAAAATGAAGAGGCTTTTGCTTTAAAAACGTGTTGTAGTATATATTAAATTACTTTTACATTTACTGCGTTTAGTCCTTTTTTTCCTTCTTGTAAGTCGAATTCTACTTCGTCGCCTTCGCGAATTTCGTCAATTAAGCCCGAAATGTGTACAAAATGGTCTTTGTCTACACCTTCTTCAGTGATGAAACCAAATCCTTTAGTGTCGTTGAAGAATTTTACTGTGCCTTTACTCATTGTAATAAATTTTATTGTTAATTATTATATTAATAACAAAGATGATGCCAGTAATTTATGCAGTAACTAATAAGAAGGTTTTATTAGGTATAAAAAAAGCTCACTAAATAAATAGTGAGCTTTCTGTGTAATAAGGTAAATAGAAAATATATAATTATACTACTTTTACGTTTACTGCGTTCATACCTTTACGACCTTCTTGAAGATCGAATTCTACTGCATCTCCTTCACGAACTTCGTCGATTAAACCAGAGATGTGTACGAAATGGTCTTTGTCTGATCCTTCTTCAGTTATAAAACCGAAACCTTTTGAATCATTGAAAAATTTTACTGTGCCTTGAGCCATTTTAAAAAAATATTAATTTATAATTACTGCAAATATATAATTTAAAATAATAATTCCTCGTTAATTATAAAAAATTTATTTTAATCTGTCAATTTTATTAATAAGTGTAATTACCTCAAAACTAACTTTTTAATTAAAGGTTTACCAAGGGCTTCGTTTAGCATCGCAATTATTTTTTCTTTGCCATAACTTAGCTCTTCGCGTAAAACACTAGAGGATAATTGTATGTATAACGTGTCTCTTTTTAACTCAATGGCTGTGGTGTAATTACTTACGCCATTTCCCATTAAGCTATTCCAAGTGTCTCTTACATTAACACTATCCAAACCAGCTTCTAACTTATTAGTTTCAACAAAATCTTTTAAGGCATCTGCAATGCTTAAGTGTTCATTATTTCGTTTTGCCATATTTATTTTCCGAGAAAGCGGTAATCTTATTAATTAAGGTTTATAGGTATGTATCGTTTATAATAATATACATTATTATTTTCGTTAATGAGTTCTAAATGGTCTTTATTAGCTCTTAAAACAGTTTCTTTCCATGTATTATAAGGTGTTTTATAATATATGTTTAAACTGTCGTTTTCAATTTTTAGTGTTAATGCTTCTAAATCGTTAGAGGCTTCAAACGTACCATTAAATGTGGGAGATAATTTTTTTCTAAATCCAGTGAGCGAATCATTTATCTCAAAAAAATCAATATTTTGATTTATTGTGTATTCTCTTTTTTCGCCATTGGCTAATTTTACAGCTTCAATTTCCCAATAGCCATTTATATGCTCAATAAAGGGTTTTGGGTTTTTAGAGCAGCTTGTAGTTACGATAATAATACTAAGTAATACTATCGTTTTTACTGTATTTTTTAAAATTAAAAATTTACAATCTAAATATTTCATAGGATTGGTGTACTTGTTTAACAGCTTGTTCTGTGCGTTCTGCATGTGTATCGCTTATAAATAATTGTCCAAAGTTTTCATCATCCACTAATTTAATAATTTGTGCAACGCGTTGCTCGTCTAATTTATCAAAAATATCATCGAGTAACAAAATTGGATTTACACCACTTTGTGCTTTTATAAAATCAAATTGCGCCAACTTTAAAGCGATTAAAAAGGATTTTTGTTGTCCTTGGCTTCCAAATTTTTTAATTGGATGTGTGTCTATATTAAATAGCAAGTCATCTTTATGTATCCCAACGCTAGTGTACTGTATAGCTTTATCTTTATTAATTGCTTTTTTTAGTAAAGTTTCTAAATCATTATCGTACAAATCACTTTTATACACTAAATCTACAGCTTCATTTCCATTACTGATGGCTAAATATCTAGATTTAAAAATAGGAATAAAAGTTTCTAAAAATGTTTTTCTTTTTTCAAAAACAACTGTACCATACTCATTTAATTGGCTGTTGTATATAGATAATGTATCGTTATTAAACGTATTGTTTAGCGCAAAATATTTTAAAAGCGAGTTGCGTTGTGCGAGTGTTTTATTATACTTTATTAGCGTGTTTAAGTAATTGGTATCACTCTGTGAAATTACACTATCTATAAATTTTCGTCTGGTATCGCTACCTTCAATTATTAAGTCTCTATCTGCTGGCGAAATAATGACTAAAGGCAAAAAACCAATGTGCTCACTAAATTTTTCGTAAGCCTTACTATTGCGTTTTATTATTTTTTTCTGACCTCTTTTTAAGCTAACTACAATTTTTTCAGCTTTGCTATCTTTTTCATATTCACCATTAACCACAAAAAAATCTTCGTTGTGTTTAATATTTTGGCTAGCAATTGGATTAAAATAACTTTTCCCAAACGAGAGGTGATAAATAGCGTCTAAAACATTAGTTTTCCCTATACCATTGTTACCAACAATACAGTTTATTTTGTTGTTAAACTCGAAAGTTTTACTGTCGAAATTCTTATAATTTAGAAGAGAAAGAGATTTTAAAATCATATATTTTTTTAGCTTCAACGTTATTTATAAAAAGCTACGAATAAAAGGACTTGCAAATTATTGAAAAATATCAAATAAAACCCCTTTTATTTACTAAGAAAATTATATTTTTGTGCGCATTAATAAAATTAAAGATGGCAACATACAAGAAAAGAGGATATAAACCAAAAACGAAAGTAGAGAAGGAAGTTGTAGTAGAAGAAAACTCAACAACTGCAGAAGTATTTAATACTTTAGACGAAACAGCTTCTAAAACTGAAGACTTTGTAGCAAAAAACCAAAAGTACATTTTTATAATTATTGGTATTGTAGCAGCTGGTGTTTTAGGCTATTTAGGTTATAACGAGTTTATTGCTAAGCCTGCACAGCAAGTGGCAACTAACGATATGTTTCAAGCTCAAAAATACTTTAACGAAGCAACAACTGGAGTAGCACAAGATTCTTTATATAACTTAGCGTTAAATGGAGGAGAAGGGAAGTATGGTATGTTAGATATTATTAAGGAGCACAGCGGAACACCTGCTGCAAACCTTGCTAATTATTATGCAGGAATGGCTTACTTAAATACAAAAAAATATCAGGAAGCTATTTCTCATTTAGATAATTTTAAAAGTGACGATGCAGTAATAGCTGCAAAAGCTAAAGGCGCTATTGGAGATGCATTTGTACAATTAAACCAAAAAGAAGATGCTTTAGGTTATTACGAAAAAGCAGCGACTATGCGTACTAACGAATACACAACACCTATGTATTTATATAAAGCAGGTATGATTGCTTTAGACTTAGAACAAACAGATAAAGCACTTGGCTTTTTAAATACAATTAAAGATAACTATCCTAAATCTCCAGAAGCTAGTAATGCTGAGGTATTAATAGGAAAAGCACAAGCAATGGCTAAATAGTATGGCTACAGAAAATAATAATTTATCAGAATACGATAAAGCATCAATCCCAAACGCGAAAAATTTTCGGTTTGGGATTGTTGTTTCAGAGTGGAATGAGAACATTACACAAGGGCTTTTAAAAGGAGCCAAAACGACGCTTTTAGAACATGGAACAGAATCTAAAAACATTACAGTTTGGGACGTTCCTGGAAGTTACGAGCTTATTTATGGCAGTAAAAAAATGCAACTTCAAAACGTAGATGCAGTAATCGCAATAGGTAGTGTTATCCAAGGCGAAACCAAACATTTTGATTTTGTGTGCGAAGCTGTTGCACAAGGTATTAAAGACTTAAATGTACAGTCTGATGTACCAGTTATATTTTGTGTGTTAACAGATAATAACTTACAACAAGCCATAGACCGTTCTGGTGGTAAACATGGTAATAAAGGAACAGAAGCTGCTGTTGCTGCAATAAAAATGGCTGCTTTGCGTAAAAACACCAAGTAACTAACACCATTGTATTACAAAAAAAGAATGTATTGTTAACAATTTTTAGCATTACACTTCCCTTATTTTATAGTATTTTAAGTACTTTTGAGAATAGTCTTTTAAGTGAAATATACTATTGTGTTTAACCAAAGAAAAAATAAAAAATTTAATTATAAACCTCGATTTTCTAAATCAGAAAGTGAAGAAACTAAATCGCAAATTGATTTTAATTGGAAATCTGCCAGAAAAACTAAAAGAGGAAAAGTTCGTACCTTACCAATGCTAGTCATTATATTAGGTATAATAATTGCTGTAATGTATTACTTAGAACTTAAAATGGATTAATTATGGGACTTTTAAAGAAAAGAAAGAATAAGCGTTTTAGTTATACACCTCGTTATTATAAAGGAGACAGCAGTCCTTTTGAAATGAAACATAAGTTTGATGAGTATAGGAGTACAGTTGGAGGAAACAACAGTTTAAAAGGAAAATTTAACGCTGCTTTAAACGATTATAAACACAATACTAATAAGCAAGCAAATAAAACAGTACTTATAATAGCATTATTTTTAGTATTTGTATTCTTATACATTATCGATTTTGATTTATCTATTTTCTTTCCAGGATAATACATGGCAGATATCATTCAACTCTTACCAGATCACGTTGCTAATCAAATAGCTGCAGGCGAAGTTGTACAACGACCAGCTTCAGTTGTTAAAGAATTACTAGAAAATGCAATAGATGCAGGAGCAACAACCATAAAATTATTAGTAAAAGATGCTGGCAAAACCCTTATTCAAGTTATAGATAACGGAAAAGGAATGAGCGTTACAGATGCACGTTTAAGTTTTGAGCGACATGCCACTTCAAAAATAAAATTAGCAGACGATTTATTTAATATAAATACCAAAGGATTTAGAGGCGAAGCCTTGGCAAGTATTGCTGCAATTGCTCATGTGGAATTAAAAACAAAACAAGAGCAAGACGAATTAGGTACAGAAATAGTAATAGAAGGCAGCGAAATTGTCTCTCAAAATGTTGTAGTTACTCCAAAAGGGACTTCAATTTCAGTAAAAAATTTATTTTTCAATATTCCTGCAAGACGAAATTTTTTAAAGTCTAATGCTGTGGAATTACGCCATATTATAGATGAGTTTCATCGTGTTTCCCTAGCGCATTCAGACTTAACATTCGCTATGTATCACAACGGAAGCGAATCGTTTAACTTGCCAGAAAGTAATTACAGGCAACGTATAGTAAATATTTTTGGCACCAAAACTAACGAGAAATTAGTACCTGTTGAAGAAGATACAGAAGTGCTAAAAGTATCTGGTTTTGTTGGTAAACCAGAGTATGCTAAAAAAACCAGAGGTGAGCAATTCTTTTTCGTTAATAATAGATTTATAAAAAGTGCGTATTTAAATCACGCAATAGCATCTGCTTTCGATGGCTTATTAAAAACAGGCACTCACGCTAGTTATTTTTTAAACCTTACTGTGAATCCGCAAACTATAGATATAAATATTCATCCTACAAAAACAGAAATTAAGTTTGACGATGAGCATACATTATATGCCATTTTACGTTCGGCAGTAAAGCATAGCTTAGGACAATTTAATATTGCTCCTGTTTTAGATTTTGAGCGCGATGCTAATTTAGACACGCCTTACGATTATAACAAAAAGCAAATGGCAAATACACCAACTGTTGAGGTGAATAGTAATTTTAATCCCTTTTTAGAAGAAAAACAAAACACCTCAAGAAACACGCAACGTTTTAAAAAGGATAATGCAGGAAGTTGGGAAGGCTTGTACGTTGGATTAGAATCCAAAAGTAATACGAATACAGACGATTTTAGTGAAGTTCATTTTGAAAGTGATGCCACAACAGCCTCTATGTTTGAAGCTAAACAAATAGAAAATAAGCAAAGTACCTATCAGCTTCATAATAAATACATAATTAGTACTGTTAAATCTGGGATGTTGGTGATTGATCAAAATAGAGCGCATCAACGTATTTTATACGAGGATTTTTTACAAAATATAACAGTTAAAGTAGGTGTTAGTCAACAGTTGTTATTTCCTTTAGAATTGCACTTTTCTTCACAAGAAATTGAAATAATTAAACAATTAAAAGACGATTTAGAGCATACAGGTTTTGTGTTTAAACGTATTGAGCAAGACCATTTAGAAATTACAGGAGTTCCTGTTTGTGTACCAGAAAGTGAAGTGTCCATAATTTTAGAGCAACTAATAAACGATGTAGAACACGAAGTGCCAGACAGCCATTTTAGTGTAACCGATTTGTTAGCCAAATCGTTAGCTAAAAGTTTAGCCATAAAAACAGGCCAAATATTAACCAGTGCAGAGCAAGAGCATTTAGTAAATTCGCTTTTTGCTTGTAAAGAACCAAATGCTTCTCCAACACACAAAACAACATTTGTAACTGTTGGAATAGAAGAAATAGAACGAAAATTTTAAGATTGATTGACTATGATGAATAAGTTAACAGATACTGTAAAACACCTACTTATAATAAATGTACTTATGTTTATTGGTACACTTACTATTGGAGGAGGAAATGCGTTTTACGAGTGGTTCGCACTATACTTTCCAGAAAACGAATTGTTTAAGCCTTGGCAAATCATTACGCACATGTTTATGCATGGTAGTCCTACTCATATTTTGTTTAATATGTTTGCGCTTTGGATGTTTGGAGTAGCAGTAGAAAGTGCTTTAGGTTGGAAGAAGTTTCTATTCTTATATATTTCTGCTGGTTTAGGAGCAGTTGCTTTTCAATTAGGTTACTATTATTTTAATTATTTGCCTTTACAAGAAGGGTTGCTTAATTCAGGATTAACCAACAGCCAATTAGTACAAATGTTTACTACAAACAAAATGATTCCAGGATTAACAAATGACCAAATGATAATGTTAAGGGAAGCCTTTCCAATGTTTAATGCTTCAATGGTTGGAGCCTCTGGCTGTATTATGGGAGTTTTAGCCGCTTTTGGAGTGATGAACCCAGAAGCTAAGTTGATGCTAATCTTTTTACCAATACCAATTAAAGCCAAGTATTTTATACCAGGAATTATATTATTAGATGTTATTTCTGCATTTACAGGTCAATCCTTTTTTAGTCCAAGTAATACAGCATATATGGCTCACGTTGGAGGCGCAATTGTTGGTTTTATTATTATGTGGTACTGGAAAAAAAATAGCATGAATAAATACCGTTGGGATTAATGAGTTTACAAGAAGACATAAAATTTAAACTGGCAAGGCTAAATGTTTTAGAAAAAATTATTGCTATTAATGTAATTGTATATTTAGCAACATTAATTTTTAAAGCTTTAAACGTTAGTTTTTTTAGTTATTTCTCTATTCCACCTTCCTTTACAGGCTTTTTTTATAGACCTTGGAGCATTATTAGTTATGCATTTATTCATTTCGATTTTATACACCTGCTATTTAATATGTTGTGGTTGTATATTATTGGACGTCTGTTTTTAACGCTGTTTTCTCCAAAAATGGCACTCAACATCTATTTTTTAGGCGCTATTGTTGGAGGTGTGTTTTTCTTAATGGGTTACTCCTTATTTCCTTCATTTTTTAAAGAGAGTTTATATCCATTGGTTGGTGCTTCTGCAGCAGTAAGAGCCTTACTTATATTTTTATGTGCTTATATGCCAAGTAAAGAAATGCGCTTTTTTACCTTTAATTTAAAACTTTGGTATCTTGGTGTAGCATTAGTTGTTTTTGATGTTTTAGGACTGTTTGGAGGCAATGCTGGCGGAAACTTAGCGCATTTAGGAGGTGCTTTTTTAGGCTATATGTATGCTAAACAATTACTTAAAGGTAAAGATATTGGTAAAGGTTTTGAGCGCATTTTAGACACTGTTGCAAGTTGGTTTACTTTCTCTAAAAAATCTAAAATGAGAACTGTACATAAAAAAAAATCTAAAGTTGGAGGTTATACTAAAGGCGAATTTAGTGAGTTTAATAAACAAAAAAAGATAGACGTTATACTCGATAAAATAAGCAAAAGTGGTTATGATATTCTTACAGCCGAAGAAAAAGAATTTTTATTTAGAGCTGGTAAATAATAAGCAATTACCTTCGTTGTGTATAGTAGCTTAGAACAATAGTGATGAAAAACCTTAAGTTTTTTGAGAAGATTATATTTTTCTTCAACTCCTTAGCAGCATTTATGTTGCTGTTGTCTTATGTGTTGCCACTAATGCCACCAAAACAATTCTCACTACTTTCTGTACTTAGTTTAGGAGTTCCTTTTTTAATTTTACTCAACGCGCTTTTTGTGCTTTATTGGCTTGTAAAGCTTAAAAAACAACTCATACTTTCGCTTTTAGTATTAGTAATTGGTTACTTTTTGTTTGGATCGTTATATAAATTTTATCAATCTGAAGATATTGAAAGCACCACTAACATTTCAGTAATGAACTATAATGTGAGGCTTTTTAATCTCTATAACTGGATTGAAGAGGAAGCAATAGACACTAAGATAGTAGAGTTTATTAAAACGGAAGCTCCAGATGTTTTATGCATTCAAGAATACCATCCAAACAAGAATGTTGATTTTTCTTTTTATAAATATAAATATGAAAAGCTATCAGGACAAAAAATTAAAAACGGACAAGTTATTTATTCGAAATTTCCAATAATTAATTCTGGCTCTGTGGAGTTTCCTAACACGTCTAATAATGCGATTTATGCAGATATAGTTACAGGAAAGGATACGATTAGAGTTTATAATATCCATTTACAATCATTACGAATAGATACTAATGTCGAGAAGCTAAAAAACGAAGATTCCGAACGTTTAGTAAAAGGTATTGGTAAAACGTTTGAACTGCAACAACAGCAAGCTGAATTGATTTTAGAACATAAAAAACAGTCTCCACATAAGGTAATAATGACTGGTGATTTTAATAATACTGCGTTTTCTTATGTTTATAAAACGATTAAAGGTAATTTAAATGATGCTTTTATAGAAGCAGGAAATGGTTTTGGACGTACCTACGATTTTAAGTTTTTTCCAACACGTATAGATTTTATTTTTTCTGATCCTGAGTTAACTGTTAATGGGTTTAAAACGTATAATAAAAAATATTCCGATCATTATCCTATAAAGGCAGTGTTTAGCTTAGATTCTTCGCTTTGATTTGAATGACAGTTGTTAAGATTCTTCGCTTTGATTTGAATGACAGTTAAGATTCTTCGTTTTTATTTGAATGACAGTTGTTAAGATTCTTCGCTTTGCTCTGAATGACAGTTGTTAAGATTCTTCGCTTCGCTCTGAATGACAGTTGT
>NZ_JBSHNP010000143.1:0-904 GCF_053604675.1 Lacinutrix salivirga
AATAGCTTAGATCATAAACTAAGTGAAGCTGAAATATTGGCATTAGAAAAAACTAAAATTAAATCTGCAATTGTTACAGATTTCATATTATCTGTAGAAATAGTAATTATTGCTTTAGGCACAGTAGTTGACCAGACCTTACTGTTTCAAATATTAGTGGTGTCTATAGTTGCTATAATAGCTACTGTAGGTGTTTATGGTGTTGTTGCTTTATTAGTTAGGATGGATGATTTTGGTTATAAACTAATTAGTTTGAGTAAAAGCGGAAAAGGAGCAACCGTTGTTATAGGAAACTTTTTTGTAAAAGCATTACCAATAATAATTAAGTCGCTTTCTGTAATTGGAACAATCGCTTTATTACTAGTAGCAGGAGGTATATTTGTTCATAATATTGAGTTTTTTCATCATTTTTTAGAAGAAATTCCTTCAATTATCAGAGATTTTATAGTTGGTTTAATTGTTGGTGGTTTGGCTCTTGTTTTAATTATTGGAATTAAAAAAGTAGTAAAACTTTTTAAATCTAAGAAGTAGTGGTTTTGAAGGGTATAAATGCAATTTAATAAGTACTTATCGCCATTGTTTGTGAAAAATAACGATGTTTGAGAATAAAAAAAAGCTCGTTTAATGGTTTGTGTGTGAAAAGTAGCGGATGAATATGAGCCATTTTTGGGTTATAAACAAAGATAGCAGAAAAGAGCCAAACTTTAAGGTTAGCTCTCTAAACTGCTATTTTTTATATACGTGCTTGTGGTTAGTATTTATTGAACTTTTGTTAATATTATATCTGTAGGAATATTAAACTCTCTGTTATCTGCATTAGATTTTAAACCACTACTTCTTTCAACTTTCCAAGTTGCGGTAACTTGCCCGCTACCAGTTGCAGGTTGTATAGTCATTGTTAAAT
>NZ_JBSHNP010000144.1:0-406 GCF_053604675.1 Lacinutrix salivirga
AACTATTATCCATTTCTTTCCAAAATTCTTTGTGTCCTAAAGATTCTCCGTTGGGATATTTTGGGTCTAACTTCCAGACTGCTTTTACTTTTTTAATTCTCTCGCCAAATACTTCAAAAACTTCATCTGTCCAATGCTGTCCTAATCCTTTTATTCCATAAGTATTAAAATCGAATTCTAAAACTCCTTCTTGCAATTTAGCACTATTTTTCCAAAAATCATTCTTATCTAAAACAGACCAAGTAATTTGTTTATCAAATATTTTAATTTCGTATTTAGTTCCTTGAAAAACTCTAGTTTCTTTTTTTATTAAACCTAAAACATCATCAAGATGCTCTTTTATTTCTAAAATACGCTTGTCTTTATAGGTTTCTTTTGACAATTTAAATAAATCATCTACTTCATC
>NZ_JBSHNP010000145.1:0-482 GCF_053604675.1 Lacinutrix salivirga
ACTAGTCTGGTTTTGACAGGCCAAAGTAAAAGACCCATTAGCATCATCTATTGCTCCAGAACCATCCACAACAAAATATGTACTAATATTTGCATCGCATAAACGAATGGCATCCACGCAGTCGGCTTCGGCTTGGATTTGCGTATTTGCTACTAGAGAAAAAAAACAAAATGCACTAAATAATAGCTTATCTAAGTAATTTTTTTGTGAGGATTGTACCATCTTCTAATTTTATTTTAACAAGTATTATATTTTTTAAAACCGTTTCGACTGCGCTCAACCAGACAGCATGTTACTGCTTTATCACCTTTTTAATACTTACATTCCCTAAATCATCAAACAGTTTTAAAAAGTAAATCCCATTTGGTAAGGTTGCTAAATCCAATTGAGTGGTAAACGCCTGTGATAATACTTGCTGTCCTGCTACATTGTAGAGTTGTAGCTGTGTAATAGTCGCTGTACTACTAATTGTAAGTGTGTTT
>NZ_JBSHNP010000146.1:0-82789 GCF_053604675.1 Lacinutrix salivirga
TAACCGTTTCCAATTATAATTTTACGCTGTCAATTCAATATGTTTATGAACTTTTCTAAATTTTTATCCTAAGGCGTTTATCTCTTAGCGGGTGCAAATATAAAACTATATTTTAAACCCACAACTACTTTTTAAAAAAAAATTATTTTTTTTTTAAAACCAGTAATCCAATAAAATATTATGAACTCTTTCCCCCTTTTTTACCATAAATAATTTACGGCGTTTGAGGGGTGCAAATATAAAACCCTTTTTAGAATTAACAATGACTTTTTTATCCTTTTTTTTTATTTATTTCTTTTAATATCCAAACACACTTAATCTCAATTACTTATATCTTAAAATGTTTTATGAAATTTTTTAAAATAACCTGTCCTTATTAATATATGAACATTAATTATTGTTTTGGATTATTGCAGCTTGCTCTGTTACTAATTATAAATGACTTTGCAAGTTTGAAACAACTTATTGATTGAAACAAAAACTCAGCCGACATAGCGTTAGGGATTGAGGCTTTGTTGAAGCTCCTCGCAGAGAGCGACTGCCGAAAGCGCGACCTGAAAGGGAACGCACAAATTATACTTTATTTTGATAATTTAACTATATGTATTGTTTGTATGTTAGTAACCTAGTATATTTGCTGACTGAATTTAATTTTATATATGATACAGATTACTTTACCTGATGGGAGTGTTAAATCGTTTGAAACGAACTCGACACCTATGGATGTTGCAAAAAGCATTAGTGAAGGATTGGCTAGGAATGTGATTTCTGCTAGTTTTAATGATACGATAGTTGAAACCACTACTCCTTTGACTACAGATGGTAGTTTAATTTTATATACATGGAATAATGATGAGGGGAAGAAGGCCTTTTGGCATTCGAGTGCTCATGTTTTGGCTCAGGCTATTGAAGAGTTATATCCTAATGCTAAATTAACAATTGGACCTGCTATTGAGCGTGGTTTTTATTATGATGTTGATTTTGGTGATGTTTCAATTTCTGATAAAGATTTTAAGGTTATTGAAAATAAAATGATTGAAATTGCTCGTGGAAAGCATGAGTTTAAGATGAGACATGCTTCTAAGAAGGAAGCTTTGGCATTATATAAGGATAACCCGTTTAAAACAGAATTAATCGAAAATTTAGAGGATGGGACGATTACCTTTTGCGATCATTCTACTTTTACCGATTTATGTCGTGGAGGACACATACCGAATACAGGTATTATTAAAGCCGTAAAAATACTATCGGTTGCTGGAGCATATTGGAGAGGAGACGAAACTAAACAGCAATTAACTCGTGTTTATGGTATTAGTTTTCCTAAACAAAAGGAACTTACAGAATATCTAGAATTATTAGAGGAAGCTAAAAAACGCGACCATAGAAAACTTGGTAAGGAACTAGAGTTATTTACGTTTTCTCAAAAAGTTGGAGCTGGTTTACCATTATGGTTGCCTAAAGGGACTGCTTTAAGAGAACGATTAGAAAACTTTTTGAAAGCTGCACAAAAAAAAGCAGGTTACGAAATGGTTATGACTCCACACATTGGGCAAAAGGAACTTTATGTTACTTCTGGTCATTATGCTAAGTATGGAGAGGACAGTTTTCAGCCAATAAAAACACCAAAAGACGATGAGGAGTTTTTATTAAAGCCAATGAATTGTCCGCATCACTGTGAAATTTACAATGCTGCACAATGGTCTTATAAAGATTTACCCAAACGTTATGCAGAATTTGGCACAGTATATAGATATGAACAAAGTGGAGAATTACATGGACTAACTCGTGTTAGAGGTTTTACACAAGATGACGCTCACTTATTTTGTACGCCAGACCAATTAGATAAAGAGTTTAAAGATGTTATAGATTTAGTATTATATGTTTTTGGCTCTTTAGGATTTGAAAATTTTACTGCACAAGTTTCTTTAAGAGATCCTGAAAATCCAGACAAATATATAGGTAGTCTCGAAAACTGGGAAAAAGCAGAGCAAGCTATTATTAGCGCAGCAAAAGACAAAGGCTTAAATTATGTTATTGAAACTGGCGAAGCTGCATTTTATGGTCCAAAATTAGATTTTATGGTTAAGGATGCATTGGGAAGACAGTGGCAATTAGGTACCATACAAGTAGATTATAACTTGCCTGAACGTTTTGATTTAACTTATAAAGGTAGTGATAACGAGCTACACAGGCCTGTAATGATCCATCGTGCACCATTTGGTAGTATGGAGCGTTTTATTGCTATATTGTTAGAACATACAGGAGGAAATTTCCCGCTTTGGTTAATGCCAATTCAAGTATCTGTATTAACTCTTAGTGAGAAATATGAAAAATACGGCGAAAAAGTTTTAACTTTGCTAGAAAATCACGAAATTCGCGCTCTCGTAGATAATAGAAATGAGACCATTGGTAAAAAAATTAGAGAGGCCGAAATGAATAAAACGCCTTATATGATTATTATTGGTGAAAATGAAGAACAAGACCATAAGATTTCTGTAAGACAACACGGAGGAAATGATTTAGGCACGATAAGTGTAGATGAGTTTGCAGAAATAATTACATTAGAAATTAATAAAACATTAAAACAATTTTAAATAAAAGTTTAACTAAAAACCCACAAAGCTATAGCAATACGTAGAAAAAGATCGAGAGGACCTCAAAGAGTAATAAAAGAGGATCAGCACAACATCAACCGAAAAATTCGTGCAGAAGAAGTACGTTTAGTTGGTGACAATGTGGAAATTGGAGTATATCCTACAAAGGAAGCATTAAAAATTGCTGAAGAACAGGAGTTAGATCTTGTTGAAATTTCGCCAAAAGCGAAACCTCCTGTTTGTAAAGTAATGGATTATAAAAAATTCCTTTACGAGCAGAAAAAGCGTGATAAAGCTTTAAAATCTAAGGCAACTAAGGTTATAATTAAAGAAATTCGATTTGGTCCTCAAACAGACGACCATGATTACGAATTTAAAAAGAAGCATGCTGAGAAATTTTTAAAAGAAGGTGCAAAGCTTAAAGCTTTTGTATTCTTTAAAGGAAGATCGATTGTGTTTAAAGAGCAAGGACAAATACTATTATTACGTTTAGCGCAAGACTTGGAAGATTTTGGAAAAGTAGAACAAATGCCAAGACTAGAAGGAAAACGTATGACTATGTTTATTGCTCCCAAAAAATAGAGTTTAAACCTTTTTTAAGGTCTAAAGTATATAAGTGAAATAATATAAAAACTAGGAGAAAAGATGCCTAAAATGAAAACAAAATCTAGTGCTAAGAAGCGTTTTAAGCTTACTGGTACTGGTAAAATTAAAAGAAAGCACGCGTTTAAAAGCCACATTTTAACAAAGAAGTCTAAAAAACGTAAGCTTAAGTTAACTCACGATGGTTTAGTACACCAAGCAGATGAGAACAATGTTAAAATCATGTTACGTTTAAAGTAACAAATTTTAACCGGTTAAAATTATTTATAAACCCTGGAGTTAGGCAAACTAAGAGTTAGAAAAGTGACAAAATTTGTCCGCCTACTACAAAACACATTAAAATTATGCCAAGATCAGTAAATTCTGTTGCCAAAAGAGCCAGAAGAAAAAAGGTGCTTAAACAAGCAAAAGGTTACTTCGGACGTCGTAAAAACGTTTGGACAGTAGCAAAAAATGCGGTTGATAAAGCGATGCAATATTCGTATAGAGATCGTAGAAACAAAAAGAGAACATTCCGCGCATTATGGATCACGCGTATTAACGCAGGAGCTAGATTGCATGGTATGTCTTATTCACAATTTATGGGAAAATTAAAAGCTAACAATATTGAATTAAACCGTAAGGTTTTAGCAGATTTAGCGATGAATAATCCTGTAGCTTTTGAAGCAATTGTAAATAAAATTAAATAAGGCATTCGCCTAAATAACAACATCATTTCACTTATACAAAAAATCCGATTCTTAATTGAATCGGATTTTTTTATACCTCAATAATTGCTTCTATTTTAAGAGATTCTTCCTTACCTTTTAGTTTTAGATCTCCAATAAGCTCTGTAGTGTATTTACCTTTAAAATCTATTTTTAAAGCTAATTCTTTAGATATTAAAACTTGTTTTTTATAGGTGTTGCAAAGCTCTTGAATTCTAGAGGTGGTATTTATTACATCGCCATGATAGGCTATTTCTTTTTTGATTGTACCGACTTCTGTTGCTATTAATTTTCCGCCATGAATACCTGCTTTAAATACAGGTTTTAGCGTATAGTTTTTAAGATAATAATTTTGTTTTTTGTTTAATCTATTACTAAAAGCATAGAAAACACTTATACAATTAGTGTTTTTAAGGCCTGTTTTTAAAGGCCAAGTTAGTACTGCTTCGTCTCCAACGTATTGGTAAATTTCTGCATTATACCTATTTACAACTCTATTTAAATCGTTAAAACAATCTTGTATAAGTTGGCTATATTTAAAATGACCTAATTGCTCGGCTATTGCAGTTGAGGATTGTAGGTCTATAAACATGAAAATACGCTCTACTTCTATTGGTTTTTTATATTTACCAATTAACAAACTAAAGAATTTACCTTTACTAAATTTTTCGTTTGCAATTTTAATTATTTGAAAAATAGACGAGACTATTGTAAAATAACCAACGATAATCCAAAATAATTTACTGGTTTTCCACCAACCTGCTTCGTTTGTTAAATTAACATCAATTTGATATTCTGCAATAGTTAAAAGGAATGTAGATGAAAATATTAATAGTAGTAAATAGATTATGGATTTTAATAATAAAATTAGACCAAGTGCTATATTTTTAGTCATATATTTATCAAAAAGAAACTCTACAATTGAATAAAATATACCAACTACAACACCTTTTATTGAGCCTAAACTAATAAGCTCAAATATAGAAATAACGCCTTCGTCTAGACCTTCTTCTGCTCCTAAAGCATAATACCTTATGATCACAAATATTGAAAATGCTAAGGACCAAAACAATGTGGTTGTTAGTAATAGCTTTACAAATTGTTTTAAGTTATAACTCAAAACTTTAAAAATTAATAAGAGTCTTCAGTTATCTCATCTATTGCAGCTTTAAATTCGCTCCAATTTATAAGGTCGTCTCCATCTTTATCGTAACCATCAATAAGTTTAGAGGCGACTACGCCTCTAATAAAGCCATTTATCTCGGCTTGTTTTAATAGTTTTTTAATTTCAGACTTAGTTAGTTTCCCGTCGCCATTACTATCAAAAAAAGCAAATGCGTTTTCTGGTGTATCAAAATGATTAGTGATAAGAATTTCTATTTTTTTTAATATGGTTTCTTTTGTAGACATTGTTTTTTAATTTCTTATAAATATAATAAGAAATTAAACTTTTTATAATGTTTATAAAATAAATGATAATTATTATCTTAACAATAATAAACAGAAAATAATATGTCAGTAATTTTAGAATCTATTGTATACAGTTTTGCAGCCTTATATCCTCTTTCACAAACTATAAATGTAATTGACAAAGGAGTAGACGTTGTTAAGAAAACCCAAAAAATAAAAGGAGAATTTGAAACTGTCTATAAGATATTAAAAGGAGAAAAATCAAATCCTATAAAAGAAGAATGTATGAAAGCTTTCAAATTATCTTTGAAAGAATGGTCTACAAATGATGATAGAAGAAGAAAACTGGATATATTGTTAGAAAGAAAGTTTGAGAAATTTACTTATGAAAAAGTAATAGAAATAGACGAAGAATATGAAGGTTTAAAAATTATATTTTTCAATAAATTAAATGAATACCCAACTGCAACAAATTGGCTTTTAAATTTAAAGTTAGATAGTATTAATTCTAAATCAGATAATCTAATTAAAGAAATAGGTATTTTGTCTGAAAATGAAATTTTAAAGAATCTCAATCAAGAAATTGATGTAGAACCTGATAATTACAACTATCCCACTAAATCTGACTTTATTAATGGTAATTTTTATGTAAAACATAGTATTATAGAAAATTTAAAAACTAATTTAAAAAATAAAAAAAAATGCTTATTACTTGGCAAGCCTAGTTCTGGAAAAACTACAATTGGAAAAGCCTTTGGATATTATTATTTACAAGAAGAAAATAGCAATAATTGTTATTATTTAGATTTAAGAGGTAATGAAAATCTTAATTTATATCTGCTTTTAAAAGAACTTTCGCGATACAATAATGAAAATACACTTTTTATTATAGACAATTGCCATACAAATATAGATGCTACAAACGTAATTTTAGAGGAATCTAACAAAAGCAAATTTAATAAGGTTAAAATGCTTTTTGTGTCTAGAGATATAAATGAAGCCTACGCAATTACAGATAATAATGACTATAACTACATAAACTATTTTAGTGAATTAGAATTAAATAGCACTATTAAATTAGCGTATAATGAAACTGATATTATAAGAATAATAAACACCATTAGCCGGAAAAGAAATAAAGAAAAAGACTTAGGCAATATAAATGTAGTATTAGACAAAATAAATGGTAGCCTACACATACTAAAGTTTTACATTGAAATTTGGTCAAAATCTAAAAACAAAAAACTCTCTGATTTAGACAATGAAGACATCTATAATTTAATAACAAAAAAATACGATTTAGTAAATAACACTTCATTAATTTACATTACAAGTCTAGCTAAATACGAAATTGGTGTAGAATTAAGCGCCATTAAAAGCAACTATAATAAGCTAGAAAAACATTTAAAAAACGGAACATTAAATCTTAGTAATAAAATTATTTTTAATGATTTAGTTGAAGATTTGGAAAAAAAACAGGTGAAAAATTTAGACTATATTAATTTTTTTCATTCTACTCCTGCCGAAGTGATATACAATTCTGCTATACACACCAATTTAGTTACAGAGAAAGAGCTTTTTAATTTTTTAAAATCCTATCTCAAAAAATTACCCTTAAACGTAGATGAAGTATTCTTTAAATTAAAAATTAATACTGCAAATTCTAAACTTCAAGATGGATTATTAGAATACTTTGTTGATAAAAAATTGTTTCAAAAATGGATTGATAAACACAAAACAAACATTATTAAGAGTGAACAATTTTACCTTTGCTATATAAGACTTTATAGCATTATAAACAAAAAAAATAAAATCGCTAGTAAATTTACAAAAACACAAAAAGAGTTTTTCTTGAAACCAGAAAATTCTAAAATCATATTTAACGAAAAATATTTTATAAGATATCGTAAACTAATTTTAAAACTTTCAAACACACCTAACACCAAGGAGTTAGTAGCGAATATGAATTTCTCTAAGTTAGGTAAAGTTTTAAATTCTAATTTTGGTCATTCTCGTTTTAAAGAAACCTTAGACTTATTTAATAGCTGTAATATAACTTGGAAAAACAAAAATGCTTTTATAAACGAGCTAGATTTTTTTAACATTGGCAAAAAAATGGCAGACCAAAACATAACCCTAAGTTCTTTAGGTAAATTCCTTAAATATTGCCTTGGAAAAAATATAAACATCAAAAAAACGTCTTTAGCAACTTTATTAGATGCTTTTAATTTTAAATTACTAGGCATAGCTGCAAAAGAATCAGAAACTAGTATAAATGGACTTAAAGCATTTATGTCTGCATTGATAAGTATTCGCATTAATAAAACCAAGACATTACATTTTTTAAATCAATTAGATTTAAATCAAATAGCAAAAAACTCAATTAATAATGAAATAGGAACAATTATTAATTTTATTAGAATATTAGAACAATTAAATTTAGAATCCTCAAAAATTCAACAGTTTGTAAATTCATATAATTTGAGTAATTTAATTAATGATGATTATTACTCAAATTTCACTAAAATTGAAAATATTCTAAAATTAGAGCGTTACAAAACAGTTTATGCTTTAGATGATAACTTTAAAATTGACACCTATTTTTCAGAAGTTCTAAATAAGTTAACTAAAGAAGATAGACTAAAATTATTAACTAAAATATCTAAATTTCCAATATCTAAAAAAATCTCTTTTAATGATATTGAAGCTTTAAATCTTGACTTAAAAACAGACTTAGTATATATTACAAGAGCTTTAAACGATAAATTTATATCTATTAAGGTAAAACAAATCATAGAAAAAATTATATCTAATACTTTACAAGATAGTAATTATGTATTAACTTTTGATTTATATGATATAGGTAGCTTAGCTTTTCATTTATTTAAAAGCAAAAAACTTACACTTGTAGAAAAAATGAATTGTTTATTTATTGAGAATGAAAACTTAATTTTAAAAATGATAAGTGAAACACCAATATATCAAAATTCGTCTTTTCTCTATAGTTTAAGTTTTATTAATCCTACAATTACACCTCAATTATTTGCAAACCCTAATTTAATTTCTGCTTTAAATACATCTTTCAACATAGAGAATCAGGTTTCAAAAGAAAAAACAGATGGTTTGTTAAGCATTTATGGCCTATTAAATATAGAAGGCATAACTACATCAGAAAGTTTTAATACTATTTTGAAAAAAGACTTAGAAAACATTAGTTTTAAAACTCTATTCTATGATGATAAAAAATATTACGGTAAATTAAGATTATTAGTTGGCTACTCTTATCTAGAAAGTGATAAATCAAAATCTTATATTATGGATTTAAAACAAGAACGAAAGCCACAAAATTTCGATTATACTATAAAAAAACAGAATGTGCTTATAAAAAGACTAGACTCATTATTAATCAATTAAGTCTTTTGCTTTTTCTTTTTAGCAGCAGGAAACAATACATTATTTAATATTAATCGATAACCAGGTGAGGTTGGGTGTAAATCTAATTCTGTTTTTGGGTCTCCTACTCTATGTGTATAATCCTCTGGATCGTGACCTCCATAAAAGGTAAAAAAGCCTTTACCCTTTATTCCATGTATATATTTAGCTTCGTTATTGGTTTTGTTTTCTCCCATAACCAAAACGTTTGATTTTATTTCGTCGCGAGTAAAAGACGTTGTTTGTCCCATAAATCCTTTTACCAAAGCTGTGTGATTTTGGCATAACATGGTTGGAATTGGATCCCATTTAGCCGAAAAATCCATTAAAGAAAAGTAATCTGTTTCTTTTGGGATTTTTCGTTTTTTTGTCATGTCTATTGAAGAAAATTCATAAACCATTGGACTTCTCTCTAACGTAAAATCTTTAAAGGCAAAGGTATTATTGTAGTTTATTTTGCTTTGGTAATTGGCATCACTACCATCGCCATCAAACATTGGCTCACAAATATCTATGCCGTCTGCAGAGAGTGCAATATCAAAACTATCTGTTGCGCTACACATGGCAAACATAAAGCCTCCTCCAACAACGTAATCTCGTATTTTTAAAGCGACGTCTCTTTTTGCTTCAGAAACCTTACTGTATCCTAGTTTAGTGGCTAGAGCTTCTGCTTGTTTTTTTTCTTCTATATACCAAGCTGCTTGTCTGTATCGTGCATAGAACTTACCGTATTGACCTGTAAAGTCTTCATGGTGTAAGTGCAACCAATCGTATAATAGCAACTCGTCGTTAAGCACTTGCTCATCATAAATAGTTTCATAAGGGATTTCTGCATAGGTTAATACCATAGTAACAGCATCGTCCCAAGGCAGCTTTCCTCTTGGTGTGTAAACAACAATTTTTGGAGCTTTTTCTAAAACAACAGCTTCCATGTTTTTACTAGGACTGCTAATTTCTTGCAAAATACTTTCGGCTTCAGAATCTGAAATCACTTCAAAACTTACGCCTCGTATTTCACATTCTCGTCTTATTTCTTTAGCATCAGGCAATAGAAAAGAACCACCTCTATAATTTAATAACCATTTAACTTTTGCTTGCTTATCTAAAGTCCAATAGGTAATTCCGTAAGCTTTTAAGTGGTTTTTTTGAGATTCTGCATCCATAGGAATTAGAATATATGATGCAAAAGCATTTAGCGAAAAACCAAAAAATAATATGAGTATAAAAATCTTTTTCATTAGCTGAAAGATATGCAAAAATTAGACCGTTTGAACGTATTTAAAAAAAATTTAACCAATAGGCATTTTGTAAACAGCTAATATGAAATAAAGAGGCTTTTAATTAAAAGATAAATATCTTAAGAAATTAGCTGAGCTATTTTTTGAGTGCTTGGAAATTGTTCGAATATAATTTTAAGAAATACTGTTATAGGTATGGCCATAATTAAACCAGGAATTCCCCATAGAAAACCCCAAAACATTAAAGCAACTAATACTGTAATTACATTTATTGAAAAAGATTTACCCATAAAAATAGGCTCTAAAATACTACCATATAATACTTGTGTTCCTGTTATAGTTATGATAAAGAATAGTAAAGTACTAGAAGTTTCTAACTCTATAAATGCAAATATTGATAATAAAATTACGGTTATAAACGAACCTACCATTTGAACAAAGTTTATAAGAAAGGCAAATAAACCCCAAAAAATCGGAAAGCTTACATCAAAGAAATAACAAGCAAAACCTGTAAAAAGTCCTGTTAGAAAACTCACTAAAAATTTAACTTTTATAAATTTTATTAGGTCTTTTTCTATTTTTCGAAACGCTCTTATAGACGTGTGCTTTCGTTTTAAAAGTGTTTTATTTAATACATCGTGTACGTTTATAGACTCTGCGAGCCAAAGGACAACAAAAAAAGCAGTCATTAATACCATTGTAAGAAATTTTCTTAAAAAATCTACAGTTGGACCAAGATTATCTTTTTGAACAAATTGAGACAGCAAACTTTTATTTTTATCTAATTTAAACCCAAAAGTATTTTCAATGTAAAGCGTAGCGTCTGCTATTTTATCTTCTGCTGCAGTAAAAAATGTCGCATCTGTAGCCATAATTTGTTTACTAGATAGTTTTACCAGCTCTACTCCTATTTTAACACCAATTACTATAATTAATAGCACAATAATTATGCTAATTATTTTTGGTACTCTACGACGGCTTAATCCACGCATTATAGGCAAAAATAGTAATGCTATAAACATAGAAAAGATAAGCGGAATAAATATAAAAGATAAAACCTTTAGTAAATAAAAGATGATTGGAATTACTATTATTAGTAATAATATATTTGTTGTACGACGCTCGTTTAACATGAAAATTAAAATTACTTTACTAGTTTATAAAATTAAAACTATTTGCGCTTAGGATTATTAAATTAGGAAGAGTTTAACAGTGAATTTTAAAATGGTACATCACTATCGTCTGGTTCTTCTGGAGCACCAAACGCATCCTCTGGAGATGGTGTAAAATTATCTGTTTTAAACGTATCGTCGTTAGCAGCTGCATTCATTTTAGAATGAAACTCAAAAGGCGAATCGAAATCGTCTAAATTATCGAACTTACCTAAATTACCAATAAACTTTAGTCTAATATTTTCTAAACCACCATTTCTGTGTTTTGCGATAATAAATTCGGCTTGTCCTTCGGTTGGCGAACGTTCTTCGTCATCCCATTCGTCAATTTTATAATATTCTGGTCTGTAAATAAAGCTTACAATATCTGCATCTTGCTCAATAGCACCAGATTCACGTAAATCTGATAGTAATGGCCTTTTACTTCCTCCACGAGTTTCTACAGCACGCGATAATTGAGATAATGCAATTACAGGGACATTTAATTCTTTTGCTAAGGCTTTAAGGTTTCTCGAAATCATGGAGATTTCTTGTTCACGATTTCCACCATGGCTACTTCCACCAGTCATTAATTGCAAATAATCAATCATAATTAACTTTATGCCATGTTGCGACGCCAAACGTCTTGCTTTTGCACGTAAATCGAAAATTGAAAGTGATGGTGTATCGTCAATAAATAGAGGTGCTTTTTCAAGTCCTTTTACCTTTACGTTAAGTTGTTCCCATTCGTGTTTTTCTAGTTTTCCTGTTCTTAGTTTTTCTGAAGACAATCCTGTTTCACTAGAAATTAAACGTGTTATTAGTTGTACTGAAGCCATCTCTAAAGAGAAAAATGCTACTGGTATATTTTGATCTACAGCTATATTTCTGGCCATAGATAACGTTAAGGCTGTTTTACCCATACCAGGACGTGCAGCTACAATAATTAAATCTGAAGGTTGCCAGCCAGAGGTTAATTTATCTAATTTATTAAATCCTGTTGCAATTCCACTTAATCCTTCTTTATTAGAAATTTCTTCAATTTTCTTTTTTGCTTGGATTACTAACTCTTGTGCTGTTTCACTAGATTTTTTAATGTTTCCTTGTGTAACTTCGTAGAGTTTAGATTCTGCTTTGTCTAATAAATCGAAAACATCTTGTGTTTCGTCGTAAGAATCTTCAATAATTTCTGAAGAAATCTTTATTAAACTACGTTGTATAAATTTTTGTAAAATTATACGTGCATGAAACTCAATATGTGCAGAAGATGATACTTTTTGGGTTAAAGAAATAAGGTAAAAATCGCCTCCAGAAACATCTAACTTCTGGTTCTTCTTTAATTGTGTTGAAACGGTTAATAAGTCAATAGGCTCACTGTTTTCAAATAATTGAAAAATAGCTTCAAAAATATGTTGATGCGCTTCTTTATAAAAAGCATCTGCGCTTAAAATATCGATTACCTCATCTACTCCTTTTTTATCAATCATCATTGCCCCAAGCACAACTTCTTCTAAATCAAGAGCTTGAGGAGGTATTTTTCCTTTTTCAAGACTAATCAAAGTACTTTTATCTATTTGGTATCCCTTTACTTGGTTAGGTTGTTTCATAACTTCAAAAATAGACAAATTGTTAAGAGTATTACCTTAATTGGGTAACTTCAATCTTAACAGGTAGTCAACAATTTAACTGTTAATAAGTAATAAATATTGTTAATAAGCATAAAAAAATCTGAAGTTGAACCCTTCAGATTTTTTCATCAAGTGGTTTTATGAGGTTTAGCCTTTAAAGACTCCCATTTCTAGATATTTTTCCATTCGTTTTTCTACCAATTCTTTTGGTGATAAGTTTTTAAATTCATCAAAAGATTTTAAAATGGTATTTTTTACGGTTTCAAATGTTTTTTCTCTATCGCTATGTGCTCCTCCAATTGGTTCTTTAATTACTGAATCTACAAGCTTAAGTCTCTTCATATCTGTAGAGGTTAGTTTTAAAGCTTCGGCAGCAACTTCTTTGTATTCCCAGCTTCTCCATAAAATAGAGGAACAGGATTCTGGTGAAATTACTGAGTACCATGTGTTTTCTAACATCATTACTTTATCTCCCACTCCAATTCCTAAAGCTCCACCAGAAGCACCTTCTCCAATAACTATAGTAATAATTGGCACTTTTAAACGTGTCATTTCCAATATATTTCTGGCAATAGCTTCTCCTTGTCCGCGTTCTTCTGCTTCTAAACCAGGATATGCTCCAGGAGTATCTAATAAGGTAAGTACAGGAATTCCGAATTTTTCGGCAGATTTCATTAAGCGTAATGCTTTACGATAGCCTTCAGGATTTGCCATTCCAAAATTTCTGTATTGTCTTGTTTTGGTATTAAAGCCTTTTTGCTGACCAATAATCATAAACGATTGGTCTCCAATTTTACCTAAGCCACCAATCATCGCTTTATCGTCTTTAAAATTACGATCGCCATGAAGCTCTAAAAATGTATCTCCACAAATGGCTTTTATATAATCTAATGTATAAGGTCTGTTTGGATGACGAGACATTTGTACACGTTGCCAAGGTGTTAGATTTTTATATATGTCTTTTTTAGTTTCTGCTAGCTTTTTTTCAATTTGCTTACAGGTTTCAGTAACATCTACATCACTTTCTTCTCCAATTACTTGACATTTCTGTAATTGATCTTCTAGTTCTTTTATAGGAAGTTCAAATTCTAAATATTCCATAAGGATATTATGATTTTGGTTATATAGTTAGCTTACAAAATTAAACATTTTTTTTCATCTGTAAATGCTTATTCTTTTTTATTGCTTTAAGATTTTTTAAAATTCCGTTAAGTAGTACTACTGCTAGTATTACTATTGCTCCATAATAAAAGTTAGAGCTCATTACTTCGGTTTCTGGAAATAATAAAACGGCTAATAAAATTCCATAAACAGGCTCTAAATTATAGGTTAGTACTACTGTAAACGGACTTATATACTTCATTACATATACTGAAGCGATAAACGCGTAGGCTGTACAAATTGAGGCTAAAACGAATAAATAGCCACTATCTGAAAGGCTTAAATTAAAGTATTGAGCCGAAAAACCTTCATCAAAAACTAAAATAAATAGAGTTATAAATGCAACTCCACTTATAAATTCGTAATACGAGATTACTGTAGCAGAATGTTCTTCTAGAAATTTTCCGTTTAAAACAGCAAATAATGAAGATAGGAATGCCGAAACTATGCCTAGAATGATTCCTGTAAGGTATTTTATTTCACTCTGCGTAATAATAATTACACCAATGGTAACAATAACACCGAAGAGTATTTCGTACCAGATAATTTTTCGTTTATAAACAATGGGTTCTATAAATGAAGCAAAAAAGGCACCTGTAGAAAACATAGCTAATGTTATGGAAATGTTTGCGGCATCTATGGCGCCAAAAAAAGTAATCCAATGTAAGGCGAGTACAACACCTGTTAAGCTTAATTTTACTAATGATTTTTTAGAGACTTTAAGTTTTATCTTCCGTATTTTAATATACATATAAATTAAAACCGAAGCGATTAACATTCTATACCACACCAAAGACACTGCTTTTATAGTAATGAGCTCGCCTAGTATTGCCGTAAATCCAGCAATGAGGACTAAAAAATGAAGGTGAAAGTAGTTTTTAAGTTTATCGTTTTGCATTTCGCAGAAGTATAACTGCTAAAATACCAAATATAATGTTAGGAAACCATACTGCGATTAATGGAGAAAAATCGGATTGCGTGGCTAGTGTTCCAAATATTTTATCGAAAAACACAAATACCATAGCAATACAAATACCAAAGGCTAGGTTTACTCCCATTCCTCCTCTACGTTTTCTGGAGGATACTGCAACTGCAATAATGGTGAGTATAAATACAGACACTGGTAAACTCCATTTTCTGTATTTTACCAATTCGTATCGTCCTATGTTAGAGGAACCTCTTTTCTTTTCTTTTTTAATAAAATTAGAGAGTTCGTGGTAAGGTAATGTTTCTGCAATGTATTCTACAGGTGTTAAATCTTCTAAATCGAAAGGGAATTTTGTAGTTTCTCTTGTTCTGGTTTCAATAATATCATCGTTTTCTCCTACTGTTCGTTTTACGTAATTTATTAACCTGTACGTGGAGTCTTTTGGTACAAAAGTTATTTTTGAAGCTGTAATTTTATAAATAAGCTTATCGTTTTCAAAATGTTCCAAGGTAAAATTTCTTCCTTCTTTTTTTATAGCATCAAAATTACTAACGTATAAAAAATCGTTATCGTTAATTTGCCTATATACATTACGATCGGAAACTGCTTTTTTATTGCCTTTTAGGTATTTATAATCAAAATCGTTAAAACCTTTACTTGCAATTGGTGCCAAATACATACCAAGTAGTAATGCAACAGCTCCAACAATGGTAGCGCCAATTAAATAGGGTCTTAAAAATCTGGAAAAAGAAACACCTGAGCTTAAAAAAGCAACTATCTCTGTATTATTGGCTAATTTTGAAGTGAACCATATTACAGATAAAAATAAAAATAAAGGGAATAAAAGGTGTGCAAAATAGACTGTAAAATCTAAATAGAATCTAGCCACTTCTCCAAAAGGCACTTCGCGATCTAAAATCTTACCTATTTTTTCTGCTAAGTTTACTGTGATTCCAATAGGAATAAACAGCAAAAGCATCATCAAAAAAGTGAAGAGATAGCGTTTTAATATGTACCAATCTAGTATTTTCATCCTCTGCTAACTTCTCCAAAGGAGAGAAATTATATTGTTTTATAAATTATTTTTTAATAATAGAATCCTACTTTATTTACAATCTATTATCCATTTGTTTTACCATTTTATCTTTCCAGCTTCTAAAATCTCCTGCTAAGATATGTTTTCTGGCTTCTCTTACCAACCACATATAAAATCCTAGATTATGAATTGTAGCAATTTGTTTTCCTAATAACTCATTTACAGTAAATAAATGTCGCACGTAAGCTTTAGAATACTCTGTATCTACAAAGGTAATTCCCATGTCGTCTAAAGGAGAAAAATCGTCTTTCCACTTTAAGTTTTTTATATTTATTGAGCCATGAGCAGTAAATAACATGCCGTTTCTTGCATTACGAGTTGGCATAACACAATCAAACATATCTACACCTAAGGCTATATTTTCTAGAATATTAATTGGAGTTCCCACTCCCATTAAATAACGTGGTTTTTCTTCTGGTAGAATGTCTGTAACAACTTCTGTCATGGCGTACATTTCTTCTGCAGGCTCTCCGACTGAAAGTCCACCAATGGCATTTCCTACAGCATCGGAATTGGCAATATATTCGGCAGATTGCTTACGTAAATCTTTATAAGTGCTTCCTTGCACAATGGGGAAAAAAGCTTGAGAATAATCGTATTTAAAAGGTAGTTTTTCTAAATGATTAATGCATCTATCTAACCAACGATGCGTCATTTTCATTGAGCGCTTTGCATAATTATAATCGCAAGGATAAGGTGTACACTCATCAAAAGCCATTATAATATCTGCTCCAATGGTTCGCTGTATTTCCATTACATTTTCTGGAGTAAAAAAATGATAACTTCCATCAATATGGCTTTTAAACTTTACTCCTTCTTCTTTAATTTTTCTGTTTGCAGACAGTGAATACACTTGGTATCCACCAGAATCGGTTAAGATGTTTCTATCCCAATTCATAAACTTATGCAATCCTCCAGCTTTTTCTAAAACATCGGTTTGCGGACGTAAGTATAAATGGTAAGTATTACCTAGTATAATATCTGGATTGATATCATTTTTTAATTCTCTTTGGTGTACTCCTTTTACAGAGGCTACTGTACCTACAGGCATAAAAATTGGTGTTTCTATTACACCATGATCTGTAGTTATTTTTCCTGCTCTCGCACTACTTTGAGCATCTTTTCCTTCTAAATTAAATATCATTTTTCTTATATGATGAAGCGACAAATATAAATAACCTTAAAGAGATACCTTCTTAAACATTTAATAAAATTGATGGAAATGCAAAATTGTTAGCAAATCACTACAATTCGTTAATAAGTGCTACTAAACTAGTTTTGATTCCCTTTTAATAACCTCTATTTTTGAAACTCAAAAAACTAACAGTTTAACAATGTCAGAAACACAACAATTAAAAGATTTAAGCACACAAGTAAGACGCGATATCTTACGTATGGTTCACAAAGTAAACTCTGGTCATCCTGGTGGTTCACTTGGCTGTACCGAATTTTTTGTAGCACTTTACAACGAGTTAATGGACAGAAAAGACCATTTTGATATGGATGGTATTGGCGAAGATTTGTTTTTCTTATCTAATGGTCACATCTCACCAGTGTACTATAGTGTATTAGCAAGAGCTGGTTATTTCCCTGTAGATGAATTAAATACCTTTAGACTTATAAACTCTAGGCTACAAGGACATCCAACAACACACGAAGATTTACCTGGAGTGCGTATTGCCTCAGGATCTTTAGGTCAAGGAATGAGTGTTGCTCTAGGTGCTGCGCAAACTAAAAAATTAAATGGTTGCAAGCATTTAATTTACAGTTTGCATGGAGATGGCGAGTTGCAAGAAGGCCAAAACTGGGAAGCAATTATGTATGCAGCTGGTAATAATGTGGACAATATAATTGCCACTATAGATTTAAACGGACAACAAATTGATGGCTCTACAGACACTGTTTTGCCTTTAGGAAGTTTACGTGCAAAGTTTGAAGCTTTTGGATGGACAGTATTAGATATTGAAAAAGGCAACGATATTGATGCTATTTTAGAAGGCATGAAAAAAGCAAAAAGCTTAACCGGAAAAGGTAAACCTGTTTGTGTTTTATTACATACAGTAATGGGAAATGGTGTAGATTTTATGATGCATACGCACGCTTGGCATGGAAAAGCACCAAACGACGAGCAGCTTGAAAACGCTTTAAGCCAAAACCCAGAAACTCTTGGCGATTATTAATATGAAACATCTTTTCACAACTTTATTTTTACTCATTGGTTTACTAACAAGTGCTCAAAATGTAGATATTACTTTTGATTACACAGTAGATTATACAGTTCCTAATAAAAGACAACAAAGCATAGACACTATAACTGTTGGTTACGAAAAATCAGGACGCTATTTATGGAGTAATTTTGAAGGGTTAGCAAAAGAATTTGCTAAAGACGTATTTAAAAAAAGTAATTTTGATACTAAGAACTCAGAATCAAATATTATTTACGACTCTGAAACGACAATGGTTTATGTGTCTTTAAAAATGAATAAAAGCTTAGTTTATTTTGCAATTAGCTTAGAAGATATTATACCTGCTAATAACGATCCTTTAAACGAAGATATTTTTATAAACTCCACAATTACAAGCGAAGTATTTAGCTTAAACAACAACGAGTATCCAGAATATGCAGTGTCTCCAAGTTCGGAACCTAACCAATCTGTAATGGTTGCAATTAACAAAGATTATAAAGTTGATAATAATAAAATTTTTAAGAAGTTTTTAGAATTAATGCTTGCTAAAACTCAAAGTAATGGTAACATCACTATTGACTTACCAGAAGGATTAATTCTAAGCATAAGAGACGACAACCAATCCTTGCTAGAAGCTATAAAATTAGACAACACAAAAAAACAAATTCAAATCAATCACAGTTTCAAAATTATACAATGAAAACATATACCAACACAGGAAACAAAGACACACGCTCAGGTTTTGGAGCAGGATTAACAGAATTAGGAAAAACAAACGAGAACGTCGTTGCACTTTGTGCAGACTTAATAGGCTCGTTAAAAATGGACGATTTTAAAAAAAATCATCCAGAGCGATTTTTTCAAGTAGGTATTGCAGAAGCTAATATGATAGGCTTAGCTGCTGGAATGACTATAGGAGGAAAAATTCCATTTACAGGAACCTTTGCTAATTTTTCTACAGGAAGAGTTTACGATCAAATAAGACAAAGTGTTGCGTACTCAGACAAAAATGTAAAAATTTGTGCTTCGCATGCTGGTTTAACTTTAGGAGAAGATGGAGCTACTCACCAAATACTTGAAGATATTGGATTAATGAAAATGCTTCCTGGTATGACTGTAATAAACACTTGTGATTACAACCAAACTAAAGCCGCAACTTTAGCAATTGCAGAGCATCATGGACCAGTTTACCTTAGGTTTGGAAGACCAAAAGTGGCAAACTTTACTCCAGAAAACCAAACCTTTGAAATTGGTAAAGCTTTGCATTTATTAGATGGAACAGATGTTACTATAGTAGCAACAGGTCATTTAGTTTGGGAAGCTTTAGAAGCTGCAAAAGCATTGCACGAGCAAGGGATTTCGGCAGAAGTGATAAACATACACACTATAAAACCATTAGATGATGAGGCTATTTTAAAATCCGTTAAAAAGACTAAATGTATTGTTACGGCTGAAGAGCATAACCATTTGGGAGGTTTAGGAGAAAGTGTTGCTAGAGTATTAGCATTGCACACTCCAACACCTCAGGAGTTTGTTGCAACTAACGACACCTTTGGAGAATCTGGCACACCAGAACAACTTATGGAAAAGTATGGCTTAAATAGTGATGCTATTATTAAAGCGTGTAAAAAAGTGATTTCTAGAAAATAGAAATGCTTCAAACTATATAAAAAAGGATAAAAATGTAACAGTTTCTATCCTTTTTTTTATGCCTATATTTTTGTTTTAATAGCGTAGAACACCTCAGTTTAATACATTAGTATTAATTTTAAAGAATAAAGTGGCACGATTTTCGTTATTTTATACAATTCACATTAAAAAACAACAATTATGAAAATTTTAAAAAAACTTAATGAATACTTGTTCTCAACAAGTAGAGTAAACAAAAAAGTATTTTTAGTTGTAGTATTAGGACTAGTAATATCCTCCTCTGCTTTTGCACAAAAAGGAACTTCATTTGGCATAAAAGCAGGATTAAATTATAATGCCAATGGCGATTATTTTGAGTCTGCTAATACAAGTGTAACCAATCCCGAAAGAAACATTGGATATCATGTTGGGTTGTTTGGCAAAATAGGTGATGATCTTTATTTTAGACCAGAATTAATGTACACAGCAACAAAAAGTGATTATAATAGTGAATCGTTTTCCTTAAAAAAGGTTGATGCACCATTATTAGTTGGTGTAAAGCTAATTGGACCAGTATCTGTTTTTGGTGGACCATCGTTACAATATATATTAGATTCTGAATTTGAAGGAATTACAATAGATACATTAGAAAGTGATTTTACTGTTGGTTTAAATTTTGGCGTAGCACTTAATTTTGAAGCATTTGCAATTGATTTGAGATACGAAAGAGGCTTTAGTGATAATGAAGCTACTTTTTTAAATAACAATAATATTAGTATTAACGATAGATTGGACACAAGACCAGATCAAATTATTTTAAGTTTATCTTTAAAAATATAAACCTCTATTTTACAGCATAAAAAAAGCCGCTATATAGCGGCTTTTTTTATGCTGTATTTTTAACAGTTTAGTTTGCGTCATCCAAATAATCTGGAGTTCCGTCGCCATCTGTGTCTATAACTAAATACGTTTCTATTACTAAGATATCTTCTCCTTCATCATTCGTTACAGTTTCTCTTTTAATTTCAAATTGATTAGTAGCCATAACAGGCTCCATTTCACCTAAAGATAAATTAACCTCGTAAGTCTCGTAATCTAATTCATCCTTAGTTAAAACACCATCGCCATCATCATCATTATCAACAAAATTTGGAATTAAATCGCCATCGGTATCATCATTATACGGATTATTATCGTTATCTAAATCTTCTGTAGAAGAAGGTATTCTATCTAAATCCCAATCGGTTTCAGCCTTTTTTACTAAGTCGAATTTAAACATTATAGGAGAATAGGATGGGATGCTAGGAGTTGCTTGCGAAAAATAACCTAAACCCGAAGGTATAAATACTGCTCCAATACCATAATCTTCATAACTTTGTGTTCCATCACTGTTTGTTATAGAGTTAGCAGCAGTGTTAAACTCTAATAATCCTTCTCTAAATCCTGCAACTACTCCACCAATATTACCTACAGAGATTAAGTTAAAATCTATAGGATTAACTGCGCTATCAAAAACTTCATTATCAAATGTTGAGCCTTCATAATTTACAAAAGCTCTATTAGTACTGTGTAAAGACGCTCCATTGCCTTCTCTAACTTTTAAAAAGTATAATTTATATTCTACAGACTCGTCATTAGTATCTGTAATTAATTTAAAATCAACCTGGTCTATTAAAGGAATTTTATCTGCATTTGCACCTTCAATAGTATCAAACACTATTTGAAAGTCTGTAGAATTTGGGTTGGCTTCAAATTCTTCATAATTAAAGAAATGAGTAGAAAGGTAAGTTTCAATTTCTATAATATCTTCATTATAAACTTCAGTTCTATCTCTGTCTGGGATTGGTGTAAAACTGTCATCATCTTTCTTACAAGAAGAAACAATTACAACTAGACTTGCAAGTGTTAAAGTAAATTTTCTTAAATTCATTATTGTTTATTTTTGTGGTGCAAGATACATTTAATTATATTTTTGCACAATATCATTAACGTCAAATTAAGTTAAATAATATGCGAGTAGATAAGTATTTGTGGTGTGTTAGATATTATAAAACAAGAAATATGGCGACTATTGCCTGTAAAAAAGGACATGTTAAAATAAACGGAGACACTGTTAAACCAAGTAGAGACGTTTATCCGCAGGACAAAATTGAATTAAGAAAAAACCAAATTAATTATGTGCTAACAGTAAACGACATCCCAAAAAATAGAGTTGGCGCCAAATTGGTTGATCTTTACAGAACAGATAGTACTCCAAAGGAAGCTTTTGAAGCGCAAGAACTTTTAAAATATTCGCAAGATTATTACAGAAAAAAAGGTACTGGCAGACCTACAAAAAAAGATAGAAGAGATATTGATGAATTACATGAAGATAATGAAATATAATTTATCTTTAAACCTTACTAACAAAATCAATTATGAAAAGTAGTATTTTATCTCATGAAGAGATTTTACATAAAATTAAAAGAATTGCTTACCAAATTTATGAAAGTAATATAAATGAAGAAGAGGTTATACTTGCAGGAATTGACAGTAATGGTTATTTGTTAGCTAAAAAACTAAAAACAACTTTAAAACAAATTTCACCTTTAAATCCTATTTTGTGCAAGGTTGAAATTAATAAAAAAAAACCAAGAGAAAATATAAAAACCTCTTTAAAAACAAGTGATTACGAAAACAAATCTTTAATATTAATAGACGATGTTTTAAATTCAGGAACCACATTAATCTATGGTGTAAAGCATTTTTTAGAGGTGCCTTTAAAACAGTTTAAAACTGCTGTACTTGTAAATAGAAATCATAAAAAATACCCTGTTAAAGCAGACTTTAAAGGCATTTCGTTGTCCACTTCTCTAAATGAGCATGTACAAGTTGTTATTAAAGATAATACATTTGAAGCTTTTTTAAAATAGCTTAAGTATAATATCTTCTAGTATAAGTTTTGGTTCTCTGTTTACATCAACCGTAAGTTGCGCTTGGTTATAAAAGTGAGACCTTTCGAATAAGTGCTTACCAATAAACTCTATTAAATCGTCTGTATTTGTTAAATGGTTTATTAAAGGTCTTTTAGCTTTTTCAAACTGTAAACGCTCTGCAAGAGTGTTAATTGACGATTTTAAATATACACTTACACTATCTTTATCGTTTAATATGCTATCCATATTACTATAATAACAAGGTGTTCCACCTCCAAGTGCAACAATTAAATTTTTATTTGTATTTAAAATTTCGAGAAGTGCATTTCGCTCAGCTTTTCTAAAATAGATTTCTCCTTTTTCTGAAAAAAGTGATTTAATAGTTGTTTTTTCGGTTAACTCAATATAATCATCCAAATCTACAAACTCAAAATTGAACACTTTTGCCAATTTTTTGCCAATAAATGATTTTCCAGAAGCCATATATCCTATTAAAAACACTTTCATTATTTACGCTATAAACTGATTATTAAAAACATAGAAAAATACATAGCAAAAAAACAAAAAATTAATTTAAAATAGGTTTGTATTATTAATTAATCGTTATATATTTGCACCCTCAATTAGGAGAAAGACCAGTTAGCTCAGTTGGTAGAGCATCTCCCTTTTAAGGAGAGGGTCCTGGGTTCGAGCCCCAGACTGGTCACCAAAAAAAAGTTAAGCTTTGCTTAACTTTTTTTTTATCTTTATTTTTTTCTTTGCGCACGTGGCGGAATTGGTAGACGCGTCAGCTTGAGGGGTTGATGGACATTAGTTCGTGGAAGTTCGAGTCTTCTCGTGCGCACTTTTTTTTATTATCATTAAACATAATTTTCCTAAACTTTTCAAAAACTTTTGTATAAATTCATTTTGTTTAACTATTTTAGCTAAATAATGAACAACACAAAAAGCACATTCAGTATTAAAGATTTAGAAAACCTTACAGGTATTAAATCTCACACCATTAGAATTTGGGAAAAACGTTATAACCTCTTACAACCAGATAGAACAGATACAAACATTAGGCAGTATAGTTTATCTAATTTACAAAAGCTTTTAAACATAAGTTATTTAAATAATAATGGTTATAAAATTTCTAAAATTGCAAATTTAGACGAAAAGGAAATTCCTCTTTTAATAAAAAAAATTGCTTATAATGACGATTTAGATAACGATGCTTTAAATAAGTTTAAGTTGTCTATGATTAATTTTGATCAGGCATTATTTCACAATACATTTAACGCGTTAATAAAATCTTATTCATTTTCCCACATTTTTTACAACGTATTAATTCCGTTATTAGATCATATTGGCCTTTTATGGCAAACAGATACCATAACACCTGCACAAGAACATTTTATTGTAGAATTAATAAAAAAGAAAATTCTTGTTAGCACAGAAAATGCAATGGCTACAGTTAAACAAGATGCTAACTGTCCAACCTATATTTTATTTTTACCAGATAATGAAATCCATGAGTTAGGCTTATTATTTACAAACTATATATTAGCGGCAAATGGTTGTCACTCCATATATCTAGGACAAAGTGTACCCATGGATAGCTTAAAAGATATTTCTAATTCTTACATAGATGCGGTTTATATTTCGTCTTTTACAGTCAAACCTCTTAAAGACGAAATAAATGAGTACCTCAATAAATTTCAATCCGAAATTTTAATAAATAAAGGCAACAAACTATTAATTTCTGGTAGAATGACAGAATTTATAAACCAAAAAGAAACCAAGAAGATAATAAGCTTTTCTAGTACCAAAGCATTGGTGGAATCTTTAAACATTAGCCTAGAGGTTTAGTATATTATGAAAAAAAAGATTTCAATAATCGGTTCTGGCTTCTCCTCACTTTCTGCTGCATGTTATTTGGCTAAAGATGGACACAGCGTTACTGTTTTCGAAAAAAATAATACTGTTGGAGGTCGTTGCAGACAATTAAAAAAAGAAGGCTTCACTTTTGATATTGGACCAAGTTGGTATTGGATGCCTGATATTTTCGATAAATTTTTTGCAGATTTTGGTAAAAAAAGATCTGAGTATTACGAGTTAGATAAATTAAGTCCTGCATATAAAATATTTTTTAAAGACGAAACAATTACAATAGGAGACACATTAGATAAAATAGCTACAGAGTTTGAACGAATAGAACCAGGTAGTTCCATACCCTTAAAAGCATTTATAAAAAAAGCGGCTTCTAATTATGATATTGCTATTAATAAAGTGGTATTAAAACCAGGAATTTCTCCTTTAGAACTAGTGACTAAAGACACTATTACTAGAGTCGATCAATTTTTTAAAACTATAAGTGGAGAAGTTAGAAAACAGTTTAAAAATCCAAAATTAGTATCAACATTAGAATTCCCTGTGCTCTTTTTAGGTGCAAAACCAAGCAATACACCTGCGTTTTATAGTTTTATGAACTATGCCGATTTTGGTCTAGGCACATGGCATCCTAAAGGTGGTATGTACGAAATCATTAAAGCAATGACAGCTTTAGCAAAAAGCTTAGGTGTAGAAATTAAAACAGACAGTGCTGTTAGTAAAATTATTGTTAATAATGGGATTGCATCTTCTATAATTGTTAATGGAGATACAATAAACTCTGATGTTGTTTTAAGTGGTGCAGACTATCATCATTCCGAAACATTATTAGAACAAAAACACAGACAGTATTCCGAAAACTATTGGAGTAAAAAAACTTTTGCACCTTCCTCCTTACTATTCTATGTAGGTTTTAATAAAAAACTGAATAATATAAACCATCATAATTTATTTTTCGATAGTAATTTCGAAACTCACGCTCAAGAAATTTACGATAATCCTCAATGGCCTAGTAACCCTTTATTTTACGTAAATTTTCCCTCTAAAACAGATGCATCAATGGCTCCAAATGGTTGCGAAACAGGCTTTTTTTTAATTCCTATTGCTCCAGGATTAAGAGATACCGAAGAACTAAGAGAAGACTATTTTAATAAAATAATTTCAAGATTTGAGTCTTTAACAGCGCAGAACATTAAAGATTCTATTATCTTTAAAGAGTCTTTTTGTGTAAACGATTTTATTAGCGAGTATAATTCTTACAAAGGTAATGCCTATGGAATGGCAAACACTTTAACGCAAACAGCTTTTTTACGCCCAAATTTAAAAAGTAAAAAAGTAAAACATTTATATTTTACAGGTCAACTAACAGTACCTGGACCTGGAGTTCCACCAGCATTAATTTCTGGTAAACTCGTATCTAAACTCATAACAAAACACAGTACTTAAAACAATGAAAACATTATTTGACGACGTTTCCTATAAATGCTCTAAGATTGTTACAAAATCTTACAGTACTTCGTTTTCGTTAGCGACAAAAATGCTATCTAATAGTATTAGGCAAGACATTTATAATATATATGGGTTTGTGAGATTTGCAGACGAAATTGTAGATTCATTTCACGATTACAACAAACAAACACTTTTTAAAGATTTTGAAGACGATTTAGAAAAAGCAATAATCGAAAAAATAAGCCTAAACCCTATCCTTAATGCTTTTCAACATACTTATACAACTTATAATATTGAAAAACATTTGGTAGATTCCTTTATGGAAAGCATGAAAATGGACCTCTATAAATCTAAATATCTAACAGATGAAGAATATAAGCAATACATATATGGCTCTGCAGATGTAGTGGGTTTAATGTGTTTAAATGTGTTTGTAAAAGGCGATAAAGAAAAATACAACGCCTTAAAAGAATCTGCAATGTCTTTAGGCTCTGCTTTCCAAAAAGTAAATTTTTTAAGAGATCTTAAAGCAGATTTCGAAACTTTAGATCGCACATATTTTCCAAATACTGATTTAAAAAATCTAGACGAAGCTTCTAAAAAAGCAATAATAGATGATATAGAACAAGACTTTGCAAAAGGTTTAGAAGGCATTAAACAATTGCCTATAGAAGCTAAATTTGGTGTGTTTATGGCTTACAGATATTATAGACAATTACTCAAAAAATTAAGACGCACACCTGCAGCTAAAATTAAAAACACAAGAATTAGAGTTCCAAACTATAAAAAAGTAGAACTTTTAACACGAAGCTATGTAAAATATCAATTAAATTTAATGTAATTATGCAAACACTATATTGGATATTAGTTTTTATAGGCACATTTTCCGCTATGGAATTTATGGCTTGGTTTACCCACAAATATATTATGCATGGTTTTTTATGGAGCCTTCATAAAGACCACCACCACAAAGATCACGACAGTTGGTTTGAGCGTAACGATGCCTTTTTTATTTTCTACGCTATTGTAAGCATGACCTGCTTTTACCTATGGAGTTACGAGAATATTTGGTATTGCTTACCAATTGGTTTAGGTATTATGGCTTATGGAGCAGCCTACTTTTTAGTGCATGATATTTTTATACACCAGCGCTTTAAGCTGTTTAGAAATGCCAATAATTGGTATGCTAAAGGCGTTCGTAGAGCACATAAAATCCACCATAAGCACTTAGGCAAAGGCGATGGCGAATGCTTTGGGATGCTATTTGTGCCATTTAAATACTTTAAAAGGTAAATGGATGATTCCATACATTATTTCGATTATATAATTATTGGAAATGGATTAGCTGGTCTCCAATTGGCTTTAAAACTTGCTGAAGACCCTTTTTTTAATACTAAAAACATTGCCTTAATTGATTCTTCTGAAAAAAACGAAAACGATAAAACGTGGAGTTTTTGGGAAACAGCGCCTAGTATTTGGGATACTTTAGTTTATAAAACTTGGCAAAAAGCAAAAATACATACGCATAATAAAAACATCAATCTTAGTCTAAATCCTTACAAATATAAAAGTATTCGTGCATTAGATTTTTATAACTATGCAAAAGGAACACTAATCAAAAAAAAGAATTTTACTTTTATTATAGACCACGTTACAGGTGTTTTTGAAAATGAAATGGTAACTGTAAGCACAAAAACTAGTAAATGTAAAGCTCATCATGTTTTTGATAGCAGAATAACTGAAGATTTTAAAATTGAAAACAATAAACACACCACATTAATACAACATTTTAAAGGGTGGATTATTACAACCGAAAACCCTTTTTTTGAAGAGGATTGTGTAACAATGATGGATTACAGATTAAAAGATGGAGAACAAACTACATTTATGTATGTTCTACCATTTTCTAAAACCGAAGCCTTAGTTGAGTTTACATATTTTACTGAAACCTTAGTAGAAGAAGCTACTTACGATAAGTTTATACAACGCTATATTAAAAATTATTTAAATTTAGAAAACTATTTTATAGTTGAAACAGAGACTGGACAAATACCAATGACCACGTTTCCTTTTGAAAAATACAACACTAAAAAAATAACAAAAATTGGTACTGCTGGAGGTTGGGTTAAAGCTTCAACTGGCTATTCTTTTAAACACACCGAAAAAAAAATAGCGCAAATACTAAGTAATTTGAAGTCTAACCAATTACCTTCTAAAAACTTATTTAAACGTAAATATAAGTTTTACGATAAAATTTTCTTGAAGGTTTTAAAAGATGAAAACCATAAAGGCGAATGGATTTTTGAGCACTATTATAGTAAAAATGATGTAGAAACTATGTTTCGATTTTTAGACGAAGAATCTTCATTTTTAGAAGATGTTAAAATTATGTGGTCGTTGTTTAGCTTCAGTTTTATTAAAGCGTTTTTTAAAACCTTATAACTTAAGCAACTCATCTATTTTAGTTCTTACTGCTTCACTATTCCAATTTGCAGCACCTGTTTTATCAATAACTATTTCTCCTGTTTTACTAATTAAAAACGTTCTAGGAATACCAGACACGCTAAATTGTTCAGTTTTTGGCTGTTCTAAAGGTTTAACTGTGGTAAATGTGTAGTCCTTTTTTTCTATAAATGTTTGCACAACCTCTAATGCTTCATTTGAAATAAAAACAAATTCAACATCATCTTTATAATCAGTATATAAAGCTTGTAAACTTGGCATTTCTGCTATACAAGGTGGACACCATGTTGCCCAAAAATTAACTAGTACTACTTTATTTTTAGCGCTATTAAAATTATAACCTTCTCCATGTATTGTTTTTAGTTTCCAATTGTACGTTGTTACAACCTCAAGAGTTTCAGAGGTTTTTATAGATGGACTAAATAAAGCTAACCCTTTGTGAAGTGCTACTTGTATAGGCTGCCTAGTCTGCGGAATTATTAAAACTAAAATAATAACGAAGAAAATAATATTCTTAAAGTTTAAATTTTTCATAATAAAAAACAATGAAGCGTTATCTCAAAATTACGAAATAACGCTTCAAATCTAATAAAAAACAAACAATACTATTTTACGTTATAAATCGAAATCCATATTTGTAAAATAAGTATGCCATTCTTTTAATATTATATTATTATCTAGTTACAGTACCTGTTGGTAAAGACCCTAAATTTAATCCAAAATCATGTGTTGCTGGAGCTGTGTCCATGCCTGCAGTACCAACTAAAGGCTTCATTGCAAAAGGTGCTGGCGAATTGTCTGGAAAAGGCTCTACAGAAATCACTACAGTTCTATTTCTTACATCAAGAGGAAAGGATTCTCCAGCAGGTTCGTTTTCAAAAAAATCTTCTCCTGGTACAGGTGGTCCTGCTGCTGCACCACTAAAAGGTGCTGCTCCATCTGCTGCTCCAAAGTCTGTAAACGTTCCTGTTGTTAATGGTCCTGTTTCTCCAACTACCCAACCTTCGTAAACCCAACCTTCTGGTAACACTGGTAATGTAAAGTTAGCTGTTGGTGGCATTCCTGGTGCTCCAAACCAAACTCCGTTTTCATCGTTTCCATTGTTTGTTCCTGTTTCGTCTGTTGGTGTTCTTAAAAAGAATGTTCCAGAAGCTGTACTAAAATCTCCAACGATTGCAGTTGTTAAATCTGCTGTGGCACCAGAGAAATCTCCAACTAATACTTTTGTTGCTGCTGGAGCTAAAGCTTCTGCTCCTGTTTCTCCTGCAGGTTCAATTGATAATACAAATTTTGTTGCAGCTGCTAATTGTGTAGGATTTACTTGAAATGTTTGTGGACCTACAGATGTAAAAGTCCCTGTAGAGACAGGAGAACCATCTACTATAATCCAACCTTCGTAAACATAATCGTCTCCTAATTCTTCTAATCCACTAAAATCTACTGTTAATGGTGCAGTTGCTGCTTGTGGTGTTGCATCGTCGTCGTTACTACAAGAGGTGGCAAATAAACTTAATGCCAAAGCTCCTAAAATCATTTTTTTAATCATTGTTTTGTTTTTTTGTTATTATACTGCCTTTGGTCGAACTATAGTTAAAGCACTTACATAATTAACAAAAAAAAACTCCTAATTTTCTTTAGGAGTCTTTTAATGAGTGTGTTACAACTTAATTTTAACCTGCATTTTCTTTTTTAATTAAGTTTAAAGCAGAACCTTCATTGTACCAATCTATTTGAGATTGGTTATAAGTATGATTTAACATAATGGTATCTTTAGTTCCATCTTTATGTACTACTTCTAATGTTAATTGTTTATTTGGTGCAAATTCGTTTAAATCTACAAAGTTAAACGTATCATCTTCTTGTATTAGATCGTAATCGCTTTCATTTGCAAACGTTAACCCTAACATTCCTTGTTTTTTAAGGTTAGTTTCGTGAATACGTGCAAAAGACTTTACAATAACTGCTGCTACACCTAAATGCCTTGGTTGCATTGCTGCATGCTCTCTAGAGGACCCTTCTCCATAATTATGATCACCAACTACAATACTTGGTACACCTGCTGCTTTATATGCTCTTGCAGTATCTGGTACTCCACCATATTCTCCTGTTAATTGGTTTTTAACAAAGTTAGTTTTCTTACCAAATGCATTAACAGCTCCTATTAAAGTATTATTAGCAATATTATCTAAATGTCCTCTGTAACGTAACCAAGGACCAGCCATAGAAATATGATCTGTTGTACATTTACCAAAGGCTTTTATTAAAAGTTTAGCTCCATTTATTGTATTACCAATAGGCTCAAAAGGAGTTAATAGTTGTAAACGCTCAGAATCTTCTTTAACTGAAACTTCTACGCCACTTCCATCTGCAACTGGTGCTAAATAACCATCGTCTTCTACATCAAATCCTTTAGGTGGCAATTCCCATCCAGTAGGTTCCGTAAACATTACTTCTTGTCCATTTTCGTTAATTAATTTATCTTTTAAAGGATTAAAATCTAAACGTCCTGCAATAGCAATTGCTGCAGTTAATTCTGGCGAAGCTACAAAAGCATGCGTATTTGGGTTCCCATCTGCACGCTTAGCAAAGTTTCTATTAAAAGAGTGTACTATACTGTTTTTAGGTGCATTTTTAGGGTCACTATATCTTGCCCATTGTCCAATACATGGACCACAAGCGTTAGTGAATATTTTAGCATCTAGCTTTTCGAATATTCCAAGAATACCATCTCTATCTGCTGTATAGCGTACTTTCTCTGATCCAGGATTGATACCTAGTTCAGATTTCATCTTTAAACCTTTGTCTAATGCTTGTTGTGCAATAGAAGATGCTCTAGATAAATCCTCGTAAGATGAGTTTGTACACGATCCTATTAAGCCCCATTCTACTTTAATAGGCCAATCGTTTTCCGTTGCCTTTTTAGTCATTTCTTTACCAACTTGCGTTGATAAATCTGGTGTAAAAGGTCCATTTAATAATGGTCCTAACTCTGATAAGTTAATATCTATTACTTGATCAAAATACTGCTCTGGATTTTCATAAACCTCAGCATCTGCAGTTAAATGTTCTCTTACTTTATTTGCAGCATCTGCAACATCTGCTCTTTCTGTAGCGCGTAAATAACGCTCCATAGAATCGTCATAGCCAAATGTAGAAGTAGTAGCTCCTATTTCTGCTCCCATATTACATATTGTACCTTTACCTGTACAAGACATTGCTAGAGCTCCAGGCCCAAAATATTCTACAATAGCTCCTGTCCCTCCTTTTACTGTAAGAATTTCAGCGACTTTTAAAATTACATCTTTTGGTGCAGTCCAACCAGAAAGTTTTCCTGTTAAACGTACTCCAATTAATTTAGGAAATTTTAATTCCCAAGCCATTCCTGCCATAACATCTACAGCATCTGCACCTCCAACTCCAATGGCTACCATACCTAATCCACCAGCATTTACTGTATGAGAATCTGTACCAATCATCATTCCTCCAGGAAATGCATAATTTTCTAATACTACTTGGTGTATAATTCCTGCTCCTGGTTTCCAGAAACCAATTCCGTATTTATTAGACACAGATTCTAAGAAGTTAAATACCTCACTACTCACATCGTTTGCATGCAGTAAATCTTTTTTAGCTCCTTCTTTAGCTTGTATTAAGTGATCGCAATGCACAGTTGTTGGCACAGCCACTTTTGGTTTTCCTGCTTGCATAAATTGCAATAGGGCCATTTGAGCTGTAGCATCTTGACATGCAATACGATCTGGTGCAAAATCTACGTAATCCTTTCCTCTTGTAAAGGCTTTAGTTGCTTTACCATCCCAAAGGTGATTGTATAGAATTTTTTCTGAAAGTGTTAATGGTTTACCAACAACTTCTCGAGCAGCTGTTATGCGCTCTTCCATTTGTGCGTAAACCTTTTTAATCATGTCAATATCGAATGCCATAGAGTATCGTTTTAAGGTTAAATTAAATTAGAATTTTACCGAACTAATCCGGTTTTGCAAATTTACTAAATTATTGAGTAATTTAAAAATATATAACGAAAGATGAAAATGAATGAATATTCTTCAATAAAAAACATGAAATTAGCTTATATATTAAATTATATGTAATTTATTGGCTGAAAAATATTAAATTGATAAGAAACTTAAGTTGAAGAAGTATTACTTATTGTTTTGTCTTAGCATACTTAATAAGTTTAATAATAAGTATAATAGCTGCAATTACTTTTAGAAACATACCTAAAGTAAGTAGTTCACTACCATAAGGCCAGTGTTGAATTTTAAATAACGAGCCTAAAATAACCAAAATAAAACCTATTAAAAACAGGATTAAAGACACTAATAAGTTTTTAATATTCATGATTAAAACAGGCTTTTAATTATTTGTTCTTCGGTTACACCTTCGGCTTCGGCTTTATAATTTTTAATCATTCTGTGTCGCAATATACTCGTTGCCACTGCTTGTACATTCTCTATATCTGGTGAGAATTTACCTTGTATTGCTGCATGAGTTTTTGCTGCTAAAATAAGATTTTGTGATGCTCTTGGCCCAGCTCCCCAATCTACATAATTTGCCACTAATTCTGCTGCTGTTGTAGAGTTTGGTCTTGTTTTACCAACCATTTTTACAGCATACTCTATTACATTATCTGCAACAGGAATACGACGTATTAATTGCTGAAAATCTATAATTTCCTGAGCATTTAAAACAGGATTTATTGTTGGTTTGATATCGCTTGTCGTAGATTTTACCACTTGTACTTCTTCTTCAAAAGTTGGATAATCTAAGTTTATAGCAAACATAAAACGGTCTAATTGAGCTTCTGGTAAAGGGTATGTTCCTTCTTGCTCAATTGGGTTTTGCGTTGCTAATACAAAATAGGGCAAATCTAATTTGTAATGGTGTCCTGCAACAGTCACAGCTCTTTCTTGCATGGCTTCTAATAAAGCGGCTTGCGTTTTTGGAGGTGTTCTGTTAATTTCGTCTGCAAGAATAATATTAGAAAAAATAGGTCCTTTTATAAATTTAAAGTTTCTGCTTTCGTCTAATATTTCACTACCAAGTATATCACTTGGCATTAAATCTGGTGTAAACTGAATGCGTTTAAAATTTAAACCTAAAGTTTGCGCAATAGTATTAACCATTAATGTTTTTGCCAAACCTGGTACACCTATAAGCAAGGCGTGACCACCAGAAAATATAGATATTAAAATTTGATCTATAACATCATCCTGACCTACTATAACTTTCGCTATTTCGGTTTTTAATGTTTTGTATTTATTTACTAATTGGGTTACTGCTGCTACGTCAGACATACTTATTTTTTTAACCAGTTACTATTAAAATCGCAGTCTTTTTTATCGTCACTAATTTTAATGTATGTATCCATTATTTTTTCGTTTTGCCACTTATCGATAGCTTTAAAGCGTTTTTCGTTAAGTGCTAACTCTTTAATTTTTAAATAATCGCGAGCATAATCTGCTTCGTGCTCATTTATTCTGTCTGAAATTTTTAAAATCTTAAATTTCACTTTTCCTGTTCTGCCTTCATCTGTAAGCACTTCACTTATTTGATTATCTTTTAAATCTTGAATTTGACCATAGAGTTCTGGGTCCATTTTAGTTAATTCAAAATTATAGTCTTGTGTTGCAGGATTAATTAATTGTCCGCCTTGAAATTTAGTTTCTTTTTCGTCACTCATTTCTCTTGCTGCATCTGCAAATGAAATTTCATTATTTTCAATTTTCTTTTTCACATCTTCAAGACGTGTTTTTGCTGCCATTACTTCGGTTTCAGAAACTTTAGGAATTATTAAAATATGTCTAACATCGTATTCTTGTCCTCTAATTTTTTCTAAATAAATAATATGGTAGCCATATTCTGTTGCAAATGGTTTAGAGATTTCGCCTTCTTGTAAAGCAAATGCCACTTCTCTAAATTCTTTTACCATTTGTGGTCGTTTTCTATTTAGAGTGTACATTCCTCCATCTTTTTTTGAAGCTGTATCATCTGTATAAAATATAACTTTAGATAGAAAGCTTGCTCCTTTTAGGACATCATCTCTAATTTCGTTTAATTGCTTTATAACTCGTTGTTTTTCGGCCTCGTTTACTTTTGGCTCAATTACTATTTGAGCTACTTTAAGTTCTGTACCAAATGTTGGACGCTCCTCTTTTGGAATGTTATTAAAAAATTGTCTTACTTCTTCTGGAGTAACTTCTACTTCGTCAACAATTTTTTTCTGCATTGCAGCAGCCAGCTTATTGTTTTTGTTTATGGTAAACATTTCGTCTCTTAAACTCTGCTCGTCTTCTTTGTTATAAAACTTTAAAACCTCGTCTAAAGAGCCATTAAATTGTAATTTAAATTGTTGTATTTGTTGATCTACAAAAGAGCGAATTTCGGCATCAGAAACCTCAACACTGTCTTCTATTGCGTGGTGAGCGTACAATTTGTCTTCTAAAAGCTTACCAAATAGGCTACAACGCGAAAATTTACTTGCATCGCCTCCTTGTGCTTCAATTTGTAAAATAGTTTTATCAATATCGCTATCTAAAACTATATAGTCTCCAACTACTGCTGCTACACCATCTACTTTTATAGGTCCTGTATTTTTAGTTGTATCTGCTTGTTTTACTGAGGCTACGGTTTCTTCAATTAGTTCTTGTGCTGTAATTGCATTTACAAATACAAAACTGCAAATAGCTAATGCTATATGTTTAGTATTAATCAAGGAGTTCAAATTTTTTATTTTTAATGGCATCTTTTGTTATGTCTTTTTTTAATTGTGTAATGAGATCTAATTTGCGTTTATTAATAACAATTTGATTTACTGTTGGCCTTACATATTCTAATGGTGCAATAGTGTTTCTTGTTGCTACGTCTTCAATTTGCATCAAATATAGTCCTAATGAATCTTTGAGTTGTATAAAATTAGATTTTTTTAACAGTTCTTCTCTATTCTCGGGAGAGAGTACTGGAATTTTTTCTATTGCCTTATCTACTTTTATCCAAACAGAATCGTTTAATGAATAGGATTTAAATTGAATAGAAATAGAGTCTAGATCTCGCTTATTAGCGTTATTAAACACTTTAAATTTTTCAGTTATTTCTTTTAAATCTAATCGTTTAGCATCTATATTAATATATCTAAATTTTATTAAATCTTCATTAAGCATAAACGCTTCAGTGTTTTGATTATAATAGGCTTCTGCTTCGTTAGCATTAACAATAGTATCTAAGTTTTTGTTAACTAATGCTTCTAAATATGCTTTACTATATAAATCGGTTTTATATTGCTCTACCAACTCATCATATTCGGCTTGTTTATACTCGTTTAAATTTATTTTTGCGCCTTGTAATAACAACTGTTGTGTTGCCCAAGAGTTTATAAAACTATTTACTAATTGTGTACTATCCTCTTTTGTTGCGTTTTCTGGCACCAAATTTTTAATATCGTCTTGGTATAAATACTCCTCATTAACACGTGCAATAGCGTTTGAGGTATCTACGGTATTAAAATAGTTGCAACTGGTTAATAGGGTTGCAATGGCTAAGTAAAGTATGTTAATTTTGTATCGCAATTATTTAGGTTGTAATTTAGATTTTAATGCTTGTAACGTGGCTTGATTTACTTTAATAGTGTGCTTGTCTCTTAATTGCTTAATCCATTTTGCTTCTGTTTCTTCTTGGAATTCACTACTAACCTGACCTTTTGCTTCTTCGAAAGTTTTAATCGTTTTTGGCATAATAGCATTTACTTTAACAACCACAAAGCTATTGTTATGCTTGTGGATTGAAGAGAGTCCTTTTTTAAATTTAAAGTCCCTTGGAAGTGCTTGATGTTGTGCATCCATTACGCCTTTTGTAAATAACACGTTAACTTTATCGGCTTTATTTATCTTTGATTTTATAGTTTCAATATCAACATTTTTATCTAATAGTTTTGCTACTTTTTTTATTTCTTTTTTTGAAGCTGAAGACGCTACAATTGCATCTACTCTATCATTCCAAATATAGTTTTGTTTGTTTGCCTCGTAAAAGTTTTTAAGTCCAACAGTATCGGTTTTGGCTGCACTCCAAATTTTAGTATCCATTAAATCGAAAAGTAATAATCCATCTCTATACTCGCTTACAATTTGAGCGTATTCTGGATTTTCTTCCTCTAAATGTGCTTCTTGGTACTTAAACAATTCGGTTTCTAAAAATTGTTCGTATTTTTTTTCTACTAACTCCTTAATTGGCATTTTACCTAACGGAATACGTTGTGTTTGTGTTAAATAGTTTCCGAAGTCACTATATTTTAATTGCTTTTTTCCTATTGTAACAAGAGGAGTTTCAGCAGAAAAATCTGAAGGTAAACTCCACGTTCGAGTAGTATAATTTTTATTTACTATAGAGGCAAAATAAGCTAAAGCTTTAGGATTGTCTTTTACATTATATTTGTTTTTAAGCTTTGCAGCCATTGCAGAGTTTATTAACTCTGACCTACTGTCTCGCTTTACTTTATTCTCTAACTCTGCTTTTATTTTACTAAATTCTGGAGTGGTTTCTGTATTGTATAGCTTTACAATATGCCATCCAAAATTACTTTTAAAGGGTTGTGATAAATTATTTTCTTTGGTGAGGCTAAATGCAACTTCTTCAAATATGTTAGAACTTAATTCTCCGCTAGCAAAAGGTGCTATTTTTCCACCATTTTTAGAAGAGCTTTTATCGTCTGAAAATTGTTTTGCTAAAGCTTCGAAATCTTCACCTTGCTGTATTTTTTTGTATATAGCATTGATGCGTTTTTCAGCATCTATACTATCTTTAGTGGCAATCATAATATGTGCAACTGTACGTTTTCCGCGAGTTGGCCTTTTATCTAACACCTCTACAATATGGTAACCAAAACGAGTTTTAAATGGCTCTGAAACCTCACCAACGTTTGTATTAAACGCAACGTTTTCGAAACTATACACCATTTTAAACCCTGAAAAATATCCTAAATCTTCTGCATAAACAGTAGCACCATCGTGCACTTCTTTTTGTACCGTCTCAAAACCTTCTTTTTTAATACGTTCTTTTAAAGCGAGTAACCTATTGTATGCTTTTAAAGTATCTGCAGGTGTTTCATCTCCATTTAAACGAATTAATATATGCCTTGCTTTTACCTCGTTAGATACTCGCTCGTATGCTTCTTTTACTAAAGCATCTGTAACTTCATTATCTTTTAAATAGTTTTTAGACAGTTGGTTTTTATAACTATTAAACTCCCTTAAATATTGAGATTTTTTGTCTAAGCCTAAGGCTTTAGCTTCTTTAAGCTTTAATTTGTAGTTAATAAATAACTCCAAATAACGCTCAACATCTTTTTGTGTTTGGTCTTTTACTAAGTCTAAGTTTTTTTTGTAAACACGTTCAAAATCACTGGCGTAAATTAGCTCATCATCTATTGTAAATAACACCTGTTTGTTATTATGTTGCGCAAATTGTATTTGAGTTGCCAGCCCAAAAATAAAAAGTAGTAGGTATTTAATTTTCATAGAGTGTTGCATTTTTTAAAGTACCTGCAAAAATACTAATATTACAGTATTTAGCAAGTAAATAACAAACGTTATGAAACAATTTTTAGTGTGTAAATAAAATTTTCTAAGAAACAGAAAATAACACTTGTAAAAAAAATTATGGAGTATGTTTGCTAATAATTTAACGAAATAAATAACATCAACACTTTATAGATGGATTAAACAGTATTATTAGATTGTTTAACTTAGCAATCACTTATTTTTTTAAATTTGTTATAATAGTATTATTTTATCTCTACATAATATTAACTATCAATGAAATACAGTTCTGAGATTATTATTGAATTAAAACGCGATGACGTTTTAGAAAAATTAAACAATCTAAACAATTTAAAACATTGGCAAGAAGGTTTAATTAGCTTTGAGCATGTTTCTGGTAGTCCTGGTGCTGTTGGCTCTAAAATGAAGCTTAATTATGTGATTAATAACAGGAAGATGTCTTTAATAGAATCTGTAACACACAAAGAGTTGCCAGAGCAATATCATTTTATTTACGATACAAAAGGCATGCATAATATCCAAAAAAACTTTTTTACTATAACTCCACAAGGCTATACAAAATGGACTGCTCACAGTGAGTTTGTTGCAACCAATTTAAAAATGCGTATTCTTACTTTATTAATGCCTAAGCTATTTAAAAAACAATCTATGAAATATATGGAAGATTTTAAAAATTTTGCCGAAAAAGGACACTCTGTACAGCATGCGTAAACTAAAACTTATTTGGGATTTTCGAGGACCTGATGCACATAAAATTGCCGAGCATCATCACATGCACTTAAAAGACTACATTGCCATAAAAAAAACAGCCTTAAACATTACTGGTTATGAGCAACTAAACGATATGCACAGCATTGCGTTTATGGTTGTTAATGATGATGAAATGCGACCAATTAGAGATGCGCTTAAACCACATAGAGGTGCGCTTTATGTGGAGTAATACTATTGTTTAATTTGTTTCTAAACTTAAAAAACACTAGTTTCGTTTGGCTATTGCTTAAATACTACAACATTAAACATAATTTGTATTGTCCACAATTTTGACAATAATAATAGCATAACTAACTAAAAAAATAATACATGTTTAGAATAACATTTTTTTTATTATTATGCTCAGTTTTTGGGTACAGTCAAGACATTACTTTTAGCGACCCTGATTTACTCACCTATTTAACCACTAAACTGTGTGTAGATACTGATGGAGATGGTGTTTTTGACTCTACAGCCGATTTTAACAATGATAACCAAATACAATTAAGTGAGGCTAATCAAATCACACATTTTAAATTTAACACTCAAGCATATAATATTGAAAGCTTAGGCGGTTTTGAAAACTTTAGTAATCTCTTATTTTTAGAAGTAACAAGCATAGATGTAAATTCATTAGATTTTAGTATTTGGCAAGCTTTACAGACATTAAAATTATCTTCAAGCATTGATAGCTTTACATTTAACAATCCAGCATTAACTCATTTTGAACTACAAAATGTTGGCTTTAATAACCCTCTTTTCGATTTAACCAATTTACCAAATTTAGAATATGTTAGGATTCAAAGTTCTCAATTAACAGATAATTTAATTTTTGGAACCCACAATAATCTTGAGGAACTTCGTATTCTTTCTGGTACTTATACTTCATTAAATTTATTGGGAATGCCTGCTTTAAAATATCTTACAATAGATGAATTTACAGGTAATGCAATCGATATTTCTAATACGACTTTACTAGAAGAGTTTATTTTTAGATATACAGAAAACTTAACTTCAATACAAGGAAGTGATGCCTCTACTTCATTAGAGAAAATAGATTTTATACAAGATGGGTATAGTAGTAATACCCCTTCTAGTTTAGACTTATCTTTTAACAATCAAGGATTAAAAGATATTGAAATTCGTGGTGTTAACTCTTTTTCTTTAAGCAACAATATTGGTGGAATTGGAGCTATAGAATTATGGTATATTAATGAATCGTTAACTATACAAAACAGTAGTTTTAGCTATATAGATAGTGCTTTAGATGCTTCCCTTTTTATAGGTAATATAAATTCTGACGAGGTAAGCTTAACAAATATTGAAGGTTTAAGATTTTTAACATTTCAAAGTTTATCTACTAACAGCCCATTGGATTTATCTACAGTTAATACTAAGCGCTTTTCTCTAAGCTCTAGTAGTTTAACTGAACTTAATTTGAAAAATGGCAATATTTTACAACACTTTAATAGCAGTTACGAAACAGATATTCAGTTTATATGTATAGACAGTGATGAATTTAGTGTGGTTGAAAACGGTTATCAAAACGATAATTCTGCAGTAGTCATACATCCTTATTGTACGTTTGTTTTAGGTGGAGATTATTACGAAGTAACAGGTAACGTTTTAGTTGACTTAGGTACTGGTTGTTTGCCATATACGACTAATTCTATTTTTGATGTACAGTTTTCAGTTTCAGATAACACAAATTCAGATGTTTTTTATGTAAATAATTTAAACGAGTATTCTTACACCTTACCAGAAGGAGAACATGTATTGAGTAGTCAGCTTGTTGAATCTAATTATTGGACGATTAATCCCTCTAGTGTAAATCTCAGTTTTCCATCAAACTCAAGTCCGTTTAATCAAGATTTCTGTATTACCGCAAATGGTGCTTTTAACGATTTAGAACTAATTATTATCCCAATTGAAGCTGCAAGACCTGGTTTTGATACCGATTATAAAATTATATTTAAAAATAAAGGGAACACAACACTATCTGGTAATATTGATTTTTCATTTGATGATAACTATATAAACTTTCTATCTTCAAACCCTATTGCAGATTCTCAAACCTTTGGTAATTTAGTGTGGAATTATACAGATTTACTACCTTTTGAAACAAGAGAAATAAGCCTCACAATGACTTTAAACACACCAACCGATGCTGACTTTCCTTTAAACAGTGGCGATTATTTAGATTACTCTGCGACAATTAATCCAGACGATATAGATGAAACACCAGACGATAATACAACACAATTAAATCAAGAAGTAGTAAATTCTTTTGATCCAAATAACAAGACCTGTTTAGAAGGCGACACAGTAACATTAGATCAAGTTGGGAATTACATACATTACTTAGTAAGATTTGAAAACACAGGAAGCGCAAGTGCTGTAAATGTAGTAGTAAAAGATGTTATTGATATGTCAAAATACGATATATCTACTTTGCTTCCTCTAAATGGAAGTCACGATTTTTATACAAGAATTAGAAATGGGAATGAGGTGGAATTTATATTTGAAAACATTCAATTACCTTTTGATGACGCTAATAACGATGGATATGTATTATTTAAAATAAAAACATTACCTACTTTAAACGTTGGAGATAATTTTAGTAATAAAGCAGATATTTATTTTGATTTTAATGCACCAATAATTACTGATAATGAAACCACTATTATTATTCAAGAAGACTTAAGTATTGATGAGATTAACTTAGAAGATATAAAGATTTATCCAAATCCTACTTCAGATTATTTTAAAATTGAAAATTTAAATAACTCAACTATTAAAACAATAGAATTATATAATATTTCTGGAAAAAAACTAAAAGAATTTTCAATCTCAGAAAATTACGAAATAGATGATATATCAACTGGTGTCTATTTCATTAAAATTAAAACAGAACGAACAGAAACAAATAGAAAGTTAATTAAACTTTAAAAATTGGTAGCTTCGTTTAACGAATGATATTAAACATTAAAACGTTTGATATCAAGAGCTCATTAAACGAACATTCCTAAAAACAAAAACGCACCTTATTTAAAAGCTGCGTTTTTGTCTTAAATAACTAAATACTTTATCTCGAATAATTAGGCGATTCTTTGGTAATGGTTACATCGTGTGGATGGCTTTCGTTAATTCCTGAAGCAGTAATTTTTACAAAACGTCCTGTTTCTTTTAAAGTTGCCACATCTTTGGCGCCACAATAACCCATTCCTGCTCGTAAACCTCCAATAAATTGGTGAATGCTTTCAAATAATTCGCCTTTATAAGGCACACGACCAACAATGCCTTCTGGTACTAATTTTTTAATATCGTCTTCCACATCTTGGAAATAACGGTCTTTACTCCCTTGCTTCATGGCTTCTACAGAACCCATTCCTCTATAGGATTTAAACTTTCTGCCTTCGTAAATAATGGTTTCTCCAGGACTTTCCTTGGTTCCTGCTAATAAAGAGCCTAACATTACACAATCTGCTCCTGCTGCAATTGCTTTTGGAATATCTCCTGTATAACGAATACCTCCATCTGCAATTACAGGAACTCCACTACCTTTTATAGCTGCTGCAACTTCTAAAACTGCACTAAATTGAGGAAAACCAACTCCTGCTACTACTCTAGTTGTACAAATAGAGCCAGGACCAATACCTACCTTTACAGCATCTGCTCCTGCTTCTACTAAATATTTTGCGGCTTCTGCTGTTGCTATGTTTCCAACAACGGCTTCTAGTTTTGGGAATTTCTTCTTTATTTCTTTTAAAACAGAAACTACACCTTTAGTATGTCCATGTGCTGTATCTATAACTATAGCATCTACTCCAGCTTGTACTAAAGCTTCTGCACGTTCTACAGCATCTCCTGTAACTCCAATTGCTGCTGCAACGCGAAGCCTTCCGTAGGTATCCTTATTTGCTATAGGTTTTTGTGTGACTTTAGTGATGTCTCTAAAGGTGATTAAGCCTTGCAACTTATCGCCTTCAACAATAAGTAATTTTTCAATTTTATTTTGTTGTAGTATTTTTTCAGCATCTTTTAAAGAGGTTCCAACAGGTGCTGTAACTAGATTTTCGCTAGTCATAACCTCAGTAATTGGTCTGTTATTTTCGTGTTCAAAACGCAAATCTCTATTGGTAACAATCCCTTTTAGTTTTCCGTTAGCATCTACAATAGGAATACCTCCAATACTGTGCTCTCGCATTGCATTTTTAGCATCTGCAACTACTGCATTTAGTTGTAAGGTTACTGGGTCTATAATCATGCCGCTTTCTGCACGTTTTACTTTACGTACTTTAGCTGCTTGCTCCTCAATAGTCATGTTTTTATGCAACACACCAATACCACCTTCTCTTGCCATTGCAATTGCCATTTGGCTCTCGGTAACTGTATCCATAGCTGCAGAAACTATAGGAACGTTTATTGTAATGTTTTTTGTGAATTTGGTTTGAATGTTGACTTCGCGTGGAAGAACCTCAGAAAAAGCTGGGACTAATAGTACATCGTCGTAGGTTAACCCTTCTCCAACTATTTTATTTTCGTGTGCTGTCATTGCAATTAGAATTAATTGCGTGTAAAGATAGTTATATTAACTAAATAATAAACAAAAACAGACCACTTAATAGTAGTCTGCCTTAATTTTATATACTTAAATGTATTATGCTTGCGCACTTTGTGGTGCCCATTGTGAGCATAACATTCCAGGTGCTGCCTTTTTTGGGTTAGCACAAGAAGGTGCTTCGTAACGTGCACATGTTGTGCAATTAGGATCGTTTTTTAGTGCTGCTTTCATTTCAAAACTATCGCAAGTATAGCTTGTTGATACCTTAACTCCATGCACTTTACAAATTTCGTTTGCTGCTAAATTTTCGCAATTCACACAACTATTTCCTATTCTTATAGACATATTTTTCTTTTTTTAAAATTAATAATACTATAAATTTAGGTATTGAAGTGTTTAGAACAAATTTAAATAGCTGAATTTGAACTGTTTGTATTTAGACTGATTTAAAATAGGTTGCATGTTATTGAGCATAAATCGCAGGTTAAAGCTTAGGACAGCGCTTACAATGTGACTTTCCTTTTTTCTTATACGATTTACAACACTTTTTTTTCTTATTAATAATTGGCGTGTATGTGTTTGGAATATATAATTCCATACAATTTAAGTCTGTATCTAAAAAACAATCAGCTTTTATAACTTTATCCTTCGTCATGTTTTAGACACTTTTATTTATTAAAAATAAACCAATCACACCTTAATACTTAGTTTTCTTTGTCTTGCGATGCTGCAATCATTTGTATATCGCGATCAAATAAATAATGTCCAGACTTATCACTACCAATAATATTTAATTTATCTAGTAAAGTTCTAGCCATAGCTTCTTCTTCTAATTGTTCGGTAACATACCACTGCATAAAATTATGTACGTTATAATCTTTTTGCTGAAGGCACTCGTAAATTACATGGCTTATTTGCTCTGTAACAAATATTTCACTTTTTAAAAATTTCTCAAAAAGTTCATTTAGACTATTAAAATCGTGCTCTGGTTTTTCTAAAGCAGGAATGTTAACATTGCCACTTCTTTCGTTAACAAACTTCACTAATTTGGTCATGTGCAAACGCTCTTCTTCAGACTGACTGTAAAAAAAATCTGAAACGCCATTGTAACCCTTGGCATCTGCCCAAGACGCCATAGCTAAATATTGCATAGATGCTTGAGCTTCGTATTTTATTTGATTATTTAGTAAGTTTTCTATTATTGCATTCATAAATAATTATTTTTTTACAAAGTTAGTAAAGTTTTAGTGGTATTAATGGTATATCGTGCTACTGAGTACATTTTAAATTAGGCGTCAAATATAAAAAGTGAATCGTTTTTAAACCCAACAACAACGGTTTGATTAGACAAATCGCTAACAGAATAAAAGTTGAGTACTTTTTTATTTTGAAGCGTAATGGTATTTAAGTATTTACCTTGAAAAAATTGACTTTTTTGTATTGTAACAGTATGATTAAAGTCGTTATCCTTATCAATTTTAAAATCGTCTATTCGTAAGGCATACCTTTTGTTATTCTGAAATTTAAAATTAAAACTCTCTAAATCTGAAGGTAATAAATTTACCAAGGGACTAAAAAGTGAAGCCACATAAAAACTTTTGGGTTTAGAGTATAATTCCTTTGGTGTTGCTTGTTGTTTAATTTCGCCATCTTTAAAAACAACAATTTGATCTGCTATTGCTATAGCATCTTGCGTATCGTGCGTAACAAAAATAGCAGTAATTCCGGTTTGTTTTATAATACTAAAAATATCGTTTCTTAATTGTATTCTTAAATTATAATCTAAATTACTAAAGGGTTCATCTAAAATTAAAAGCGCTGGATTTGGTGCTAAAGCTCTTGCAAGTGCAACGCGTTGTTGTTGTCCTCCTGAGAGTTGGTGAGGAAATCTTTTTTCTAAACCTTCTAAACCTACAATTTTTAAAACCTCATCAACACGTTGTTTTTTGTTTACGTGTTTACTAATCCCATAACTTACATTATCAAATACAGTAAAATGAGGAAATAATGCATAGTCCTGAAACACTAAGCCAATGTTGCGTTTTTCTGGTTGTTTATAAACTGTATCGCTAGCTATTACAGTGTTATTGAGTTTTATTTGTCCGCTATCTTGAGTTTCTAATCCTGCAATAAGCCTAATTAGTGTGGTTTTACCACTTCCGCTTTCTCCAACTATGGCTAAAATATTGCTATTAGTAACTGATAAATTAACGTTTTTTACAACTGTATTTTTATCAAAAGATTTACTAAGCGATTTAATTTCTAAAATAGTGTTCACCAGTTAAGTATTTAGTTTTTAAGTTGATTTAAAATTAATCTATTCAATAAAATTATAGGTAATACACCTGTAAAAATAATACACAACGAAGGTAAAGCTGCTTCCATAATAAGTTCGTCACTTGCATATTCATAAGCCTTAACAGCTAAAGTATTAATAGTATAAGGTTTTAATATTAGTGTTAATGGTAGCTCTTTCATAGTATCTACAAACACTAAAATAAAAGCACTCAATATTCCGGTTTTAAGTAAAGGGAATTCAATTTTAAAAAACGTTTGCAGGTTGTTTTTACCTAATAATTTTGAAGATTCAGCCAATGAAACTCCAAGTTTAAGTTGGCTAGCTTCAATAGGATTAAATGCAACTGCCAAAAAACGAATAATGTAGGCGTATAACAAAACAATAATAGTTCCGTTAATAATTAACCCAATATCTATATTTAGTGTGGTTTTAAAAACGCCAATTAACCATTTGTCTAATTGTAATGTAGGTATCATAACACCAATTGCGATAACAGCTCCAGGAATAACATACCCTAAAACAGCGATTCTAGAACTTTTTTTAAGATATGAAAGTCCATTCCATTTTGGAAAATACAGTATTAATAACGCAAAAAACACAGTAAAGAATGCTGTTATAAATGCAATACTCAAACTTTGCAAAGCAATATTAAAAAAGGATTGAGAAATCACACTAGAAAAGGTTAAAAAGCTCCAATACAGTAATTGACCCAATGGAATTAAAAAGCCAAAAAACACTGGGATAAATGCAATCACAAAAAGCAAACTACGCTTAGTTTTAGAAACTTTAATTTTTGATAATTTTACATCACTTTTGGCTGCTAAACTAAAACTTTTTGCTCCTCTCTGTAAACGTTCTAAAAATATAATTAAAAACACAATTAAAAGTAAAATTGCAGAAAGGTAAATTGCTGTTGCTGGCTCTTCTAAAGCAAACCAAGCTCTAAAAATACCTGTTGTAAATGTGCTTACACCATAATACTTTGCTGCACCATAATCGTTAAGCACTTCCATTAAAACTAAAATTAATCCTCCAAAAATTGCTGGTCTGGCTAGTGGCAATATAATTTTAAAAAACGTTTTGATTTCTCCAGCTCCAAGGATTTTGGAGGCTTCGATTAAGCGCCCAGACTGATATAAAAAAACGGCTCTTGAGCTAACATAAACATAAGGAAATAGTGATACACTTAAAATAAAGATTAATCCGTATATATTTGTGATGCTTATTTTTGTACTGTTGATATTTAGCGCGTTTAACAACAACTCTAATGAGCCTCCGTAATCAAAAAAACCTGCATAAGCATACGCTGTAATGTAAGAAGGTATTGCTAAAGGTAGTATGAGCATCCACTCTAATGGTTTTTGAAAAGGAATATAATACCTACTCACAATCCAAGCAGAAGACACTCCAAATAGTACAGATAATAAGCTACAACCACTAATTAGCCATAATGAGTTTAGTGAGTACTCTAATAAAACATTTTTTACAATATGCTGCCAAGATTCTCCAGGACCTGTAAACAGTTTAAAGAAAATTGTAAATATTGGTATAGATAAAAACGTAATAATGGCCAAAGTTAATATTGACCATTTATTACTGTTTCTTTTTAAATATTTTAGCTTAAAAGTTTTCAAATTTTATTTCCATCCTGCTTCGTCAAATAAAAGCACAGCCTTTTTATTATTGTTTCCTAAAGTGGACAAGTTTAAATTATCTGCTTTAAAATCTCCCCAAGATTGTAATAATTCTGAGGGTTGCACCTCTTCATTTACAGGATATTCGTAATTTGCTTTGGCAAAAACTTCCTGAGCATCTTTACTCACTAAAAACTCTATAAACTTAACTGCGTTAGCTTTATTAGGAGCATATTTAACAACTCCTGCTCCACTTACATTAATATGTGTTCCTCTGTCGTTTTGATTTGGAAAAAAAATGCCAACACCTTGTCCTGCTTTAACCTCTTCTGGATCTTTAGAGTTTAATAGTTTACCAATATAATACGTGTTTACTATTGCCAAATCGCCTTCTCCTGCTACAACTGCTTTTACTTGGTCTCTATCGTTGCCTTGTGGTGAGCGCGACATATTAGCAACTACATTTTTTGCCCATTCTTTGGCTGCCTCTTCACCATTGTTTGCTATAATAGAAGCCATTAATGATTGGTTATAAATATTATCTGAAGAGCGCACTAATAATTTATTTTTCCAAGTGTTTGAAGCTAAATCCTCGTAAGTAGAAAGCTGTTCTGGTTGTATTCTATCTTTTGCATAAGCAATCACTCTTGCTCGCTTGGTTAAAGCAAACCACTGGTTATCTTCATCCTTTAAGTGTTGTGGTACAATTTTATTTAGGCTATTAGACTCTATTGTTTGTAGTAAGCCTCTGTTTTTTGCTCGTACTAATCTACCAGCATCTACTGTAATTAAAACATCTGCTGGAGATTGTTCTCCCTCTTCATATATTTTTTGAATCAGCTCATCTGCCTTGGCATTAACTACGTTAACTTTTATGCCTGTTTGTGTTTCAAAATCTGCAAATAATTTTTGGTCTGCAGGATAGTGTCTATGGGTATAAACATTAACTACTTTAGAATTTTGTGCTTCGTTTTTTTCTGCTGAAACATTTTTATCAGTATTCTTACATGCACTAAATAAAAGTGCTATTAAGAGTATAAAATAAGTGTTTTTCATAGTTTTTAGATTTAAAATTTAACTTGTAATGTGGTATAAAAATTTCTGTTTGCTGAAGGTATAATTCCTGGTCCAGGATATCCTGTTGCTCGTCTTGTAAAGTATGCGTTGTCTAAAAGATTATTAATACCAGCTTCTATTTTGAAACGTTTATACTTATACGATAAAGACACATCCAAAACATCGTAAGCAGGTATTTCTCCAACAACACCGCTTAAATTACCTTGAATTGCATTGGAAGCATCTGTAAATTGAGACGATAAATAGGTGTATTGAATGTTAGATAGAAAATCCTTGTAGCCTAAACGGATTCCTGTTTTAATATTATAATTAGGTATAAATTCTACTTTATTTCCTTTAACTCCATTCTCATCGGATTTGGTGTATTTGGAATCTACAAACGAAGCATTAATAAAGTAGTTAAAAATATAATCTTTATTATCCAATAATAAACGTTCTAGATTAAATTCTACCAAACTCTCCACACCATACATTACAGCATCTCCAATATTTCCTCTTTCGCTTTTTACACTTCCGTCTGAAAAACCACGTTGTACCAATCCAATTCTATCTTTATAAAACAGGCTAAATGCACTTATATCGTAAGCTATTTTATTGTTTAGTTTTCCTCTTACTCCAGCATCTATAGTAAAACCACTTTCGTCGTCAATATCTGGACTAATTATAAAGGCTGGATTATTAATACTAATATCTGTAAAGGTTACAGAACGGTAATTTTGAGAAATGTTTCCGTATAATTCTAAAGCTGTATTTGGCTTGTAACTTGCTCCTAAACCAAGTAATACAAAAGAGCGTTCTCTTGTTAATGCTTCTTCATTTTTTTCATTTAAAATAACATTTCCTGCTCCATCTGTATTTATTCGTCTAAAAAAACCATCGCTTTCTGTATTTATATACTCAACTCTAAATCCTGGTGTAATCGAAAACTCTTCATTTAAATACACAATATTTTCACCAAAAAAAGCAAGGTTTAAGTTAGGATACGTAAACATAGACTGATTAGTGTAATTAGGAAACGTCTCATACTGAAGATCAAAATTTGGATCAGATCCTGCGCTTCCAGGACCTTGCTCAGCCTTATTTTTAGATTTGTAAAATTTTGCACCTATTAAACCAATAGACTTTTTATTAAACAAGGTATAATTGGTTAACACTCTGGTTTCAAAACCAAAATTATTAAACTCGCCTTTAATTAGGTCTCTAACTCCATTTGCGTCTGGTTGGTCCACTCTATTGGTTCTAAAACCTAATGCATTTCTAGAGGCATTTAAGCCAAAGGCGCTAAATGTAAAATTAGTATTCTCAGAAAATTTATGTGACAATTTTAAATTGTACAACAACCAATCGACTTGAAACCAATTACGTGCTCTATTACTTTGGTATGGATTATCCTCAAATTGCGCATCGTTTAAACCACCAGCTTGCTTGGCTAAATAGCGTAAATAGGTAACTTCGCCTTCTAATTTAGTATTATCATTAAATTGGTAACCTATATGTGCATAGGCATTTTTAGACTCAAAATTTGAGTTTTCTCTAAATCCATCTCCTTTTTTATAATTGAAAAACGTATAATAACTCAATTTGTTTTTTGTGCCACTTGCACTTGTAAAATTGGTATATAAACCATTACTCCCTATTGTGTTTCTGGTTATAAGCTCAAAAGGTTTGTTTGGATTTGGTGTTTTCATTTTAAAATTTACCAAACCACCAAATTGAGTTCCGTATTGTAAAGAAGCTGCTCCTCTTACAATTTGAATCTCTTGTAATGCTTCTGCAGTTGGTGTGTAATAGCTTTCTGGATAGCCTAAAACATCTGCACTAATATCATAACCATTTTGTCGAGTATTAAAATTTGCTGTACGATTGGGATCCAAACCACGTCCTCCAATATTTAATTGTAAACCAGCATCGTCATTTTGGTAAATGTTTAAACCTGCAACTTGGCTGTATAATTGTCTGGCATTATTTGCACCAAGATTAGCCATAGATTGACCTATTAAAATAACCTCTGTTTTTTTACCAGCATAAATAGCTGTTTCCTCAACATCTTTTAAACGTTTTAAGTTAAATAATTGTGCTTTTCTAACGGTTAGTTCAACTTCAGATAAAGTGGTACTTAAAGGTGTTAAGGTAATTGTTAGTGCTTTGGTTTGTCTGGTGTTTATGGTTTGCTCTACCACATCATATTCGTAAGTAAAAAAGGCTAAAACTAAATTTTCTTTGTCTGTTTCAAACTTAAAAAACCCTTTGTTATTTGTAGTTGCTAACACACCAGAAGCTTTATCGTACACAGTAACGTCTTGCAAAGGCTCGCCAGAAACTGTAGTGACTGTTCCGGAAATTTGCTGTTGCGAAAACACATTACAAACAGTAAATAATGCTATTAATAGTAGTTTAAAGTCCTTTAATTTCATCTGTAAATGGTAAAATCCAATGTTTATGTTTAAACGATTCTTTTTCTTGGTACAAATCCACAGTTTCATCAATAAACAGCGTACTTAATCTGCCATTTAGTGCCACATAACTTTTAGCATAAACTTGTACTTTATTATAGCCTTGTTTAGAAAAATGATCACCTAAATAATGTGCATATTCTAAAATAAAGTCTGGCTGAAAACTCATTTGCTTTTCTTGCAATGGTGTTAAAAAAACGGAGTTATTTATTAAAAATGAATTGTTATTAGCATCTTTAATTTTAAAGGTTGTGTTTCCCATTTTTTCCATAAGCATTACTCGCCACGAAAAACGATACCCTTCTTCTGTCCAAAATAACTCGCCAGGATATAATAAATATCTAAACGGAATGAGTAATTGTAATACAAAGAATAGCGTAATTATTGGCAATACTATCTTTTTGTTTTTAAGCTGAAAAACAGGTTTTGTTTCTATGGTTTTAATTGAAAAGCCTTTGAATACCTTTTTGATGTTATTAATTATTTTATTGTGAAAATCGGCATCAAAAAAGATTAAAGCACTAACTATCATTACAAACGGAAACATGCCAATAGGAAACAATACACGTGTAAATACATGAAAAAACAGTACTAAAACAAAAGCTAAAACTCTAGTTTTTTTGTATAATAACAAAAACGGAATTAGCAAATCGTACAGCATACCAGACCAACTCATCGCATAATGAAACCAGTTTTGTTGCATAAGGTTATCGCCAATAAAAGGCAAATCGTATTTAGAAGGCAACCAAATTTTTAAGGGTTGCGCGCGTAATAACCAATCGCTATTTATTTTAGCCAAGCCTGCATAAAAATAAACGATACCTAGTAATAGTTTAATACTATCAATAGTCCATTTTGGGATGTTTGTATATTGTATTTTAGCCTTATAAGCATCAAACGAAAAGTATTTGTTAGCTGGTAAAAAAATCATTAAAAAACTTAAAATGCTAATAAAATAATAATGATTTAAATAGGTGGTTTTTTCCATAAGCTCTATATAAGTAAAGCTTAAAAAAAAGGTAATAATTGCCAATCGGTATTTATAACCAATAGCCACAAAAAAGGCAGCCAAGCCACAAATAAAAAAGAGTAAATAAGTATAATCGCCTAAGGTTTTAACCCATTCAAAACCATAATATTTAAAATGAAATTTTGGTTGTATGTAAACCGTTTCGATCCAACCTTTTAGCCAGTAGCGAATAATGCCATAACACATCATGACTCCAAACCCAATCCTGAACACAGCTAAAGGCGCTGCATTAGTGGTTTTAGTTATATAGTGGTTAAGGTTAAAACTCATAGCATTAAAAAAGGCTGATTACAAACAATCAACCTTTAGTTATTTAGTAATTTTAATAATTAATCGCCATCTGCATCTACATAATCTACGCTTATGTTAAATGCCTGTAGCATATCTACTTTTAATGCTACAACAACAAGTTGTAAAGCATCGTAAGCTTCTGTCATTTTAGAATTATCTGTTTCTACTTGTGTTTTTAAATCACTATTTAGAAGTTGTACTTTTTCTCTAGCATTATCTATTCTGTTATTAATTAATGCAGACAAATCTTCTCTTCCTAATGCATTTAAATACGTATTAAAACTTTCTCCTGTTTGGTTATTGTTTTGCGCTTTTCCATTAAAAATGTTTTGTACATTATCTAATGCAATTAATGCTAAATCTCTTGATATTTCGCCATTATAAACGGCTTCTGCTTTATTGGCTAATGGAGTTGTAGAAAATACACCTGCTGGTATTCCTATTTTATTAGCTCTTAACCCTTTTTCGTAATAGTAAATAAAATCGTTTACAAGTTTATTTGTAGCGCTAGACACTGTGTTTTCTGTACTATTTACAAATACAGCTCTGTAGTTAGCTGTCCAATCTGTAAGCACAGTTTGGGTTAGACTATCCATTCTAGCAATTAAATCTGATAGGTAGTTTAAATACTTTTGATCGTTATATTTAGTTAAAATTTCTGCATCTGTGTTTGCAATACCATATAACATATAATCTACTGCAGGAAAGCCAACAGCATCGTTATTGTTAACAGAACTTAAATCGTAATTTCCACTAATTATATTAGCTTCTATATCTTGTGTATTTGTTGGATACACATTCATTTGAAAGTTAAAAAGAATTTCTTCAGCTTTACCTATATTAAAAGGCTCCACTAATTGCCAATTTTTATAGGCACTAATCCAAGCAGCTCTTAAATTATTTAAATTTTCTTGTGTTGGAGTTGCTGTAAAAACATTACTTACACTTAGTAAATTTGTTGTAGAGGCTTTAAAATTTTGCAATTTTGGAATAATAACATTATCGGCTAAATTAGTTTGCATGGCCACTCTGTTATAATTATCTGAATTGTTGTTGCTTGGACTGTCGTCAGATTCTGAACAAGCAAAAACTAACATAGTAAATGCAAAAATGTAAGCTATTCTTTTCATGTGTTTAATTTTTATTAATAATTGCAAAAATTAACTAGTAGCTGTTTAAAAACAACTACTAGTTTAGTATTTATAATTAACTTCCTGCTTGTGCAGTAGTGAAGCTAAATGCTCCTGAAATTGTATTTGATAATGCATCTAAAGTTTCTGGTGTTATATCCCAAAAACCGTTTCCAGCTTCTAAAGTATCTATAAACCCATCTACTTCTGCTTTTGTAAAATAAGGTGCGTTTGTACCTGGTTTTCTAGTAAACTGTAAGCTGTACACAAAGCCGTAACCTTCAGACAAATCATGGAAAGCAGAGGCCATATCAGACCCTAAATTTGCTTTACCTTGTTGTAAGTAATACACAGCTCTCACTCCAATAACTTCTGAAATTTTCTCTCTAATGATTTGTATTTGAGCATCGCGAACGTCGTAGTTTTTTGCAACTATTGCTGCACGACCTAATTTAAATGCATTGTAAATATCTAATGCAATCCCTTCGAAATCTGTATCTCCATCTACTCTAGATACATATTTGTTTAAAAAACTATCTGCACCCAATTCTGGCACTGCAGGATTTACTTCGTTACCATATAAATACCCATAAGCCTCGTCCCATTTATGCTCCATGGTAGTGTAGCTATTATCTTCATCTAAAATATCATCATCATTGTTAGCTCTATTATCGCCTGCATCTAAAACAGCAGTACTTAAATAGTTATTTAATATTTGATCTACCATTAAACCACCAATTAAGCCTTTTGCAAAAGCTTGGTTGTTTTCTAAACCTTTTTCATTTACATAACGTATAGATCCTCCACCTGCTTCTTGGATTTGACCAGCCATTCCTGCAGTTGCAGGATCATTCCAACGTGGAAATACATGTTCTACTTGGTCTTCAATAAATTTGTCAAAATCTGCTTTTATTGCTGATGCATCTGTAGTATTTGCTGAAAAATAATCTGCAGATGCTGCTGTTTTACTTCTTACATTTTTACCAGAAGCATTTAAAGCTGCTGTACTAAAATTATCTTGTCCTGCTTGGTGAGCAAACATAGCGTCTAAAGATGCTTCACTAGCATCTGTATTTTTTAAAGCAGTTACAATTTCTTGAGCCATTTGAATACGTGTTGTTTGACCACTAAAACTTACTGTACTGCTTCCATCTCTTTCAAATACGTAAGTATCTGGAGCTGTTACGTTGTTTACTATTGGTGGAGTTCCACCATCATCATCACTTGAACATGATGTTAAACCTAATGTAGCTAGTGCTGCTACTCCTAATGCGAATTTTTTCATTTTTAAATGAATTTTTGTTGATTGTTTTTATTTAGACTAATTATAAATAGACTATTAATTTCGCACACAAAAATAAAACCGAAAGAGAACTTACGCAAGTTTATTTAGACTTAATTTAAATAAAAATAGACACTTAGAGTTAACGTTTTGAAAATGAAATAATTGGAAGTGTTAAAGTTCTTTCAATTTAATTGAAAGTGATGAGAGGTATGTGTTTTATGAAACAGTATTAATGGTATTTGCTGAAGATTTTTGATGCTTCATTATAAGCACTTTCAAAAGCCATAGCTTGGAGATTGTTATGTTTTCTTTCGGTTAAATACGAGAGTACTTTTTCGGTTGGCATATTGCCTGTAAGTTCATCTTTTGCCATAGGACAACCACCAAATCCTTGTATAGCACCATCAAAACGTCTGCAACCAGCTTTGTATGCTGCATCTACTTTTTCGAACCATGAGCTTGGTGTAGTGTGTAAATGTGCACCAAATTCTATAGTGGAGTATTGCGGAATTAAATTTGAAAATAAATAGTCTATATTTTCAGGATCGGAACTCCCAATAGTATCGCTAAGCGATAAAATTTTAACTCCCATTTTACTTAAACGTTCGGTCCATTCGCCAACAATATCTACATTCCAAGGATCTCCATAAGGGTTGCCAAATCCCATTGAAATATAAACTACAACTTCTTTATTAACTTTATCGGCTTTATTTAAAATTTCCTGTAAAGTCACTACAGATTGTGCAATGGTTTTATGCGTGTTTCGCATTTGGAAGTTTTCGGATATTGAAAACGGGTAGCCTAAATAATCAATTTCTGGGTGTTTACATACATCGTCTGCTCCACGAGTATTTGCTACAATTGCTAATAATTTACTTGTGGTTTTACTTAAATCTAATTGTGCTAACACCTCTGCAGTATCTACCATTTGAGGTATTGCTTTAGGAGACACAAAGCTTCCAAAGTCTATAGTATCAAAGCCAACGCGAAGTAATGATTGTATGTATTGCACCTTCTCTGCAGTTGGTATAAATTGCTTTATTCCTTGCATAGCATCGCGAGGGCATTCGATTACTTTTACTTTAGTTTTCATACAGTTTCAAAGATAATAAAGATTACAACTTACAAAAACGTTTTGGGTTGAATTTAAGCTTCAAATAATTTTATAACAAGATCAAAATTGCAATGCCAACAAAGACAATAATTTGCAACCATTTTAAAAAGTGACCTATGTTTTTTTGACGCTGAATCGCTTCAGATATAAAACCAGCCAAAATTGCTATTGCAGAAAATATAATGAAAGATACCACCATAAATAATAAACCTAAAGTATAAAACTGAAGCACTGGACTTAACGTTTCACTAAACAAAAACGCAGGAAAAAATGCCAAAAAGAAAATAGAGACTTTAGGATTTAAAACATTCATTATAAAACCTTGCTTAAATAATTGAAATAGGCTCTTTCTTGGAATATTTGAGTTTTCTATTGTGATATCTGCATTACTTTTAAATACATTATAGGCTAAATATAATAAGTAGAAAGCACCTAACAATTTAATAGTAAAAAACAAAGTAGCATTGGCTTTTATAATTGCAGACACACCAAAAGCAACTAAAGTTGTATGTACCAAACAGCCAGTAATAAGTCCAGCAACGGTTGCTAATCCATATTTTTTTCCATTGGTTATACTTTGCATTAACACATAAATATTATCTGGCCCTGGAGATATGGCCAATGCTGCAGTTGCTGCTACAAACGATATTAAGATGTCGTAATTAATGGTCTAAAATTTTGAATAAAAATAAACTTTTATTCAAATATTATGATGTTATGCTGAAAGTTTTACTGAATTGTTTCGACCTAACAAAGAAACCCAATTATGAAAAACTTTACGTCTTTAATTTTATCTGCTTTATTTTTCGTTTTTATAAGTTTAAAATCCTATTCACAAAGTACAGCTACTTATGATATTACGTTCCAAAGTAGTTGGAATGCTACAGAGCATTCTTCTACGCCATCAAATGCACATTGGTCTGATTTGGTTGGAGCAACACATAAAAATGAAAATGAATTTTTACAGATTGGTCAAAACGCAACAACAGGAATTAAAAATGTTGCCGAATTTGGGAGTAATGGCGTTTTTATGTCTGAAGTTCAAAATTCTTCAAACACAAAAGAGTGGTTAAGCGCTTCTTTTAATCCGTTTGCAGCCATTAGTTCTGCTACATTAACTGATGTTGAATTTACTGAGGAGCATCACTTACTAACCTTAGTCTCTATGGTAGCTCCAAGTCCAGATTGGTTTATTGCTATTAATAGTTTAAACTTACGCAATGCCACTAACACAGATTGGAAAGATACATTTACAATAGATGTTTTTGTGTACGATTCTGGCACAGATTCTGGTACTAATTACACTTCAGGAAATGCAGCTACAAATCCTGTACAACCTATTACAATGCTAAATGGTTTCCCTGTAAATGGTAATAAAATTGGTACTTTAACGGTTACTCAAAAATCTGTAACTTTAAGTGTAGATGATTTTAGTATTTCTAATACTATAAGTATATATCCAAATCCAAGTAAAGGTGCAGTAACAATAACTAATGCTGCAGATGTAAAAACTTTAGTGATTTACTCGGTTTTAGGACAACAAGTTAAACAGATTGATAACACAAACAACAACACGTTTCAATTGGAGTTAGATAATGTTAATAAAGGAATTTACTTACTAAAATTTATTGATGCAAGTGGAAACTCTTCAGTTAAAAAATTAATTTTGGAGTAATGCCTTATTTATCTTTTTAATCAATTTTGGTCCTTCGTAAATAAAGCCAGTGTAAATCTGCACTAAATCTGCTCCTGCTTCAATTTTATCTAAAGCATCTTGTGCAGAGTGAATGCCTCCTACTCCAATAATTGGGAAGGCTTTATTACTATTGTTGGCTAAATATTTAATCACTTGTGTAGATTTCTCTTTAATAGGTTGTCCACTTAATCCTCCATTTCCAATAGTTGTTAAACGCTGCTCTGAAGTTTTTAAACCTGCTCTATTTGTAGAGGTATTACTTGCAATAACACCATCTAAATTAGTTTCGGCTACAAGCTCAATAATTTCGTCTAACTGGCCATTATTTAAATCTGGTGCAATTTTTAGTAGTATTGGCCTTTGTATATTAAATGTTTTATTTGCTTGTTGCACAGCTCTAATAAGTTCTAACAAATAGTCTTTATCGTTTAGTTTTGCATGACTGCCAACATTTGGACAGCTAACATTAAGTACAAAATAATCTACAAAAGGATGCAAAGCGTTAAAACACTCTAAGTAATCTTTTGTATAATCTTCTGGTTTGGTTTGTGTGTTTTTACCAATATTACCACCAATAATAAGCTTACACTTTTTTTGTTTTAATTGTGCAATTGCAGCTTCTAAACCCTCGTTATTAAAACCCATTCGGTTAATAATCCCTTGGTCTTCTTTTAATCTAAATAATCGTTGTTTGGGATTGCCTTCTTGTGCTTTTGGAGTAACTGTACCTATTTCTATAAAACCAAAACCAAAGTTTTCGAGTTCATTGTAAAGCACAGCATTTTTATCGAAACCAGCTGCTAAGCCTACTGGATTTTTAAAGGTTAAACCGAAAATTTTTCGTGTTAATCTCTCGTCTTCAACAACATAAATGCTTCTAAAAAGTGATGGTATTCCTGGAATTTTAGAAGTAAATTTTATTAATGAGAATGTAAAATGATGAATTTTTTCTGGATCGAAAAGAAAAAATAATGGTCTAAGCAATAGTTTGTACATCTGTCAATGTTTGCACAAAAATACATCGAAAATCAAAACAAGTCAAATTAGACTTATGTCTATATTTGCTAAATATAGACATATTTACTATTTTTGAAGCAGTTAAATATTAAAACTATGAATGTTAGCTTAACAAAAAAACAAGAAAAATATATAGCAGATGAAATTGCTTCTGGAGATTACCAAAATGCAAGCGAATTAGTTAGAGATGCTTTAAGATTACACGAAATATACAGAAATAAAGTGATTGCAGATCTTAGAGCAGAAATTGAAAAAGGAATGAATAGTGGTATAAGTCCTCGTAGTATTGACGATATTATAACTAGTAAACGTCAAAAAGTGAACTAGTTGAACTATAATTATAAACTTACAAACGAGGCTGACAATGACTTAAATGATATTTTTTATTATACTGAAAAAGAGTTCAGTTATAACCAAGCAGTTATTTATTTAACAGATTTAGAAACTGTAATACTTAAGATTACTAAAAATCCTAAAATTAGAAAAAAAAGAAAGGATTTAAAAAGAGGTCTATTTAGTATTCCTGAGCAATCGCATATTATTTTTTATTTCATAGAAAAAGAAGTAATAATTATTACAAGAATTCTTCATACTAGTAAAGATTTAAAAAATTACCTATAATTCAATTTAGAAGTCAACTACTTAATTGTATTTTTATGCTTTTAAAAATAATACTAATATAATTTACTAACCATAAATAAGATTCCCGTTTTTAAGGGAAATAAATATGATTACAAAACAAGATATCACCAAACGATTTATAAGTTACGTTACTGTAGATACTGAGTCTGATCCAGAAAGCGATACTACACCAAGTACAGCCAAACAATGGGATTTGGCAAACGCTTTAGTCAAGGAATTAAAAGCTATTGGCATGCAAGACGTTACTATAGACGATAAAGCGTATATAATGGCAACCTTACCAAGTAATGTTGAGCATGATGTTCCAACCATAGGTTTTATTTCTCATTTTGATACGACTCCAGATTTTACAGGAGCCAATATAAAACCGCAAATTATTGAGAATTACGATGGAAAAGATATTGTTTTAAATAAAGCTGAAAACATTGTGCTTTCACCAGATTATTTTGAAGATTTATTACTCTATAAAGGCCAAACCTTAATTACAACAGATGGCACAACACTTTTAGGAGCAGATGATAAGGCAGGAATTACCGAAATTATTTCGGCAATGGAATACCTTATTCAACATCCAGAAATTAAACACGGAAAAATTCGTGTTGGTTTTACTCCAGATGAAGAAATTGGTAGAGGTGCTCACCATTTCGATGTTGAAAAATTTGGTGCAGATTATGCCTACACAATGGATGGTAGCCAAATTGGTGAATTAGAATACGAAAATTTTAATGCAGCAGGAGCTGTAGTAACTATAAAAGGTAAAATTGTACATCCTGGATATGCCAAAGGAAAAATGGTAAATTCTATGTACATCGCAACCGAGTTTATTAACTCGTTACCACGATTGGAAACTCCAGAACATACTGAGGGATACCAAGGATTTTTTCATTTATGCTCTATAAAAGGAGAAGTAGATTCTACGGAGTTGCAATACATTATTCGCGATCATGACAAAGACCATTTTGAAGCTAGAAAAGAGGTTATGGTTAAATTAACCAACGAGTTAAATTCGCAATACGGAAAAGAAATTATTACCACCAAAATTACCGACCAATATTATAACATGAAAGAAAAGGTAGAACCTGTAATGCATATTGTAGATATTGCTGAAGAAGCGATGAAAGCATTAGGCATTGAACCTCTAATAAAAGCCATACGTGGTGGTACAGATGGTTCGCAACTAAGTTATAAAGGCTTGCCTTGTCCAAATATTTTTGCTGGAGGACATAATTTTCATGGGCGTTACGAGTATGTACCTGTAGAGAGTATGATTAAAGCCACAGAGGTGATTTGCAAAATTGCTGAACTGACTGCTGAAAAAAGTGCCTAATAATTAGTTTAAAATTGAAGATGCAAAACCAAAACAAAATTGTTTTGGTTTTTATTTTTACTTGACTTTGTAAAAAAATTCCGCTAACTTCGTTTAACTAATCCTGATACAGAGAATATAATGTCATACACAAGCCCAACTTGTTTAAAACATTTTACCAATCAACAAGGGTTAAGAATGAGGGATGCTATTTTAAATTCCCCTATTTTGCAATCTGTAATAAGTTGTAATTGTACTGCCACAACCTTATTGGGCAAAACTACTATTTGTAGTGATGAAACTACCACTTATACAGTACCTTGTGGTACAGCATCATTTACAGTATCATCAAACCTTCAAATATTAAGCACAACCAGTAATAGTATTACTGTAAAACCAATAAACACTTCAATCAATGAATTGGCTACAGTTAGTGTACTTGTTAACGGCTCAACATATGTCAAGGAAATTTGGATAGGCAAGCCAAAAGTTGATGTTTTACTTGACCCTGATGCCAATTATGTTTATTTAGAGTTGACAGGTATTAATTCAGAAATTCACAAACAGAATATCACTTATATTAAATGGGAAAAAATCTCATCAACAGGGAATCCTGTAATGGGTTCGGCAATTAACAGTTTTGAAAATTTAGCTCATGGTAACAGCACTAATTGGTCTATCAATGCAGTAGTTAAAGTAGTCAACAATAGTGCTTGTGATACAACCTATGTTTACAAAACAATAACACCACCAGAACCTGACCCTTGTGAAGGCTACAGAATATCAAAAACAACAGAAAATGAATATACTGCATTTAAGATAATAGACCCTTGTGCCAAAACAAGTTCAAATAATACTGAAAAAGTTAAGGACAAGGACATTAAGGCTGCTAAATTATATGACATCTATGGCATAGAAGTAAAAACTTATAATATCAATTCCTTCAAGACCGTAGGTCTTAAAAAGGGAATCTATATATTTAAAGTTTCAGTTCAAAATGAAATTTTAATACAAAAAATAATTGTTGATTAAAAAATTGAAAGAAAATGAAAAATTTAATTTATCTATTTTGTTTAGTATTGTCCTTTAGCTGTTCCAACAATGACGACAAACCTGAAAATAATGTACCACAAGAACTGATTGGAAAATGGAAATTAATTGAAATTTATGCGTCTGATGGTAATTCCAACTCATGGGTTCCATATGACTCTGGAGAATCTTACGATATTTGGTTTAAAGAGGATTTAGGGCTTGTTGTTTCCACTATGGTAGAAGGTTGCCAAATAGGTTCTTTCTCAATTTCATCAAACAATGAAATAGTTTATAACTTACCTTGTAGTGAACAATCAATTATTCCAATAGAATCTTTGTCTGAAACTACTTTAATCACTGATGTAACTTATATTGAATATGAATTAAATAAATATGAAAAAATAACAGAATAAAAACTATGCCCAACACTGTATATAAAAAATAGACGGAATAGTAATAAAATTAAGGCTTTTGGCTTGTATCAAACTTGGTGCTTAATCGAAAATTTTGTGCTTCGAAATCGCCTACTTTTCATATACTAACCGTTAAACGAACCTCCCAAAATCTTGATAACATCTAATTCCAAAAATAACTCCATACAATCCAACGCTATAGACGCATTGGAAGCTGACTATTTATACATTAAATCCTCTCAAATAAAACAAGCTGGAAAAGGATTATTTACTGCAATAGACATTTTTAAAAGTGAAATAATTGCTATATTTAAAGGTGAAATAATAACTAATAAAGAAGCTGAAGCAAGAGCTTTAAACAACAAGGATCGGTATTTTATAAATTTGTTAGATGGCTCTATAATGGATAGTATGCACACCAATTGTTTTGCTAAATATGCTAACGATGCTAAAGGTTTATCTACAAGTGCTTTTAAAAATAATGCCAAAATCACTTTAAATGAAGAAGGTGAAGTGTGCATAAAAGCCACAAAAAAGATTAAAAATGGTGAAGAAATTTTCTGCTCTTACGGAAAAGCCTATTGGAAAAAACACAGCTAATTACATAAAAATAGTATTTTAGAGTATGAAAAAAGTATATTCAGTTGAAGAATACATTGAAGTTAATACACAGTATAAACGCGAATTAAAACTTTTAAGATCTTTAATCCTATCTACTAATTTAGAGGAAGCTATTAAATGGTCTGCTCCAACATATAGCTTAAACGGAAAAAATGTGCTAAGCATTGGAGCATTTAAAAACCATTTTTGCATTTGGTTTTTTAATGGTGTGTTTTTAAAAGACGAAAAGAATGTACTCGAAAAAGCACAAGAAAAAACAAAAGCATTACGCCAATTACGTTTTACTTCTATAGACGATATTGACAAACACTTAGTACTATCTTACATTAAAGAGGCTATTGAAAATCAAAAATTAGGTAAAGAAATAAAACCTAATAAAACTACTAAAAAAGACATTATCGTTCCTATGGAATTGCAAACGGAACTCGATGCAAATTCCGTTTTACGCGATGCTTTTAAACTACTTACGCCTTCTAAACAAAGAGAACATTGCGACTACATAGAAACTGCAAAAAGAGAAACTACAAAACTCACTAGACTAGAAAAAATAAAACCAATGATTATAAAAGGTGTTGGTTTACACGATAAGTATAAAAATTGTTGATGAGTTAAATTGATATAGTATTCAACTGTTAGATTGTTAAGACGAAAATAAAATTTAAGTAAAAACTTAAAAGGATTTAGATTCTTCGTTTCACTCTAAATGACATAAAAACCTGCTTATTACTTACTACTAAATAATACGTATAACAACTAACAGCTAATGGCTAACAGCTAAAGGCTAACAGCTAAAGGCTAACATAAAAACAAAAAAAGCTTCAAAAGTAAAATACCCTTGAAGCTTTTAATAATTAGAAGTCTTAAAATAATTTAGAAGTCTCTATTTTTTAATTTCTGTTGGAGAAACGTTTAATTTCTGGCTCATTTCCATAGAAATTGCAGAGCGATCAAACTTTAATTTTCCAGCCATAGTTTCGATTACACAACTGTTATCTTTTTCATTCAGTTCTGCAATCTTACCATGTAAACCACTTTTAGTGATTACCTTATCTCCTCTTTTTAATTGAGAAGCGAATTGCTTTTCTTTTTTAGCACGTTTCATTTGTGGTGCAATCATGAAGAAATACACAACTACAAACATTAAAATAAACGGCAAATATTGTTGAATTCCTTCCATTATTTTATTTGTGGAAAGTTAGGTGTTGCCTTTTTTGGTGCATTAGGATTTGCTTTTACAAAAGCTGTAATCTTAACCACTTCTTTTCCTTTTTCTGTGTTTGCGGTTACAGTAATATTTTTAGTAACTTTATTTCCGTTTCCTTTTCCATCAAACTTAACAGTAAATTTACCTTCTTCTCCAACTGCTAATGGCTCTTTTGTCCAATCCGATGGTACTGTACAACCACATGTACTTTTAATATCTGTAATTACTAAAGGTGCATCACCTGTATTTTTATATGTAAATACTGTTTCTACTGGTGTTCCGTTTTCAATTTCACCAAAATCGTGTGCTAACTTATCGAAAGTTATTGTAGGGAATTTAGAACTTTGAGCATCTCTTTCTGCTGCTGCTGCAACATTTTTCTCATCAATTTTAGTTGTTGCATCTTCTTTACAAGATGAAAAACCAATTAGGCACACTGCACTTAATACTACTAATACTTTTTTCATTTTCTTAATTTTAATTAATTGTTATTTTAAAAAATTTAATTTTTAAGGTTGTAAAAATACTAATTTTTTTTTATTACATCAATCCTCTTCCTATTTTATTAAGTTTGCCTTCAGCTTCATATTCCTTTACTAAGCGATCTAAAATTCCGTTTATAAATACGTTACTTTTTGGAGTACTATATTCTTTAGCAATTTCTAGGTATTCGTTTATGGTAACTTTTGTTGGTATAGATGGGAAATTTTTAATTTCGCATAGTGCCATTAGCAACAATACAAAATCTATATTAGCAATACGTTCTGTATCCCAGTTTTTAGCTTTTTGCTCTATTTCTGTATTTAAAGCCGATTGGTTTAGTAAGGTTTTTTGAAATAGTTTTATTGCAAAATCCTTATCGTCTGCATCTTTATATAATACTGGAGTAAAATGCTTTTCTGGAGTGGTTTGTTTTATTTTATTTAAAAGCTTTAAAATGGTTGTGTTTATTGTAGGCAAATCGTCTAACCATGTTAAATTTTTATCTTCTAAATACTCGTAAAGCTTTTCGTTTGGCGCAATTACATCTTTAAATAGTGTGGCAATTATGTTTCTATCTTCCTTAAATGTAGAGGCTTGCGTACTCATGTAGGCTTTATAGTCTGGGTTTTCTAAAATAGCTCTGTACATTACATCTACATATTCGCTATCTAATTGCCAATTATTAATCTTGCGCTGCTCTAAAGCGTCTTTTAATGCCTGATTGTTTTTAAGCATTTGCAGCACTTCATTTTCTACAAATTTTCTGTTTGGATTTTTCTCTTCCTTTGTTGCTAAATGCTTTTTTGTGGATTTCTCAAGATGGTCTTCTGCCTTTTTCTGTACTTCAATAATTAAAGAGATTAAAGTTAAATACAGGTCGTACATTGTATCTATACTGTACATTAAAAACTTTTGATCTTTAGAAAAATCATCACTCTCACTACCTTTAAAGGCGTATAGTATTTGCATGACTTTAATACGAATGTGTCTTCTACTTAACATAGTTACAAAGAACTTTTTTATTTAATTGAGTACTAAAATGGTTTAAAAAAAAGACGAAAGCCATTTCTGGTCGCTTTCGTCTTGCAAAAATATAGTTTTTTAAGTCTAATAAATAACTAGGCTCCTATTATTTTATATTTTCTTTTCTACGGGTTTCGATTCTGTTTTTAGCAATGTTAAGCGCAGCTTCGTGCGAGGTAGTTCCATTTGCTTCAGAATTTTTAAAAATCTCTAAAGTTGTATTGTAAATGTTTTCTGTTTTACGCATGATTTCTGTTTTACCATAACCTTCTAATTCGGCATAAACATTAATAATTCCGCCAGCATTAATTAAAAAGTCTGGTGCATATACAATTCCTTTATCTTTAAGGATTCTACCATGTTTACTTTCATCTTCTAACTGGTTATTGGCAGCTCCTGCAATAATTTTTGCTTGGATTTTATTAATGGTATCATCGTTTATAGTTGCTCCTAAAGCACAAGGTGCGTAAATATCTACAGCTTCTGAGTACAAATCACTGCCTCCATATATTGTAACATTATATTTAGCTTTTACGGCTTCTAGTCGTTCTTGGCTAATATCTGCAATAATTACATTTGCACCTTCATTGGTAAGATGCTCAACTAGTGCTTCTCCAACATGACCTATACCTTGTACAAGTACTGTTCTGTCTTCTAAAATATCGCTTCCAAATTTGTGTTTTGCAGCAGCTTTCATTCCCATAAAAACTCCATAAGCTGTTATTGGCGAAGGGTTTCCTGCTCCTCCTTTGCTTTCAGAAATCCCTGTAACATAAGGTGTAACTTCGCGTACTAAATCCATATCTGCTGTTTCCATCCCAACATCTTCTGCAGTAATATATTTTCCGCTTAAAGAGTGTACAAACTCACCAAACTTTTTCATAAGTTCTGGTGTTTTTTGGGTTTTAGCATCTCCAATAATAACGGCTTTTCCGCCTCCAAGATTTAATCCTGTAATTGCAGATTTAAAAGTCATTCCGCGAGATAGTCTTAGTACATCGTTTAGTGCTTCCCATTCGTTGGTGTAATTCCACATTCTGGTACCTCCAAGTGCTGGTCCTAAAACCGTATTATGGATACCTATTATTGCTTTTAATCCTGTATCTTTGTCGTTGCAAAAAACAATTTGTTCGTGATTATCGAAAGATGATTGTCCAAAAACAGGATCAACTTTATAGAGTTCGTTTGAATTTATAATTTCTGAAACCATTACGTTTATATTTTAAATTAGGGATAATAACTATTATTAAATCTGTAAAAATAGCATACAATATTACTTTAATATTAGTGTATAAGCAACATAATTATTGTTAAAATGCGAAATTGTTAAAAACTTTTAAAATACAGCGTTATTGCTAATGAAAGAATTACAACACCTCAATAAATACTTTTACAAATACAAAACACGTTTAATCCTTGGTATAATTATTACCATACTCTCTAAATTGTTTACTGTTTTTGTGCCTAAATTAGTTGGTGCTATAATTGATGCTGTAAATAACCAATTACAAAATCCAGACATTGACGAGTCTATTTACAAAGCCGAAATTTTAAAACTCGCGCTCCTTATTGTTGGTACAGCAATAATAACTGGAATTTTAACTTTTTTAATGCGCCAAACCATTATAAATGTGTCTCGTTTTATTGAGTACGATTTAAAAAATGAAGTCTATCAACAATACCAAAAACTCTCCCTTAATTTTTATAAAAAGAATAAAACAGGAGATTTAATGAATAGAATTAGTGAAGATGTTGGCAAAGTACGTATGTATGTTGGTCCTGCGATTATGTATAGTATAAACACAATTACACTTTTTGTAGTAGCACTGTTTTTTATGTACCGACAAGCACCAACACTTACTTTATATACTGTAATACCTCTGCCTATTCTCTCAATTTTAATTTTTAAAATTAGTGCCGAAATCCATAAACGCAGTACAGTTGTGCAAGAATACATGTCTAAACTTTCGGCATTTACACAAGAGTCGTTTAGCGGCATTTCTGTTATTAAAGCCTACGGCATTGAGCCTATTACAAATACTGATTTCGATAATTTATCGACTACCAGCAAAGAAAAACAACTGAGTTTAGTGCGCATTAGAGCCTTCTTTTTTCCTGCAATGATTTTACTTATTGGTATTAGTAATATCATCGTTATTTATATTGGAGGCCAACAATATATAGATGGCAAAATTAGCTTAGGTACCATTACAGAGTTTATAATTTATGTAAATATGTTAACATGGCCAGTTGCTACTGTTGGTTGGGTAACCTCAATTGTGCAGGAAGCAGAGGCCTCTCAAAAACGAATAAATGCCTTTTTAAAATTAGAGCCTGAAATAAAAAACAACAACCCTAAACCTTCTATAATTGAAGGTAGTATTGAGTTTAAAAACGTTGATTTTACTTACGATGATACCAATATCCAAGCACTTAAAAATGTAAGTTTTAAAGTTAATACAGGTGAAACTTTAGCAATTATAGGAAAAACAGGTTCTGGAAAATCAACCATTTTAGACCTTATAGGAAGGCTTTACGATATCCAAAATGGCGAATTATTAATAGACCATACTAACATTAGCGATTTAAATTTATACAGCCTTCGCGATAGTATTGGTTATGTACCACAAGATGCCTTTTTGTTTTCGGACACCATTAATAACAATATAAAATTTGGCAAGGAAGATGCAAGTGATCAAGAAGTGATACAAGCCGCAAAATACGCACAAGTCCACGATAATATAGTAGAGTTTAGCAAAGGTTACGATACCATTTTAGGCGAACGTGGTATTACGCTTTCTGGCGGACAAAAACAACGTGTCTCCATTGCAAGAGCCATTATAAAACACCCTCAAATATTGTTGTTCGACGATTGCCTCTCTGCAGTAGATACTGAAACTGAAGAAAAAATACTAAATAATTTAAACCTTATTTCTAAAGGAAAAACAACGATTATTGTGAGTCATAGGATTTCTTCGGCTAAAAACGCTTCAAAAATCATCATTTTAGATAACGGAAAAATTGTACAGCAAGGCACACACGAATTGCTTATAAATACAGATGGTTACTACAAAGAGCTGTATTTAAAACAACTTAATGAGAATGAAAATTTAAGTTAAAATGAATATCATTTTGAAAGAATTATGCTAAAATCTTGTTTTAGATATATTTTTTTTAGATTTTTGATTCACTAAAAAAACTTAAATAATTATGTATAATAATGATATGATGGAGCAAGAGGAAATTTTTTCGAAAGTATTAAGAGCGGGAAGAAGAACTTATTTTTTTGATGTTAGATCCACAAAAGCTGGCGATTACTACCTAACAATTACCGAAAGCAAAAAGTTTACTAATGATGATGGATCATTTCATTACAAAAAACATAAAATCTATTTATACAAAGAGGATTTCTCTGAGTTTAATAGCATTTTAAAAGAAATGACAGATTATATTATTTCTGAAAAAGGCGACGAAGTGATTAGTGAACGTCACCAAAAAGACTTTAAAAAAGAGTACGAAACAACTCCGGAAGCTACTGCGACAGCACCAACTGCTGAAGCAACTCCTGAAACTCCAACTACAGAAACTACTGAAGCTGCAGAAAGTCGTTTTACAGATATCGATTTTGACGATATATAAATATAACTCTAAACATATATTTAAAACCGTTACTTATAAGTAGCGGTTTTTTTATGCCTAAAAGCGAAACTAAATGTATTGTAATTTGGACAGAACGTTGTAGGAGTGACAAGAACTCTTAATCTAACTCTACTATAATTTAACAGCTAACAAAGCAATGACTAAAACCGCAAACAAATACACAATTCCAACAGTCCAACTATAAAACAAACCTAACAGCACAGTAATTAATACAATCCAAATTGGCACTAAAGTAACCGAAACTGCGAATCTAAAGGTTGCTATAAATTCAATCTCTTCCACTTTTGGCGCAACACTCTTTTTCCAAATAAAATAAGGAAAGAAAAGTAAAATAAGCAACAATACTTTTAATGGCTTTTTTAGGCTATTAGACTTTTGTTTTGTCTGTAATTCACAATTTTTAAATGAAGATTGGATGCATACATTAACTGCTTTAGGCCTTAAATAATTAACATGTAGTTGCTCTAATTTATCTTCTATTTGCTCATAATTATCTAATGGAATATGTGTAGTTAATTCGCTAATCGCTAACTGTACGTCTTCTTTCAATGCTTTTATAGCTTCATTTTTATCTCTTAATAAATAGTCTTTAGCAGCTATTGGATTTCCAAAGTAAATCGCTGTACTGTCTGCAAACGCTTCAGCTTTCTTATAATTAAAACCAATAGGTATTAAATGCAAATCTGTATCTGGATAGCTTTCGAGCGTTTCAAACACTATACGTGTAAATCCTTTACTTAAAGGTCTTACACTACGCTTTATGTTGTGACTACCTTCAGGAAAAATAGTAACAACATTTTTTTGGTGTAACAACGTTGCACTTGTAGAAAAAACAGATGTGTTATTGCTTAAATTACTCCAACCATCTCTTATTCTATATACAGGTAACATTTGTAAACTGTTAAGTATTTTTTTTACCAATGGTTTTTTAAATACTGCAGCACGTGTTAAATAATAAGAAAACACTCCAGATTGTGTGGCAATTAAAAGCGGATCGATTAGTGCATTTTGGTGATTGGCTAAAAATAAAATTGGTGTGTTTTTAGGAATAGCTTTGGTATTATGAACTTCAATTTTTTTATAATAAAAAAACAATCCTAATCGTAAGTACGCCCTTACACTATGTAGCCAAAGTTGTTTCAATAGTAAAAATTTATGTTTTTCGTGACCATAATTTTGCTAGTATTAAACCAGATATTATGTGCCAAATTCCCCAAAAAGCAGCAAGAATTGCCATACCTCCTAACCCATCGAAAAAACTAAAGATAAGCATTAAGCCTAAACCAGAATTTTGAATTCCTGTTTCAATGGTTATCGATTTTTTATTTGCTAAGGACAATTTTAGTAGTGAAGACAAAGTGTAACCTGAAGCAAATGCTAAAATATTGTGTGCAACCACTAATAGAAATACGTATTTAACGTACTTTAAAAAGTAGTCTAAATTATTTTTTAAGGCTAAAATTACTAACAATATAAAAAACACAAGCGATACTATTTTTAATGTCTTTGCTAATTTTATAGCTGTGAATTTAAAGTAATGCCTTACTAACATTCCTGCAAGTAATGGAATTCCTAAAATTAAAGTAACCAATTTTATCATATCTAATGTATTTATAGATATTTCTTGGAGTAATACTGCTGAAGGTTGGTGTAAATTTCCCCAAAAATATAAATTTAAAGGTGTCATTACAATAGCTAAAAGCGTTGCTATTGCTGTTAAACTTACAGATAACGCTGCATTACCTTTGGCTAATTGCGTAATAAAATTAGAAATATTTCCGCCAGGACAAGCAGCAACCATAAACATACCTAAAGCAATACTTGCTTGTGGTTGTATAATAGTCACCAATACAAAAGTAAGTCCTGGTAAAATTACAAATTGAGAAACGACTCCTGTTAGTACTGGTATTGGATTCTTTAATAAGTTTTTAAAATCTGGAACTGTAATATCTAGCGCAACACCAAACATTACAAAAGCCAAAGCAATGTTTAAAAGAGTTAAACTACTCGCATCAAAATTAATTTTTACAGCATCTAAAGCTTCATCCATATTAACTAACACAGCTCCCATTTTTAACAGGTTGCTCAGGATTTAATAAAATAACATCTTCACCATTTACTGCTCCTAACACTAAACATTCGCTCATAAATGTTGCTATTTGTTTTTTAGGAAAGTTGACTACAGCAACAATTTGTTTGTTTAGCAAGTCCGCTTTTGTATAACGTGTTGTTATTTGTGCAGACGATTTTTTAACACCTAAATCTCCAAAATCTATAGTCAATTGATAGGCAGGATGTCTCGCCTCTGGGAACTCGTTGATATCAATAATAGTACCTACACGTAAATCTGTTTTTGTAAAATCTTCGAAAGTTATTGTGGTTTTCATAGCGTTTTGTTGACTTTAAAGCTGTTAGCTTTTAGGCTTTAGCCTTTAGTTGTTAGGTATTAGGTATTAGGCATTAGGTGTTAGGTATTAGGCATTAGGCATTAGGTATTAGGTATTAGGTATTAGGTATTAGGTGAAATTAATAATTGTTAACTGTTAATTGATAACTGTCAATAGTTTTCGCAAAATAGTGATTTTAATAATAACACTAAAGTCTTAAAAATTTGGTAGTAGTGGATTAAGGTTTTATTTTTAACTCTGAAACTAATACACAGCACAAATGGCAAAAACAGAATCTAATATGCTTGCTTTAGGAACCTTGGCTTCTGAGTTTTCTTTGTTTGATACAGTAACCGAAAAAACACTCAATTTACAGCAGCTAAAAGGCGACAAAGGAACTGTAATAATGTTTATATGTAACCATTGTCCGTTTGTAATCCACGTAAATTCTAAGTTGGTAGAGTTGGCTAATACGTACACAAAAAAAGGGTTGGGTTTTATTGCTATTTCTAGTAACGATGTGATTAATTATCCACAAGATGGACCAGATTTTATGAAGCAACATGCTAAAACAGTTGGCTATCCTTTTCCTTATTTATACGACGAGTCTCAAGCCATTGCCAAAGCTTACGATGCTGCTTGCACACCAGATTTTTATGTTTTTGATGCCAATTTAAAACTAACTTACAGAGGCCAATTAGACGATTCTAGACCTGGAAATAACATACCAGTTACAGGTAACGATTTACAACATGCTATGGATTGCTTACTCCAAAACACAACCAATAAAAAACCACAAAAACCGAGTATTGGTTGTGGTATTAAGTGGAAGTAAGCGTTTTATCTATTGATATTAAGGTAGTTATAAAAATATACGTAGTTCTACGTATTTCATAGATTTAAAATATGTTTTATGTTTACAAAATGATAGCTTCGTTTAATAAATAATATTAAAAATTACAACGTTTGATATCAGGAGTACATTGTAAGTAACTTAACCAAACCAAAGAAAATAGAAAATTATGGAATATAAAGTAGTACCATTCGTAGCGTCAATCGACCACAAAAAAGGAACATCGAATCACGTTGCTCAACAATTAGAGGAATTAATCAATCAACACGCTTCTCAAGGCTGGAATTACGTAAGACTTGAAGGAGTTACGACTTTTGTTGGACCTGACAATGGTTGTTTCGGTTTTGGTGGAAAATCAGGATATGAAACGACAAGACAAATGGTTGTTTTTAGTAAATAATGAAATTTATTCTTTTAAATATTATCGGATTATATTGGTTTCTGATTCCTGAAACTAAAAGAAGAAAGTGCATTTTTAATAAATCTTGCTCAAATCAAGTTTATGATGAATTGAAACTGAACGGACTCAAAAGCGGATTAAAAGAACTGAATTTTAGAATTAAAAATTGTCAACCTGAATTTGATGTTTTTACCGATTATAAAACCGGACAAAAGAAAATGGTTTTGAAAAGTGGAATTATTGTGCAGGAAAATCAGATTGCAAAAAGACTGAAATAAAAAACTGCTTACAACACCGTAAAAAATAATTGCGGTTTAGAGCTTAATCAAAGATCGTTGCGTGTTTGTAACGTCTGATTTTCCTTCGGAAAATCCTCGCATACAGACCCGCAACTATTCTTATACATAAACGCTAAACGAACCTTCCAAATTACCTACCAACCCTTACGCTCTAACACCTTCTCAATATGCGCATAATGATGTTCGCTATGCCAAGCATAAATGCCTAGATTTTCGTTTAAAGCTACTGTTTCATTACCATCAGGATGAATAAACGTGCGTTTTAAGTCCTGTAGAGTTAGTCCCTTTACATAATTCACCAATTTAGCGTGTATTACTTTTAAGTGCAGTAACGAGTTTTCTATTGGTGCATTATAATCGTGTTGTTGCGACCAAGCCTTCTCGTCGTAGGCTTTAATTACAGGCTTATCCTCTGTCATTGTCCATTTAAAACGCGTGTAGCTATTGTGGTGGCTATCGCTTAAATGGTGTACAACTTGTCTTATCGTCCAACCACCTTCGCGATATGGTGTGTTTAATTGAGCATCATTTAATGGTGTTACTAAAGCGGTTAAACGCTCTGGGAAGGCTTCCAGAATAGCTATCCATGCGTCGATATGTGCTTTAGTGATGTTTTTAGGACAATCAAACACACCAATTGGATATTTTAAGTGTTCTATATTCATTTCTTATTGTACGCTTCAACAAAACGTTTTGCTGTTCTGTTTTCAGTATTATACTCTAATACGTTTTTGTAATTAGTATAAGCTTGTAAGCTGTCTCCACTTTTTAAGTAAGCTTCAGCTAAACTATCGTACACATTAGAGCTTGTTGGATGTAAGGCAACATTCATTTTAAATACTGCAATAGCATCATTATAATTATCTTTTTTTAACAATTTGTAACCAAACTTATTAAAACTACGTTCATTAATAAATACACTTGTAGAATCTTCTGCTTTAATCGCTAAATAACCAGCTAAAGCTTTATCGTATTGCTTTTCTTTTAAATATTGGCTAGGCACTTTTATACCTTTATTTAGTTTTTTATAATCGTAACCAATGGATTGTGACGCGTCTTCTGGCACTACAGATAAATACTGTTTTTTATCTTTTGGATTGACAACAAATTTTAGTTTCTTGTTCATATCCTTTATAAAAATAGTTTGGTCACCTACGTGCATAGGCTCTATTTTATCGCCAACTCGCCATTTTAAAAACATGTTTTGGTCTTCGAAATAGACTTCTAAAGTTTCATCTGCTGTGTAAAGATAACTCCCAGAAACCTGATCGATAAAAGCTTGATCATAACTGGTCTTTGAGCAATTAAACACTAAGAGTAGTACTAGTGCGGAAAGATAATTTTTAATTTTCATAGTGAATGCGTTGGTTGGTTTGGATTGGTATTTCAAAAATAATAAATGTTGCGTATAAAAAAACGCCTCATAACTATGAGACGTTTTAAATATAAATTTGTTACTTAATTGTAGTGTATTTATTGCACTCCCATAAGTTCTACATCAAAAATTAAAGTAGCATCTGGCGGAATTGCGCCTCCTGCACCTCGTGCGCCATAACCTAAATCGCTAGGTATTACAAAACGTGCTTTGTCACCTACTTGTAGGAGTTGAATCCCTTCGTCCCAACCAGAAATGACTTGACCTACTCCTAATTGAAAATCAATTGGCTGGTTTCTTTTGTACGAAGAATCAAATACAGTTCCATCGGTTAATGTGCCTTTGTAGTGTACAGATACTGTTTTTCCTTTTTCTGCTTTTGGTCCATCTCCTTTTTGAAGCACTTTATAGCGTAATCCACTTTCTGTAGCATCAAAACCTGCAGCATATTTGTCTAACTCAGCAGCTTTTGCTTCGCGCTCTGCAGCTATTCTTTTTTCGCGTGCACCTTCGAAAGTTCTAAATGCTTCAATAGCATTAAATTGTTCTGCAGCTTCGCCAACTCTAACAATTTCTAAAGTTTCAATTTCGTCACCTTGAGCGATAGCATCTACAACATCTTGTCCTTCAACAACTTTACCAAATACAGTATGGTTACCATCTAACCAGTCTGTTGCGACGTGAGTGATAAAAAACTGACTTCCATTAGTTCCAGGTCCTGCGTTTGCCATAGATAATACTCCTGGTCCATCGTGCTTTAATTCTGGATGAAACTCATCGTCAAACTTATAACCAGGATTTCCTGTTCCTGTACTTTGAGGACAACCACCTTGAATCATAAAATCTTGTATCACTCTATGAAATTTTAATCCATCGTAGTAAGGCGTTCCTTGTGGCTTTACATCGTTTTCCATGTTTCCTTCTGCTAAAGCGACAAAGTTACCAACTGTTCCTGGTGTTTTTTCAAACTCTAAATTGACTAAAACTGTCCCTTTATTAGTATTAAATTTTGCGTATAAACCGTCTTGCATTGTATTGTTTTTTAATGAGGTGCAAAGATAAGGAATGATTTGAGATTTCCGAATTACAAGTCACGATTTTATGTTTCGCTAATAATTAGTTGAATTTTTAAAGTTCGGTAAGTTACTCCTTTGTCTGGTTGAGCGCAGTCGAAACCTCATTATTATTATACATTAAAATCTTTTGACTGCGCTCAAGGTGACCTATAATTATGCTTTAAGATTTAAATACATTTTTCAATTAATTAATAATTGAATTTAGGTTTAAAGATGAATTTGTTTAGATTTGAAAATATTTAAAAATGAAGCATGGGAATTTTAGGAAAACTATTTGGTAACAAACATAATGAAGAAGCACTTGAAGACGATAACTATGTAACTGCTATAATTGAAGCTGGCGAAAACGAACCTCTAGCCATTTCTAATAGTAATGTTATGTATGCTGGATATAACGAACTTGGTGGTTATTATTTTTTACAAACTGCAATAATTGGAAGTTTAAAAACGAAAACAAAGGAAGGCGCGCAATTAATTATTGAAGGGAATGATTATACTTTAAAGCTAAACTCTGACATGCCAGAATTAGAATCTAATGAAGCAAAACCACTAAATGCACACGTTACTAATATTGATTTTGAAATTGAAAAAGAAGCTGTTGAAGGCTTAAAACGCTCTACAATGAAACAATTAACACTAAAACTAAAGAAACAAGACATAGTATTTACTGTTTATAATACTGGAGAAGAGGAATAACAGTTATCAATTATCAGTTATCAATTATCAGTTATCAGTTATCAGTTACCAAATCAGTTACCAATTATCAATAATACTGCTTACTGAACACTGCTTACTGAACACTGCTTACTGCTTACTGCTCACTGCTCACTGAATACTGAACACTACCTAATTAGCCACTTCACTAATAAATTTTATACGATACAAACGGAGTTCTTCATCGTCGTAATCACCATCAAATTCTTCAATAGCAACGTCAATTTTATCGGTTTCCGATTCCATAAAATACTCATGGATTTCTTCTTGTTGGTCTTCGTCTAAAATATCTTGTAAATAATAATCGATATTAAGTTTAGTACCAGAAAAGACAATCGCTTCCATTTCTTTTATAAATGCAGCCATTTCCATTCCTTTAGCAGATGCGATGTCGTCTAAAGGTAATTTTCTATCTACATTTTGAATGATATATAGTTTTAAAGCAGAATTGCTTCCAGTAGATTTTACCACTAAATCGTCTGGTCTTGTAATATCATTATCTTCGACATAGCGCTCTATTAAGGCTATAAAATCTTTACCATATTTTTTGGCTTTTCCTTCTCCTACTCCATGAACATTACTTAGTTCGTCTAAAGTAATTGGATATTTTAATGCCATATCCTCTAGAGAGGGATCTTGAAAAATCACAAAAGGAGGCACGCCTAATTTTTTGGCGTTGCTTTTACGTAAATCTTTAAGCATACTCATTAAAGCTGCATCTACAGATCCTCCACCACTTTTTGAAGCAGTGATAATATTATCGTCTTGCGAGTCGTCGAATTTATGATCTTCAGTCATCATAAATGAGCTTGGCGATGTAATAAATTTTGCACCTTCGTCTGTTAATTTAATAACACCATAGGTTTCAATATCTTTTCTTAAGTATCCAGCCACTAATAATTGACGAATTAATGCCATCCAATAGCTTTTTTCTCTATCTTTCCCTTTACCAAAAAAAGGAAGCTCGTCGGTTTTATGAGATTTTATTAATGCATTAGCACTACCAACAATTACATTTACCAAATCTTTAGACTTGTACTTATCGTTGGTTTTTTTAACCGTTTCTAAAACCAGTTTGGCTTCGTTTTGAGCTTCGTGTTGTGGTTTTGGATGGCGCATATTATCGTCCATATCTCCACCTTCTCCTGTCTCGTTATCAAACTCTTCACCAAAATAATGCAGTATAAATTTGCGTCGTGATATAGACGTTTCGGCAAAAGCAACCACTTCTTGCAATAATGCATTACCTATTTCCTGCTCTGCAACAGGTTTACCAGACATAAATTTTTCTAACTTTTCGATATCTTTATACGCGTAGAATGCTAAACAATGACCTTCGCCTCCATCGCGTCCTGCGCGACCAGTTTCCTGGTAATAACTTTCTATACTTTTTGGAATGTCATGGTGGATTACAAAACGTACATCTGGTTTGTCAATTCCCATACCAAAAGCAATGGTAGCGACAACAACATCTGCATCTTCCATTAAAAACATATCTTGATGTTTCACTCGTGTTTTGGCATCTAAACCAGCATGATAAGGCACTGCATTTACTCCGTTTACTTGTAGAACTTGCGATAATTCTTCAACGCGTTTTCTACTTAAACAATATACAATACCAGATTTTCCATCATTCTGTTTAATAAAACGAATAATATCTGCATCTACAGATTTTGTTTTTGGACGTATTTCGTAGTATAAATTTGGTCTATTAAAAGACGCTTTAAAGGTTGTAGCATCAGTAATTCCTAAGTTTTTAAGTATATCTTCCTGTACTTTTGGTGTGGCAGTTGCAGTAAGACCTATAATTGGAATATTGTCTCCAATACGTTTTAATATGTGTCTTAAATTTCTGTATTCTGGTCTAAAATCGTGTCCCCATTCACTAATACAATGAGCTTCGTCCACTGCTAAAAAAGAGATAGTTACTGTTCTTAAAAACTCCACATTCTCTTCTTTAGTTAAGGATTCTGGAGCGACGTAAAGCAACTTGGTTACACCATCAACAATATCTTGTTTAACTTTTTTAATTTCGGTTTTGTTTAAAGACGAGTTGAGCACGTGAGCAATACCTTCTGTATTAGAGAGGCCTCTAATAGCATCTACCTGATTTTTCATTAATGCAATTAAAGGCGATACAACTATTGCTGTACCTTCTTGCATAAGTGCAGGTAATTGGTAACATAAGGATTTTCCACCTCCTGTTGGCATAATGACAAATGTATTGTCTTTTGCTAAAATGCTTTTAATAACTGGTTCTTGTAGTCCTTTAAATTGGCTGAATCCGAAATATTTTTTTAATTCAGCATGAATATCAGCTTTCACTATATCTCCCAAAAGTATATTTTTTATGTTGTTTTAAACGCAGGTTAATTTAAAATATTACTATAATATTTCATTGTGAATTTAAAACTTCCTTTTTAATTTTTCGCTAGCTTTGTAGCAATTATATTTTAATCAAACAATAGCATTTTGATATAGTTTAAAGATAGTAAAATATTTTAGAACATATCAACTCTAAAAAACATAAGTTTTGAACACATTAGATTCTATACTTGAAACAGCAAAAAAAACCATCGCTTTAGAAGGACAATCGATTTTAAATTTATCGGGTTTTATAACCTCCGATTTTGCTGAAGCTGTACAACTTATCTATAAATCTAAGGGTAGATTGGTCATTACAGGTATTGGAAAAAGCGCTATAATCGCTAATAAAATTGTAGCGACTTTAAATTCTACAGGCACACCTTCTATATTTATGCATGCTGCAGATGCTATACATGGCGATTTAGGGTTAATATTGGAAGACGATGTGGTAATGTGTATTTCTAAAAGCGGAAACACTCCAGAAATAAAAGTATTGGTTCCGCTTATTAAAAACGCAAATAATAAAATGATTGCTATAACAGGTAATATCGATTCGTTTTTAGGCAAACAAGCCGATTATGTTTTAAATACTTTTGTTGAAAAGGAAGCTTGCCCAAATAACTTAGCACCAACTACAAGTACAACTGCACAACTAGTTATTGGCGATGCGCTTGCTGTTTGTTTGTTAGAACTGCGTGGATTTTCGAGCAAGGATTTTGCAAAGTATCATCCTGGAGGCGCTTTAGGAAAAAAATTATATTTAAGAGTTCACGATATGTCGTCGGTAAATATGAAGCCACAAGTAGCTCCAGACACTAGTATTAAAGAGGTAATTATTGAAATTTCTGAAAAGATGCTAGGTGTGACTGCAGTTGTAGAACATAACAAAGTTGTTGGAATTATTACAGATGGCGATTTACGTAGAATGCTAGTAAAAGTTGATGATTTTAAAGGCTTAACTGCTAAAGATATTATGAGCAAAAGCCCAAAACGTATTGAAGAAGATGCTATGGCTGTTGATGCTAAAGAAGTGATTGAAACCTACGGAATCTCTCAACTGCTAGTAGAAAATAACGGGAATTATGCTGGCATTATTCATGTTCACGATTTAATTAGAGAAGGTATTATATAATGGCGAAAAAGAAAGTACAGGAAAAAGAAATGTCTTTTTTAGACCATCTAGAAGCGTTACGTTGGCACTTAATACGCATTACTATTGCTGTATTTGTTGGTGGAATAGTTGCGTTTTTAAATAAAACCTATGTGTTTGGAAGTTTAATTAATGGACCTAAAGATCCAAATTTTATAACCTATCGCATATTATGTAATATTTCTAAATCTTTAGGTTTGGATGAAAGTTTATGTGTCTCGGAAATGCCATTTACCATTATAACTACAGGTATGGCAGATAAGTTTTCCATTCACATCTGGACCTCTATAACCATTGGGTTTATTATTGCCTTTCCTTATATACTTTGGGAAGTTTGGCGTTTTATAAAACCTGCACTTTACGATAATGAACGTAAACATTCGCGTTGGTTTATTTTTAGTGGCTCGCTTCTGTTTTTTATTGGTGTCCTTTTTGGTTATTATATTATTGCGCCTTTATCTGTTAACTTTTTAGGTGGCTATGTCCTTATTCCTGGAGACGATATTGCTGCCAATCCAACAATATCCTCTTATATTGCTTTACTGCGTTCTGTAGTAGTTGCTGGAGGTTTAATTTTTGAGTTACCAATAATTATTTACTTTTTAACTAAGGTTGGTTTAGTAACACCAGAGTTTTTAAAAACCTACAGAAAACACGCTTTAGTAGTGGTTTTAATAGTTTCTGCAATAATTACACCTCCAGACATTGCAAGTCAAGTTATTGTTGCAATACCTGTAATTATATTATACCAAATAAGTATTTATATCTCTAAGGTGGTGATTAGAAATCAGAAAAAGAAAGAGGTGAACTTAAAAAAATAAGCAAGGTTAAACTTTTTATAAAAATGAATAGTAAGTCCTTAAGTCTATAGTATTTTACTATTTTTAGCATTCAGTATAAAACATATGCAGCTTAGAGCCGAAAATTTAATGAAGTCCTATAACGGACGACAAGTAGTAAAAGGAGTGTCTTTGGAAGTTAACCAAGGAGAAATTGTTGGTCTTTTAGGACCAAATGGAGCAGGAAAAACTACTTCTTTTTATATGATTGTTGGATTAATAAAACCTAATGGAGGTAACATTTTTCTGGATAATACTGAAATTACAAAATTCCCAATGTACAAACGTGCGCAAAACGGAATTGGGTATTTAGCACAAGAAGCATCAGTATTTAGAAAACTAAGTATTGAAGATAATATTTTGAGTGTTCTACAAATGACGAAGCTTAGCAAAAAAGAGCAGGAACATAAAATGGAATCACTAATCGATGAGTTTAGTTTAGGACACATACGTAAAAGTAGAGGCGATTTATTGTCTGGTGGAGAGCGTCGTCGTACAGAAATTGCGCGTGCTTTAGCCACAGATCCCAATTTTATTTTATTAGATGAACCTTTTGCAGGCGTCGATCCTGTTGCAGTAGAAGATATCCAACGTATTATCGCGCAATTGACTAAAAAGAACATTGGAATTCTTATTACAGACCATAACGTACAAGAAACTTTAGCCATTACAGACCGAACCTATTTAATGTTTGAAGGTAGCATACTAAAAGCTGGTGAGCCAGAAGAATTAGCTAACGATACGATGGTGCGTAAAGTCTATTTAGGTCAGAATTTTGAACTTCGTAAAAAGAAAATTAGAGAATAGTTTTACCTCTAAAACCTCTTAAAATTAGCTTTCTAATTTGGTTTGTATCTAAATTTAAAAATTGCTAGCTTCGTTTAACGAATGATATAAAACACCTGTGACCAGCTTGACTGGTTATTGCAACGTTTGATATTAAGAGCACATTGTGGTTAATTTTTAGGCTAACCAGCCAATATTTTAACTAAATTTAAAAACCTGTTTGTACTTATGAAAAAATACCGAATGAAAAACTATCTGAAAATTGGAATTCTACTCTTTGGAATTTCTCTATTACTCGTTAATTGTCAAAAAGATAATTTTAATGAGTTTGACCTAGAAACATCTAAAAAACCACCTAACCTAAAAGCAACAGTTACTAATGGTGGAAACCTTTTAAAAACTAACAACAATTTAAAAACGATTTTAAATAAGTTTGTTAAAGATAAAAGCAGAAACAATTATTCTTCTCGTACTATTTATTCTAATGAATATGGGTTTAGTATAGACACCACTTTAATACAACAAATTGAAACAGCTACTTATAAAAGTTATACATTTATTGTTGAAAGAGGTAGTAATAATCAAGCTATTTTAGAGAATTACGTTTATACTATTTACAACGATACTACATCAGTACAATATTTAGTAACATATACATTACTGGACTCTTTCGAATTTGAATATGATATTGAAAATGCAACAATACAAACCATTGATGATAATAGTTTAATATACAGTAGAGGAAGTTGTGCCTCCATAGTTGAATATGAAGATCCTGTTTGTGTAGATACTCCTTGTATTGGTACTGGAAAACATATCATTGGAAAAGGAGAATGGCTGGAATGCGCATACCTTAATAAACCTGGCGGACCTAGCATTAATTGTACTGGTGGTGGTTGGGTAGACCAAGGTTGTCCAGATTCCAATGGCGGAACTACAAGTAGTGAAGATTACAATCCAAACGACACAACTACTGGTGGAAATGGTAATACTGGAGATACTGACACAACTGAAGAAGAGGAAGAAGATGTGGTAATTGTGCCTTTAGATGATTTTGGTAATAAAAGAGAATGCAGGAAAATTAATAATTTCCTAGATAATAATCCAAATTTTAAAACTTTTCTATTAAGTCTTAATGATCAAACCAATATAGATTACGAAAAATCAATAAGTAAGTTTGAAAACGAACCAATTATAATTACAGATCAAGGTACACCTGGCGAACCAGAAGTTAGATTGTTAGATAACCCAAGTGAAGATTATGAAGCCTTTGCGCACTATCATTACGAAACTACTACCACACTAGAGGGTGACACATATTCGGTATTTACTATTGATGATTTAGTAGGTATTGCAGAACTTTTAAACAATGACTATTTAGACCATAGAAAATTTGTTACCTTTTTATCGACAGGAAAAGGAACACACTATGCACTAACTATAAATAATAAGGCACGGTTTTTGGAAGCCTTTAATTATGTTTTAAATCCTGAACCGCCAAATATTACCAATACTGAGTTAGCTTTGGAATGGTTGGATAAAAAAGCTGAATGGGAAAGATTAAAAAAGAAATTTTATGAGGATGATGACGCATCAATAAAAAAGACAAATACAGATAACAATATTGTATTAGCTGCCTTTTTACAATTTATGGATGAAGCAAATATGGGAGCAACTATGTATAAAACTGATGAAAATTTTAACGATTTTACAAGAGTAACTTATAATGCTAATGCTATAAATAATATTAAAGAAAAACCGTGTAACAACTAAAAAACGAAACAAAAT